>JBHORD010000184.1:0-14478 GCA_042408355.1 Anaerolineales bacterium
AACGGAGGGTGGTTCATAACGCACGGCCGGGAAGATGCGGTATTTTCAAGTTATGCACGCGAATTAGGCAAACGGTTCGGAACAAAAACAAACAAGCCTGCGCCGCGCGTTTGGTGTTCGTGGTACAGTTTGTATACCGCCATTGATGAAAAATTACTCTGCCGAATTTTCGACGATCTCGGCGATCTGCCTTTTGACATCTTGCAAGTGGATGACGGCTGGCAAATTTCCGTCGGCGACTGGGAAGCGAATTCCAAATTTTCCTCAGGCATGAGCGCGCTGGCGGAAAAAATCAAATCCACGGGACGCAAAGCGGGATTGTGGCTTGCGCCGTTGATCGCGGTCAAGTCGTCAAAGCTTTTTCGCGAACATCCCGATTGGTTTTTGCGCGGCGAAGGCGGACGATACGTCTCAGCGGGATTCAACTGGGGCGAACAACTTTATGCGCTGGACACGACACATCCTTCGGCGCTCGAATGGCTGACCGCGCTGATGAAGCGCGTCCGCGCCTGGGGCTTTGATTATCTAAAACTCGACTTTCTTTACGCCGGCGCTCTGCCCGGGAGGCGGCGGCAGGATATTTTGCGCGAAGCCGCTTATCGTCAAGGTTTGGAGGCGATGAGAAAAGCCATGGGCGATGACGCCTATTTCCTCGCCTGCGGCGCGCCGATTCTGCCCTCTTTGGGTCTGTGCAATGCGCTGCGCGTCGGCCCCGATGTCGCCGCCGAATGGGAAAGCAAACGCGACATCTTGCTTTACAACCTGGCAACGCCCGGAACGAGAAACGCCATCCGCACGACGGTCCATCGCTTGTGGTTGAGTCCGCTTGTGCAGCCGGACCCGGATGTGGTTTATTTCCGCGCCAGGGAATGCTCGTTGAACGCGGGACAGAAATCCATGCTTCAGGATTTGGCTTCGGTCTGCGGATTCAAAGCGACATCCGATTTGCCGCAATGGCTGAGGCGCGGCGAACGGGAAGACTTGCGAAAATTCCTTGAAGCCCGTCCAAAGGTAAAGCAAATTTCATCTTATGTCTTTCAACTCGACAAACGCACTGTAGATTTCGGTCCAGCCATGCCCTTGCCGGAAACGGCAAAAGGATTCGATGTCATTCAAGCCGCTGTTATCGGCTGGCTCGGAAATCAAGGCTGGGCATTGAACATGCTAAACAAAATGCAGAACAGCGCCTTGAAGAAATTGACGAGCAAGTTGTCGGGGGAATCATCAAACACTTGAAATCCGTAAAACTGCTTCTTTGGATCGCGGTTCTTTTGGGGACGCAGGCTTGCAGTCCATCCACGCCATTTCCAACCGCCGCGCCGACACAGACGCTTGTCCCGTACAAATATGCGCCTCCGACCCAGACTTTGGAACCCATCACGCCGACGGCGACATCCATCCCTCTGCTGGGGCCGAGGCCGTCAGATGCAACCGGAAGCGATATGCTGTTAATGCAATACACAAAAACAAACGCAGACGGCGGGACGCTCGTCTATTCGCAGGAACTCGGCATGTGGATGGAATTGCATTCCCCGCCCGAAGGCATCTTTCTCATTGATCACAGCATCGCATTCTATTCAACTCCCGGCGGACTTGATCTTCTGCCCCTGATCGTCGAAACGGACCCGGCATTGAATTGGAATCAAAATCTCATCCATACGGATCTATCGAGCTTTTATCCGACGGATCGTTTGCGATTGGTATCGTTTTCATCCATGCTGGAAATCGAGCTGGCGCTTCATTTTGGAATTGATTTGAATCAAAAGAATTCCTATCAGGCGGTGACAGCCTTATTGGAAAATATCAATCAGGGGAATCAAATCATCCAGTTTCAAGCGCCGGGAGATTCGCAGACGTACACGTGGACTTTAAACAAGGGCGTCCGCGTGTGGCTGGTGAAAGACAGATTTCTCGACCCGGCGGCGGACGCTTCGATTTACACTTTGACCAATGGCGATAAAGTCAAAATCTTTGCAAAAGACGGAACGCTCGAATACATCGTCAGCACGACGAACGTCAATTCGAGACTTCAGCAGGATGGCATTCTCGCAAAAATCCTTGCGCCGATGTTCACGGTCATATTATCTACAAACGGAAAACTGCCTCCAAAAATAAATAGTTACTATGATCTCCAATACAAAAAGAAGATTGCCGGCAACTTGAGCGATATGGCCGGGCCGGCAACAGTCGGGGGCGAGTCCGTGCCGGGATTTATGGTGTTGGTCGGAAGATAATCCGATTTCAGGGTATCCAACTCACAGTGCCGGCCAGCCCGCCGACATCGGGGACAATCGTGGTCGAACCCGTGCCGTCTGGATTCATGACAAACACTCCCCTGCCGCTATAACTTGCAATATGCTGTTTATCCGGCGAAAGACTCGCATACAAACCGACCGCCGCAATATGAGTCAACTGCGTTGGCGTGCCGCCGCCAATCGGCACGGACCACCAATCGGAGGGAACGGTATGGGCAAAAGCCGTTGTGATTCCGAATAAACGATCAACCCAATTCGGCCGGGATGATTGTGTGGGAGATACGGCGCTATAAAGTATGGATTTATCGCCGGGCGTGAAGAAGGGCGCGTCAATGATTTGCGGAACATACAAGCCGGTCAACGCCACCTGATACGCTCCCGAGCCATCGGCGTTGGCGACATAGAGTTTGTTTGATCCGTCCACCGGATCCAGCGTGACGTAGGCGAGGCGGGCGCCGTCAGCGGAGAGGCGCGGCCAGTACGCGCCGTCCGCCACCTTCTGCGGCTGACCGCTCAACGGATAAGTCACGCGAAGTATTTCATAACTCGGATAATGCTGTCCGGCGACTTTCGGGGGCGCGCCATAATCCACGTGGGCAAAGTAAATATATTTTCCATCCGGCGACCAAACCGGCTCGTAATATTGATCGTTGCCCGATGGCGGCGCAAACAAAATCTGCGGCGGCCTGGAACCGTCTGTTGGCATCGTGTATAGAGCCTGCTGCGCCGCGCTGTTTGCGGAATTTGGATCGCGCGGCGGCAGGTAAGCCATCAGCAACTGTTTTTCGTCGGGCGAAACGCTGACAAAATCAATCCACGCGCCGCTGGGGGCTTGAAAAATCGTCGTGATCCGCCCGGTTGAAAGATCAATCGCCTGGACGCTCATAATCGGCGCGCTTTGGGTTTGCTTTGAACTCATATAAACCAATTTGCCGCTCAGATTTAAATTTGCCCATGTAACGGGAATCTGACTCGCCGGCAATGACGGGTTGCCAATGTTTGGCCCGGAGCCTGCCGGGCTTGGCGGCTGTGCCGCGGGCGCAGGGGATGACTCTACCGTTGCTGTGGGCGCCGCCGATTGCGAAATATCAATCGAACAGCCGCTCAAAAGAATCGACAGAGTCAAAACCGAATAAAACAAAATTTTCTTTATCATTCGCTGATTTCCTAAAGGATGTTGCGCAGTTTTCCCGTGGGTACGACATTCATGAAAATGCGAGAGAAGCCTCGCGCTACGGCACAAGGTGAGTTCCTAATTCTGTTTGGGCGCAAAGGTGCGGATGAAGTTAACCAGGTTCCAGCGATCGGTGTCCGACAACTGATTCCGCCAGGCAGGCATGGCCGAACCGGGGAATCCATTCGTGATCCAATCGTACAGCTGAGCGTCGGTGTGGACGCCGGGAACGGCATGGATGGTCAAATCGGCAGGGCGCGGAATCAGACTCAAGCCGAGCGGCCCATCGCCCTTGCCATCTTCACCGTGACAGACAACGCAATGCGCTTCGAACAACGCTTTGCCTGCCGCGATGGATTGCGCGTCCGGCGCGATCGGATTTGCCTGGCTATTCGCTGAAGCAACCGGACGCGTTGCATAAAAGATTCCAGTTGCAATAAACACCAGCGAAAACAATCCGCCGGCGCTCAACCGAACCACGCGGTTGCCTTGTAACGGAATCATCGCAAGGATGAACAATAATCCATCCAGAAGAATCATGCCGCCGGCAATATTCGTGGTGGCCGCGCTTTGACGACTCGCTCCTGGGGCAGGCACAGAGAAATTGAAATTGGCGTAAGCATCGAATTTATTCTCACGCCGCACGATGACTTGAACCTGCCAGTTGCCGGGCAGGCTGAGGAAGCTCCCTTTCGTGCTGTAATTGCCGTTGCCTGCTGCAAGCAACTGCACATCCGATGGAGAAACATTCGTCTGGCTTGGCGTGAAGCGCAGCAACACTTCCTTGACCGCCTCCACCGGCTGTCCGTTTGACGTCAGGTTGACCGTGAACGTATTTTGCCCGACCAGCCCGGGAGAAATCTTTACGTTGACGCGCAGGTCGTCCGCGTTAGCAGATCCGTTCAAATCATAGGATGGCGGGATGATCCTGGCCGGCGGTAAATACGTCAACACACTGACGTTCGCCAAAAGCAGACCTCCCAAAATAATCTCTGCTAACACCATGCCGCCAAAATGCCTCACAAGATCAACATTGCTTGCGCCCTTCAAACGGGCCTTCTTCAAACGCGGTGCAATATATAACAAATTCATTGCGGCAAAAGCCAAAAGCAAGCCGACAAAAATCTGTTTAACTAGAAGAGTGTCGCCATAAATCGAGGTGTAAAGCGCCTGGAATGACCCGACGCGCAAATAGGCGGCGTACAAGCCGGTCGCGCCGATGGCCGCCACGCTCGCCATTCCCATGATCGAAAAACGATCCATGGCAATAGAGGTGAGCCTTGTGCGAAGCGCATCGCTCAAATTTTTCAACGCAAGCAAACCGGTGAATAAATACGGAAGCCCGCCCAGCCAAAAACTCATCCCGACAAGATGAATCCAATCGCTGACGGTCGGAACGGCGGGACTCGCTTCGGTGGCGGCATGGGCTGTGAGGCTGATGCTAAAGAGCGACGCCAATCCCGCCGCGAAAATGGCCCACCGCTTCCACCCGGACTCGCGGCTTTTGACCAGCCAGACAAGCAGGAACGCCAGCCCAAGGCGAATCAGCCAGATCACGCCGAGGCGCGAATCCAGCATCACGCGGCCCGCATCCTGCGACCACGGCCACGCCAACTCGTTTCCGCTTGCCTGCCCTGCTTCGGCAAGAACGCCCAACCCTACTCCCGCCAAGAGTCCAATCAGGGCGAATTGGGAAAAGGATTTCCAAATCAGCGGTTCCTGAATTTCCGCTCCTAACGACGCGTTCGATTCTTTGATCATTGGATGCCAGATAAAAACGACAAAAGATACCTGGCCAACGATCAGCGCCAGCGAAGCCAGCAACAGCCATTTCGAGATCAGCGCGCTGAGCGGAAGTTGCGAACTGGTCTTGGGAACTTGAGCCGCCAGCGCCGCGGCGCTCACGTTTCCAATTGCAAATGGGAACGATCCGCTGGTGAGATGGCCGTCTATGGCGGATATTGCCTTCCACGCAACGGTATACACTCCGTCCTGAAGAGAACCGAGCGAAACCGTCATGCGCGTAGGGTCGGTCGGGTCGACGCGCACATCGCCCAAGTCAACCGCCCTGCCATTCGAATCCAACACCGAAACCGTGCTCAGGCCCGAAGTAACCGGCTCGCTGAAAAAAAGTTCAACCTGCGCGGGAGCCGCAGGCAAATCCGCGTTGGGCGCAGGATTGGAACGCACCAGCAGTGCGTGTGCATAGGCTGGAACAACAGCCCCGGCGCAATAAACGAAAACAGCGAGAAAGCCAAATAAAAGTCTTTTTCGGATTCGCATAAGGGGAATCAAAGATAGAGCAGATTGTCTTGCCCGCCTTGCTTTATTGGCGATTCTTTCGGAGGGCGAATATAGCCAGAATCAATCCCGCCAAACCTGCCATTCCGCCAGCGATGGACAACCATTCGCTCCAGTTCACTGAAGAACTTTGTTGAGAGGTATTCACATTGGGAAAAGCCAGGGTATCGTCGGTGACAACCTCTTCCGGCGTCACATCCTGACTGATATTTGTAGCGTCAAGCTGGCCGCGCAATTGAACCGTGTATTGCCCTGGAATCGTCGGAAGAATTGGAGCAATGTACTGGTTGGTCGTGTCCTCGCTCAACGGCTGGAGCGTGAGCGTTTTCGTCTGTCCGCCGTATGTGACATCAACAGTTAATTTTGAAATATCAACCTGTGCGCTCGCGTTCGTTGTATTCGACACATTCACAACGATTGCGTTACGCTGGCCGACAATGGGCGGCTCGTCCACCCAGCCAATCTCGACATCATAATTTCCAACATGAATGGTTGTGTGCGCCAAAGCAGTTTGAACGCTAAAAACAATCGCGATAAAAGAGACAACCAAGGCAACGATGAGTACCTTCCGGCTCATGCTGATCTCCTTCTCTGGCAAGATCAATTATCTGTAAATAAAACCGCAATAGGTTATCACGTCAGTCTTAATTTTGCGTGAGATATAAACACAATCAACCCTGGATTCAATTTTTGTGGATTCCCCGCGCCTGGCCCGAAAGAATCAAGCTCAAATTGACAAAGCAATTCCCGGCCCGAAATGAGCCGGGAATTCAAAACGCCGAAACATTTTTTACAGCTCGATGGCAAGCAGGGGAATTTCCATTTCCTGCGGAGTCAGTCCGCCGTGATGGCCATAGAATTTCTGCTCGAATTTTTCTTTTTCGTACCACCAGACCGATTCATACCGATACGGCAGGATGACGAGATTGCCGACGCGGTCACGAAACGCTTTTGAAACCTTTGGACCAAAATAGCCTTGTGCGATCAATTCATCGGTCCTGACAACATCAGCCTTGCCTTCAAGTCCTTTGGCAAGAATGGCTTGCACTTCATCGAGCGTTTCATCTTTGATATACAGGAACATGTCACGCGGGGAACCGCCGGGGACGAGCAATTTTCCTTTTCGATTCTTCCGCAAATATTTTTCGATGCGGGGAAAAGCCTTATTGAGATAGACTGTCGTTGCCGGGTCAACTTCCACCTGACCATGATCGGCCGTCAACAAGAAAAGCGTCTTCCGTTTTTTCATTGAAGCAAATTGACGTTCCATCGTAGTCAAAAACATATCTATTTCGGCTTCGACCTGCGGCGATGTCGGGCCATATTCATGGCAGATGCCGTCTATCTTTTCGTAATACAAAAAGAAATAATTTTTTCCTTTGGCAGCCTCCAGCGCCAGGCGGAGATTGGACAGCGCTTCGGGCAGCGTTTTATATCCGCGCGCATCGGCGCCGCGGAACAAAATATCGGAATAAGTGGACGGCGTATATTCTCGATGCTGAAAGATGGTGGAATGGGCGCCGAGTTTTTTTAGATCGCGGTATATGTTGCGGGTTGGATAAATTTCCTTCGGAGCAATGCCGGTTCTCTTAAGTTCGTCGCGCTCCATCGTCCCGGAGAAAGAAAACAGCAATGGGACGATCATCGCGTCCAAGCGCGGCTCGTAATAATTCCATTCGAAGACGCCGCTTTCTCCCACGTTCAATCCGCTGTGAATGCAGGTGGTGTGGGCCGATGTCGTGGATGGAAACTGGGAAGTCAGTTTGACAATATGCCCGTCACGAGCAAAGCGATTCAAATACGGATGCGAGGCGAACTTCTCAAAGAAACGCCATCCAAAGGCGTCCACAAAGAACAGAATGACATTATCGTAATCATTCCGAAGGCCTGGAATCGCGGGCGAGTAATGATCGCCGCCGAACAGGCTCTTGACCGTGTGCGGCAATCCTGCAAAGCCGCCGGAATCGTAATTGGGTTTTATGAAATCTGGGCGCATGGAAGAATTATAGTGCAGAGAACCCGAAGTCAAATGTTTTATAAACAATGTCTAATATTCAATACTCCGGCATCTATTCCCTTGAATGGATTTATGGATTATATTAACCATGTCTTTTCAAAGGCTTAACGCCAAATTAAACATCAGGGCCAAGCATAGAGAGATAATGAATTAATGATGGTATCGTCAACGCAGGATTCCGGACGCAGACCGACAACGCGCAGGCGCAACATGCGCCATGTTGATTGGACTGCCTATCTTTATATCCTTCCTGCGTTTGTAATTTTGGGGGTTTTTCACATCTTTCCCGTCTTTTATGCAATTGACATCAGCCTGAATACGGGCCCCATCAACAAATTTAAATTTGTTGGTCTGCAAAATTACGCGCGGGCGCTCGCCAGTTCCGATTTCTGGACTTCGCTGGTCAATACATTTTCATTTGCATTGATGACCATCGCCACGGCCATTGTACTTGGATTGATATTTGCCTATTTGCTCTATCAAGGCGTACACGGACAATCCATTTATCGCACGATTTACTTCCTGCCCTACGTTCTTTCTACTGTCGGCTCTTCGATTGTCTGGGCATGGGTATTCGATCCGAGCAGCGGGCTGGCAAATCTTGTATTAAAGGCAATCGGGATACAGCCTTTGCGCTGGTTAATCGAACCAAAGGGCGTTTTCCAATTAATCGGCGAACGGTTAAATCTGCCCATCCCCGCGTGGCTGCACGGCCCCAGCCTGGCGCTGGTCGCCATTGCAATTTTCACCATCTGGCAGACGGTCGGCTATAACATCGTTATCTTCCTGGCCGGCCTCACCAACATTCCCGGCGAGGTATATGACGCGGCGCAAATTGACGGCGCCAACGGTTTTCAATTATTCCGTTACATCACATTTCCTCTGCTTTCCCCCACCTTCTTTTTTGTGCTGGTGATTTCGATCATCGGCTCGTTCCAGTCCTTCAATCAAATCTATGCCATGAACACGGCCGCCGCCCAGACTTTGGGCGGGCCCTTAGGCACCACGTACACAATGACAGTTTATATGTTCGACCAGTTGTACACCTATTCCAACTACGGTTATGCCTCTGCCATCGCTATTCTGCTCTCAGTGCTTATCCTGATTTTGACGCTCATCAACTTCCGCTTTATCGGTGCGCGAACGGAAAATATGGAGGTTGGGGAATGACCATCGCCCTGAATAGAGATCGCCTTACCCATATTATCAAACGCATGCTTATTCATCTGGTTTTACTGGCCGGCGCGCTCTTCTCGCTTTTTCCCTTCGTGTGGATGGTGCTGACTTCGCTCAAGAGCTATATCGAGGCCTCCGCCGCGGAAAGTTTTTTTCCGAGTCGCTGGCTGTTTTCGAACTATGTACAGGCGTGGAAACAGGTGGGATTATTTCCGCGTTATTTTGAAAACACACTCTTTATCGCTGTGGCCACGACACTGGGCGTTCTGATCACTTCCTCGCTTGCGGGTTACGCCTTCGCCCGGATGCATTTTCCAGGACGGGATGCGCTTTTCATCCTCCTGCTGTCTACAATGATGATCCCCTTTGAAGTGACGCTGATTCCCAATTTCATTTTAATGCGGGACCTTCATTGGATAGACCGCTACGAGGCGCTCATCATCCCGTGGACCGCCAGCGCTTTCAGCATTTTCCTCTTACGACAATTTTTCAAGGCGATCCCATCAGAACTGCATGACGCCGCCGTTTTGGACGGCTGCACTCATCTGCAGTTTTTATGGAGCATCGTGATACCGCTTTCCAGGCCCGCGCTCATTACCAGCGCCCTATTCACATTTTTAGGGAGCTGGAACTCATTAATGTGGCCTCTGTTGGTGACAAATAATCCTGTCATGCGTCCGCTGCAAGTTGGCATTACATCATTCATCACAGACGCCGGCACAGAGGTGCAATACCTTTTGGCGGCAGTCACCATTAGCGTTATCCCGGTGATACTGATTTACTTCTTCTTGCAGCGCTGGTTCATTGAAGGAGTGGCAAGAGTTGGAATACGCGGATGAACAAGGAGGTGATGTCTTTCATTTACAAAGACAACCCAAAACGATTTACATTGTCGTCGAAAAAACGCTCGACCTTCTATAACAAAAAAGGAGAGAGAATATGAAACGCAGTACGCTCTTAACGCTTTTACTCGCACTAGCCTTGACGCTTGCGGCTTGTGCCCCCGCCGCGACGCCTACAACGCCGCCGCAAACGCAAGCCCCGGCTCCTGCCGCTTCTTCAACCGCCGCGATGACTGAAGCGCCAACAACCGCATCTGCTCCAGCCACAGCCGCGCCCACAGCAACAAACACCCCGCCGCCAACGATTACGCCCGCCGCCAATGCAATTCAAATCCAGTTCTGGCACGGACAAAGCGGCTTTCAGGGACAGGTGCTGAATAATCTGGTCAATCAGTTCAATTCCACCCATCCCGACATCTTCGTCACCGCCACCTTCCAAGGGACATATTCGGATCTGTACAAAAAAGTCACCGCGGCAATTGCCGGCGGCACGCCGCCCGATCTGGCAGTCGCTTATCAAAACGATGTTTCCAACTATATTGCCAGCGGCGCAGTCATCCCCCTGGACAGCTTGATGAATGATCCACAGATTGGGTTTACCGCAGATGACATGAAGGATATTTATCCCTCCTTCATTGATCATTACCCACAAGCGAACAATCAGGTTTACAGTCTGGCATTCATGCGCAGCATGGAAGTGATGTATTACAACGCCGACATGCTCAAAGCCGCCGGTTTCTCCGCGCCGCCCGCAACCTGGGATGATTTCATGAAAATCTGCGCGGCAGTCAGCAAACCGCCGGATACGTATTGCTATGAGATGAACACCGACGCATCGCGCTTCGCGACCTGGGTCTGGAGCCGCGGCGGCAGTATGCTCAGCCCGGACAACAAGACAGTCGCATTCAATTCGCAGGCTGGTTTGGATACATTGACCTTCCTCAACCAGTTGTTCCAGCAGAAATATGCAACGGTGATCGCCAAAGCCTTCCAGGATCAAACAGACTTCTCATTGGGCAAGATCGCCTTCACTTTTGGCTCCACCGCCGGCCTGCCTTATTACAAGCAAGCGATCACCCAAGCCGGAAAGGTGACGAATTGGGGAATTGCTCCAAGCCCGCATACCACACCTAATCCGGTGGTAGACGCCTACGGCCCAAGTGTGACCATCTTCAAGACCACCACCGATAAAGAACGCGCGGCGTTCACGTTCCTGAAGTGGCTGATGAGCACCGACACAAACGCGGCTTGGGCAAAGGCGACTTACTACTTCCCCGCGCGCCAATCCACGAAAGCCGCTCTGTCTGATTTCATCGCCGCCAATCCGCTCTACGGCCAGGCGTTTGACTGGCTGCAATATGGCAAACAGGAGCCGACCATTGCCGCATGGAATCCGATCCGAGGGTACATTGCCGATGCAATGACCGCAATCGCCAACGGCGCGGCAACTCCACAGGATGCACTGAACACGGCGGCAACGAAAGCCAATGCCGCATTGGCAGGCCAGTAAACATGTTCTGAAATGCGGGGCGTATTCTTCAATGGCAGTCGAAGAGTGCGCGTCCTTCTTTTTATAAAACAGACCTCTTGCAAAAGCCGATAAAATTATCATGCTCTCGGCGAGGAGAGCGCTTATGCAGGAGGTCAATTACAAAACAGTCCCCGGCCGAATCGCCCTTCACCGGGGATTTGTTTTGCAAGTCGGCCAGAAACAATAAACGCACGAATAAAGTTCCTGCAATCCATAAACAGGTTAGAATCACAAAATGCCTACAACGATCACAGCCATCATCTTTGACTTCGGCGGCGTCCTCATAGATTGGGATCCGCGCAATATATACCACCGTTATTTTCCCGGCCCGCCTCAGGCGGTGGAAGATTTTCTGTCGGAAATAAATTTTGCCCAATGGAATCTGCAACAGGATAAAGGCCGTCCCTTTGCAGAAGCCGTTGCATCACTCTCTGCAGATTTTCCACAATACGCCCATTTGATCCGCGCATATTGGGAACATTGGGAAGAATCAATTCTTGGGCCGATCGCGGGTTCAATCAGAATCCTGAAGCAGCTCAAACAAGCCGGGTATCCGCTCTACGGACTTAGCAATTGGTCGGCAGAGACGTTTCCCATCGCATACAAGAAATATGATTTCTTCAAACTCTTCGACGGCATTATTCTTTCCGGCGAAGTCAAATTGATCAAACCCGATCCGGCCATCTTCAATTTGACTCTACAAAGGATTCGACGATCTGCGTCAGAGTGTTTGCTGATTGACGATTCAATTACAAACATTGAAGCGGCCCGGCGGCTGGGATTTAAGACAATCCACTTTCAATCGCCAGACCAGCTGGAAACAGAATTGTCGAACTTGCAATTATTGAAATCGCCGCAATGGCAGGAGCAATACAAATGAGTCTGAAACAGCAAATGGAAATCATGCTTCCAGCCATCGAAGCGGAATTACAGAAACAAGTCGCCCGCCTCGACGACGCGGCGACGCGTCCGTTCCACGAAATGCTCACCTATCATATGGGTTGGACTGGAGAAGACGCCGGACCGGAAGCGCAAGGCAAACGCATTCGGCCCCTGCTGGTGTTATTAACCGCCGCCTCTTGCGACAGCCGCGAGTGGTTACGCGCGGCGCCAGCCGCCGCCGCCGTCGAATTGGTCCACAACTTTTCACTTGTCCACGACGACATTGAGGATAATTCGCCCAGGCGCCGCGGCCGCCCAACCGTTTGGAAAAAATGGAATGTGCCGCAGGCCATCAACGCCGGCGATGCGCTGTTCGTGATTTCAAATCTGGCAATGATGGACCTGGCGAAAAACTTTCCAGCCGATACAGTGATTCGAGCCGCAAACGTTTTGCATGAAACCTGTCTTGCGCTCACACGCGGACAATTTCTCGATATGTCTTACGAGAAACGAAGCGACTTGAACATCGAAGATTACTGGCCAATGATCGAGGGCAAGACCGCCGCTTTGCTTTCGGCATGTACGCAGATCGGAGCAATCCTCGGCGGCGCGGAGGATACCGTCATTGAGCAATACCGCATCTTTGGCCGGGACCTCGGGCTGGCATTCCAGATTCAAGATGACATCCTCGGCATTTGGGGCGACGAGGCGTTGACCGGTAAATCCGCGGCGAGCGATTTGGTGGAAGGAAAAAACTCATTGCCGGTGTTGTACGGAATCAGCCAAAAGGACCGATTCGCCAAACGTTGGACCGCGTCCGCCATTCGTCCCGATGAAGTTGCGGACGTCGCGCAAATGTTAAAGGATGAAGGCGCTTACGAGTTTGCGCAACGCGAAGGCGCGCGGCTGACGGATCAGGCTTTGAGCGCGCTGAAAAAATCGAACGCGCAAGGCGAAGCCGGTGCGGCGCTGAGGGAGCTGGCTAATAAGTTGCTCCAGCGCGAATCTTGATTTATAATCACCGCCGCGCGGGTGTAGTTCAGCGGTAGAACGCTTGCTTCCCAAGCAAGATATCGTGGGTTCGAGTCCCATCACCCGCTCAAAAGTGCCGAGAGTCTCTCCCTCGGCATTTTTTGTTTCGCCCCAAAAAGACGGCGTTTTTTGCCTGTCTGCGACCTCGACCCGCGCCAACAGCACAACGCAAACGAAGCGATGCGATCCGCCTCGACTTTTTTGTTAGGTTTTTGTAACCTTGCTGATATGAATTCGATTCTCTCCAAAAAGTAAAATCGAGCTCGGAGGCTTGTAATGCAAGGTAAAGGAACTATCTTGTACGTTGAAGATAATCAGGATAACCGCAACCTGGTCCGCCGCGTGCTGGAGGCTGACGGTTATTCGGTTGTCGAAGCAATGGACGCAGGGCAGGCGCTCGATCGTCTTGGCGCATCCTCCATTGATTTAATCCTGATGGATATCAATATGCCCGACATGGATGGCTACACCCTGACAACCAAAATAAAATCTATGCCCAACTATAAAGACGTACCCATCATAGCAGTGACGGCCAACGTGATGCGCGGCGACCGCGAGCGTTCATTGGAGGCGGGGTGCGACGGCTATATTCAGAAACCGATTGACATTGATACGCTTTCACAACAAATCGAACGCTTTCTGATGAGGAGCACAAATGGTTAATCCGCCCGTCTCAGATACACAGCCGATTCGCAAACCAACCATCCCGAAGGATGCAACCGTTTTGGTGGTGGAGGACAACGTTTCAAACTTCGTCCTTATTGCGCGCATGTTGGGCTACCTTGGGATTCATTGCGAATGGAAGACGTCCGGCTACGAAGTTGTGGAATACGCGGATACCTTGCCGCGGCTCGATCTGATTCTCATGGATATTCGGCTTCCATATGAAGACGGCTACGGCGCGCAAAAGAAGATTCGCGCCGCCGAACGCTTCAAGTCGGTGCCGATTGTGGCAGTCACAGCCGAAGCCAGCCTCGAACAAATGAACAAAGCCAAAGCAGCCGGTTTCGACGGCTTCCTCGGCAAGCCGCTTGATCCAGATCGTTTCCCCGACCAGATTCGCCGCATCCTCAACGGCGAACAAGTATGGGAGTTTGCATAATCCGCAATGGCTCTCACCCAAAAGTCCACCGCCAAACCTGATCACCGCCCTCAAACCAGCCTGGCAGGTACGCTGGTTCGAACGCTGATACTTTTCACATTCATCCCGCTAACTTTGATGGCGGGCGCGGCATATTTGCGCGCCCGGACCTTGCTGCGCGATCAGG
>JBHORD010000002.1:0-23197 GCA_042408355.1 Anaerolineales bacterium
CTTTACGCAAATGCAGGCGCAACTCACAACACAGCTTTCGCAATTGGACCTGATCATCAAAACCAAAGAGATTCGACTGGACCGCATAATGCGCAATCCAGGCTTTGCGGCAGATTATCAAGCCGTCCTGCAAAACAATCCGCAAAGCGAGCAATTCGAATCCGCACGCGAGGATCTGACCACAGCCGTTCAAGCGACGAACCCGCAAAATGGTCAGGCCACCTTCAATCAATTCTTTGTGATGCGCGCAGATGGGACGATCCAGGTCGCGAGCAAACAGCAATGGGAAGGCGTATCTCTGCGAAGCAATTCCTTATTTCAAAAGTTAAGCGCCGCCGACCATCTCTCGTTTACGACATACGACTTCCCGCCATTGTATCCGTCTCAATTGGTAATGTTGACCGTGTCGCAATACCGATCCGCAGACGGAACGCCAATTGCGACACTGGTTGGCGTTACCGAGCCGCAAAGCATGCAGACGATTCTGGCAAACCTGATCACGCTCAACCCGGCGGCTAACGCTTACTTTGTTACGAGTTCCAACACATTCGTCGGCATTGACCCGTACACAAGCCAGCTTTCAGTGTTCAGACCGTCAACTTCGCAAAGCAATATTCTCACCCCCGCGCTGGACAGTATGATGAATCAGGGCGCCGCCGCTCCGCGCCCGCTGGAGTTCAACGCTTCCAACGGAAGCCCCGTCATTGCCCAGGCCGCGTGGGTTTCGAGCATGAATACGGGCATTGCCATCGAAATCCCGCAAAGCCAAGTATACGGCCAATTGAACAGTTTAATTCCTTTCACGATTGGGATCTTTCTGGTTGCGGCATTGGCAATGGGATTGGTAATTTCATTTGGCACCATGCGCGTTTTTCGTCCGATGGTTGCGCTCGCCGAAATCACGCAGAGATTCGCGGCGGGAGATTTCAGCCAGCGCGCCCCGGTCACCAGCGCCGACGAGGTCGGACGGCTTGCCAGCGCTTTCAATCAGATGGCTGAAGAGTTGAGCGAGATGTATCATTCGCTTGAACAAAAAGTGGATGAGCGCACCCGTCAGATCCGCATCGCGGCGGAAGTTGCACAGCGCATCACCTCAACGACAAATCTGGATGAACTGCTCAATCGGACGGTCGAACTTATCGTCGAGCAATTTAATTTTTATCAGGCCAGCATTTTTCTGCTCGATCGCGGCGGAAAATTCGCCCTGCTGCGCGCTTCATACGGTCCTGCCGCCAAAGAAATGATGGCGCGCGGCCATCGTTTGGAGGTCGGTTCGGCTTCGATCATTGGTTGGGCCACATCGAACAATCAGCCGCGCATCGCATCAGATGTAGCCGAAGACCCGATTCATTTACGAAACGAGCTATTGCCCGAAACGCGTTCGGAAGCCGGCATCCCGATTTCAGTCGGAGGGCTTGTTCTCGGCGCGCTGGATGTCCAAAGCACGCAGGCTGGCGCTTTCGGTCCAGAAACCATTGTGATGCTGCAAACGCTCGCGAGCCAGATCGCAGTCGCCATTCAAAATGTGAGTCTGGTGGAATCGACGGAAGTCAACTTTCAGGAACTGGAGCGATTGTATCGGGGCAGCCGTCAGATCGCTTCGGCAAAATCCAAAACGGAAGCGCTGCAAGCCGTGGCTGGTACGCTCAAAGATTCGCCGTTCCCCGCCGCGATACTTTCGGTTAACGGCGGCCAGTTGAACATCGAGGCAATGAACGACCCGAGCGAAGCCGAGTTATTGCGCGCCGCCGTCCGTGATCTTTCTGCGGATCTGGACCTGGTTCAAAAATATTTGTCGGGCAGCGCGGTAATTACAGAATCCCGCTCGCCCACTTTACCGGCGCCGCTGAGCCGTTTTGTGCGGCAAATGAATTATCAATCCGCCGCGTTCATTCCGGTTTCAAGCGGCGGCCAGCTGGCCGGACTCATCACCATCGGCGGGCGCAAGCAAATATTGACCAGCGCCGCCGTTCAACCCTACGCCAACATGGCAGATTTGGCCGGAACGGTACTGGACAAGATCGCCGAAACGGAACAAAAGCAAAAGCAATTGCTGGAACGCGAGGCCCTGGCTTCCATCAGCCGGGCGGTTGCCGAATCATCCTCCGTCCAGAGCCAATTCTTTGCGGAACTCCACACGCAGATCAAGCGGAGCATTGGCGATTACGCATTTATGGTCGCTTTGTACGACAAGTCAACTCAAACCATCAACGTCCCTTATTTGTATGAAGAAGGACGCATTGATAAGATCGAGGCCTTTCCGTTGGGCGAAGGTTTGTCTTCGATCTTGATCAAGACCGGCAGGCCGCTTCTCATCGTCGAAGATTCGGAAAGACGCGCCCAGGAACTTGGAGCAAAAGTCATTGGGAAACCCGCCCGATCCTGGATGGGCGCGCCGATGCTCGTCCAGAACGAGCCGGTTGGCGCGTTAATCATTCAGGACCTGGAACATGAACACGCGTTCAACGAAGAGAACCTAAATTTCTTTTCCGCATTGGCGAATCAAGTGGCGACGGTTATTCATAACGCCCGCTTGTTGGAAGAAAGCCGAAGGCGCACCCTGCAGCTCGAAACCGCCGCAGAAATCGCGCGCGACATCAGCAGTTCACTCGATCTGGATGAATTGCTGGCAAAAGCCGTCAACTATATCCGCGAGCGTTTCGATTTTTATCACGCCGCCATTTTCCTTTTGGACACTTCCAACGAATATGCCGTGATTCGCGAAGCAACCGGAGAGGCGGGAGCGCAAATGAAGCGCACCGGCCATAAACTGGGCGTGGGATCAAAGTCCATCGTGGGCTATGTAGCCGGGCGCGGCGAGCCATTGATTGTCA
Source organism: Anaerolineales bacterium (assembly GCA_042408355.1). GTDB lineage: Bacteria > Chloroflexota > Anaerolineae > Anaerolineales > Villigracilaceae > Fen-1038. The sequence goes on from JBHORD010000002.1 coordinate 2,835, forward strand.
ACGACGCCGCTAAAGACGCAACATATTACGCCAACCCGCTTTTGCCGGATACGCGTTCAGAAGCCGCCTTGCCGCTGAAAGTCGGCGAACGAATCGTGGGCGTGATTGATGTACAAAGCGCTCACGCCTACGCATTTACGGAAGACAACATGCGCGCTCTTCAAATCCTCGCAGATCAAATGGCGGTGGCGGTCGTCAATTCCGAATTGTTTGCCGAAACGCAGGAGCATCTTTCACAACACAGGTTGCTGCATCACATCACCACATCTGCGGCATCCGGAACCACATTGGAAGAAGCGCTGGAAAGCGCGGTCACCGGTTTGCAAGTCACCCTCGGCGGCGACCGCGTTGCCATTCTAATGACGGATCGGGAACGAAAGAATTTGGAAGTCAGCGCGGCGGTTGGCTACGCGGAGGACATCTACAAAATCCGTATTCCGATCGGAACCGGCGTCACAGGCTGGGCCGCGGCGCATCGCCGTCCATTGCGCGTCGACGATGTAAACAACGATCCGCGTTATATCCAGGCCAGCTCCAATACACGATCCGAATTGGCAGTGCCATTGATCTATCGCAATGAACTGCTGGGCATATTGAACGTTGAAAGCGAAAAGGTTAGCGCCTATACCGAAAACGATGAAGAGATGCTCGGTACGCTGGGCGGGAGCCTGGCGGCCATCATTGCCAATGCCCGCCTGTTGGAACAAATCCGCTCGCAGGTGGAACGCGAACGCACTTTATTTGAGATTACAAATAAAATTCGCCGCTCTCCTGATATACAGGCGATTCTTGCAACAACAGCCAGCGAGTTGACCAAGGCAGTCGGCGCACGGCAGACCTATATCAAGATCGCCATGGAAGAAAAGAACGGCGTCAACTCGCTGGAGGAAGGCGAGAGATGAATCAAAATGTAACGGCAGATCCATCCACTCAAACCGTCTATCAAAATTGGCGCGAACACTTTGTCCGCCCCATGTTGATCGGCGCGCTGGTCTTTGGGTTGCTGGCGCTCATCCCGGCTCTGGTAAACGCCAGGAGCTATATTTTGAGCGCGGTTTTTATCTGTGCATACCTTGCCGTTGTGATCATTACTGTAGCCGACTCGCCCTACTGGTTGAAAATGGGAATATTTTTATTCGTTGCATACGCTTTGGGCGTCAGTGAATTATTTTCAACCGGCATTTTGGGAAACGCGTTATTTTTCTTCCTGGGCTTTATTGTCTTTTCGACCATCATGTTTTCGCCGCGCGCCGGCCTGATCGCTACTGCGATCACGCTTTTCACCCTCGTTTTGACGGCATGGCTTACGCTGAGCGGCCGCCTCATATTAATGAATCCAGATGCTCCCCCTGCCGATCTAACCGATTGGCTAAGCGCCGCCGCAACCGCCGTGTTATTCAGCGCCACCATCATCCTTGGGCTTCGGCAACTTCAAATCGAATTCATCGAAGCGCAAAGGAAGTCCGCCAGTTCCGTGCATGAGGTCGAGGCGGAACGCGCCAAACTGGAAGAACGCATCAAAGAGAGGACTCTCCAGCTGAAGGCAGTCAACGAAGTCGGACAAGCCGCCAACGCCATTCTCGATCCCGAAGAACTCGCAGAACGTGCCGTAAATTTGATCAGCGATCGATTTGGTTTTTATTACGCGGCCATTTTTCTGCTGGACGAAAAAGGCGAATGGGCCGAACTGCACGCGGCAACCGGCGAGGCGGGACGCCTCTTGAAAGAAAGCAAACACCGCCTGCGGATCGGCGGCAACAGCATGGTAGGCTCGGCAATCAGTACAGCTACGGCGCGCCTCGCGCAGGAAGTTGGGATGGAATCCGTCCGCTTCGAGAATCCGCTCCTGCCATATACCCGTTCCGAAGTTGCCCTGCCCCTGATTGCCGGCGATCGCGTTCTGGGCGCCCTCGACGTCCAATCCACTCAAGAAGCCGCATTTGGGCCGCAGGAGGTGGAAACGCTTCAAAGCATGGCAAATCAGGTGGCTATCGCTTTGGAGAACGCTCGTCTTTTCCAAGAGTCACGGCGAAACATCGAAGAACTGCAGGCCATCCAACAGCACTATATGTTTGGCGCCTGGAAACCTGCTGCAAAAGGCGACGAACTCGAATACAAGGTCGGCGACGACGAGATTCCGGCAGACGCCTCGAATCTGGATGTGCCGCTGACTCTGCGCGAGGAAGTCATCGGTCAAATTCATCTTGCCGGGGACGGAGAGTGGACACCCGAACAACGGAATCTGGTGGAGGCGATAGCAGCTCAAGCCGCGCAGGCTCTCGAAAATGCCCGCCTTGTAGAACAGAGTCATGCGTCGGCGGCGCGGGATCATTTGCTGGCGGAAATTACCGGAAAGATCTGGGCGTCTCCAACCATAGACAGTATTCTTCAATCTGCCGTCCGCGAACTGGGACGCGCCCTGGACGTTTCCGAGGCCGTCATCGAACTGGAGGTGAACGGCAATGAGTGAGCGTAATTTTGGCGGGACGCCTCCGCTTGAAAGGCCTTCATTATCGGCTCCGCAGACCCGCCTGTACTCGGCGATGGGCGTTGCCTTTGGACTTATATTCCCAATTGCCGCAACGCTTCTAAAGCTTACCCAATTGCAACTGCCGTTGACCCTGCAAAACCTGTTCATGGTTCAACACAATGAAATCCTGTTATGGATCATTGATACGGCTCCTTTATTTCTTGGATTCGCCGCCGGCCTTGCCGGCGGGAGGCAGGATATTCTGATCGCGACAAATTCCAGATTGCAAGCCCGCGAGCGCGAGCTTGCCGCCGTTAAAACGAACCTGGAACAGCGCATCAAGGAGCGTACACAGGAACTGGAAAACAGGAATTTCCAAATGCGCACTGCCGCATCCATCACCAGTCAAATGGCTTATGTTCAAAGCCCCTCGGAATTGTTATCGAAGACGGCCAATCTCATAAACCAGCGATTCGGCTACGAACAGGTGAGCATTTTCCTGTTGGACGAGGAGCGCAGAAACGCATTCTTGCAGGCGTCGTCATCAGACGAAGGCAAAAAACTGCTTGAGCAGGGATTCCATGTTGCCGTGAACAGCGCCAGCCTCGTTGGACGCGTAATCGAACAAAGCAAGCCCATCCGGGCCGCAGATCGGCGAGGCGTAGAAGCCGCCATCCCCTTGATTGTGCGTGGAAAAGTCAACGGCGCGATTCACATCCAATCGGAGAAAGAAGATTCTTTAAGCCGGGATGAGATCGAGGTTCTTCAGTTACTTGGCGATCAAATCGCGGCCCTGTTGGATAACATTCGTCTCTTGGGCGAATCGCAAGCCATTGTCAGCGAGCTGGAGATACTCACTTCACAGCAAATGCGCGCGGCCTGGCGGGAATATCTGCAGGGTCAAAGAATTGCATACAAGTTCACGCCCGCAGGCATTCAACCCCTTCAATCAGATACACCGCTGGATGCGGGCGATGGTTTGAAGATTCCATTGACACTGCGCGGACAGCAAATCGGCTCGATCACTCTGCGAAGCCGCGAATCTTCCCATTGGTCTGAAGCGGAACGAGATCTGGCTGAAAAAATTGCCGCGCAGGTATCACTGGCGCTTGACAACAGCCGCCTGCTGGGAGAGACCCGTCAACGCGCTTTGCAGGAGCAGACTGTGAATGAAATCTCCGCGCGGCTGAGCCGTTCTCTGGATATTGACACTCTGTTGCAAACAGCCGCACGCGAACTGGCGTCCCTTCCAGAAGTGGCCGAAGCCTCGGTAGTTGTCGGTGAGGTGAATCAACCTGCCTCCAGCGGAAACCGGCAAGAACCATAAGTGATTTTGATCGAGAAGAACGGGAACACCCCATCATGTGGAACAGTCTTCGTGTACGCCTAACTTCGATTTTTATCGGATTGGCCATCATCCCGCTGATTGCACTGGGCGGAGTGTTGGCTGAAACCACCTATTCTGCCAACAAGGCGCAGGCGATTGAGCTGGAAAGCCAGGTGGCGCAGAACGCGGCGGTCAAGGTCACAGATTACTTCCAGGCAATCAACCAAAGCCTGTTCGACCTGGGAGACCAAATCCGAAGTCTGAGCACGCCAGACCGAACGCTGACATCAAGCCTCATGCTTAACGAATTGAATTTTGGCGCATACGGGAACGACTTTGAAGAACTGGCGCTGCTTGACTCACAGGGCCGCGAAATAGTTCGCGTCTCACATCAAAACATTGTCCCCGATAACCAGCTTGCAGATCATTCCAGGTTGGATGACTTCATCCAGCCGGTCAAAACTCGACAAACCTATTATGGGCCGATTACCATTGACCCCGTTACCAACGAATCCGCTTTCGTTATCGCCATCCCGTTGTACGAAACGAATACCGGTCGAACCACACAATTGAGCGGCGTCTTGACCGGCAAAGTCAAACTGACCCCGCTTGCAATTCTCTTGACGCAGGCACAAACAGGGCCAGGCCAGGCTATTTATGTAACGGATGCAAACGGAAATGTTATTGCGGCTCCGAACAGCCTGCGCAACGCCAAAAACGCCCACATCACTCTGCCGGCCGCTGGCGACATTCAAACCGGTTTAAGCAACCCATCCGTTGTGCTTGCCGTGAATAAAATCCAGTTGGGGAATGAAACTTTCAATGTGGTTGCAGAACAGCCGACCAGCATCGCGTTGTCCCTCGTAAACAATCTGATCAATACGCTTTTTGTTGCAATTTTGATTGCCCTGCTTGCGTCCATTGCACTAGGCGCCGTTGTCGTACGTCAGATCGTACTGCCTGTGGAAAAATTGGCTTTGACCGCCAAGCAAATTGCCGCAGGCGATCTCTCGCAGACAGCATCCATCCAGAGCCGCGATGAAATTGGAACACTGGCAAACGCTTTCAATGATATGACCGCGCAGTTGCGAAGTCTGGTCGGCTCGTTGGAGAATCGCGTCGCCGAACGTACGCAGGAATTGGAACGTCAGGCCCTTCGCTTGCGGACCTCGGCTGAAGTCGCGCGCGACGCGGCCTCCGCGCCAAACCTGGAAGAATTGCTGGATCGTTCGAGTCGTCTGATTCGCGACCGCTTCAACTTTTATCACACCGGAATTTTCCTTCTGGACGACAAAAGGGAGTATGCGGTTTTGCGGGCCTCCCCCACCGAAGCCGGCGCGAAGATGTTGGAAAGCAACCACCGATTGCGGATCGGCGAACAGGGCATTGTAGGACAAGTCGCGGCGACCGGCGAGCCCCGCATCGCCCTGGACGTCGGATCGGATGCCGTTTATTTCAACAATCCGTTGCTCCCGGCCACTCACTCCGAAATGGCGCTCCCGCTAAAAACCGCCGAAGGAATCATAGGCGTTCTGGACGTTCAAAGCGATCAAATCGCCGCGTTCAATCAGGATGATATTGCCATTATGCAATTGATGGCAGACCAACTGGCAACCGCCATCGAGAGAATTCAATTACTGCATCAGGTTCAAAACCAATTAAGGGAAATCGAGCAGGCCTACGGAAATTTCACCCGGCAGACCTGGAAGAACTTCACCGCACAAAGCGGACGTCAGGTTGCCGGTTACCGATTCGACCATGTTCGTCTGGAGCCGATCAGCGAACCTCCAGCCAGCGATGAGACATCTGCTATGGTCCCAATCCGCCTGCGTGGCCAGACAATTGGAATGGTCAACGTTCGATTCCAAAACCAGCAAGGTCAGGAAAAGACCATCGCCATGATAGAGCAAATCTCGGATCGCCTATCTACGGCGCTGGAAAACGCCCGTTTGCTCGAGGAGACCAGACAGCGAGCCGAACGCGACGCGTTGATCAGCGATCTGACCGGACGCTTCCGCTCAACGCTGGATTTGGAATCCGTTCTACGAACTGCAGTGCAGGAATTACAGCAGGCTTTCCGGCTGAAAGAAGCTGAAGTCCGGCTCAATTTACCGGCGGCCAACGCTCCAGAAAGACCAGCACAGGAAACCTTCCGCAAGAACGGCAAACGACATGCATGAGGTCCAGCAAATGGCAGAAGCAACTGTTAGCCAAATCAGACAATCGCCCCGTGAACCACTTGCCACCCGTAGAATGATTCGCGTTTTATTGATCATTGAAATGATCGGCGTTGCGGGGCTGGCGATAGCCGACGCGCTCACCTATCCTATTCTACGAACAGCCTATGTGGCCGCGCCGCTGTTCGTCGTTCTGGCGGCATGCCTATGGCTCGTCCAACGGGAAATACTGCTGCCTGCCCAAATCCTGATTCCAATTGGCCCCCTGCTGGTTAGAGATTATCTGGCATTTGAAGGGGTTGGCGTCCATGATGTTTCTTTAATCGCATTTCCTATTGTGATTATATTGGCTTATCTGACGCTCGACAAAATCCGCGCCCTTGTGGTCAGCGGTTTGACCATCCTTTCAACAAGCATCATCGCCCTCACAGCTTCCGCTCCATTAACTGCAAACGTTGATGACGCCATCAGCATAGCAATTCTTTTAGCGGCTGTCACCGCAGTCATCCACATTATCGTCAGCCGGCTAAACGAGAACGTCGAACGCGCCTACCGTAATGAACAGGCGCAGATCAAAGCCAACAAAGCGCTGGAGGAAGAACGGGCAAATCTCGAAATCAGAGTCAAAGAACGCACGCAGGCTTTGGAACGCCGCGCCGTGCAATTACGCACTGCGGCCGAGATTGGCAACGCCGCAGCATCCATTCGCGACCTGGATACTTTGCTAAATCAAATCGCCCGTTCGTTGAGCAGTCGTTTTGGTTTCTATCACACGGGCATTTTCCTGATTGACGAAGTCGGACAATACGCGGTCTTACGCGCCGCCAACAGCGAGGGCGGTCAACGAATGTTACGGCGCGGCCACAAACTGGAAATTGGCCGAAAAGGGATCGTCGGCTATGTTGCAGATACTGGCCGGGCGCGCATTGCTTTAGATGTTGGAAAAGACGCCGTCTATTTCAACAATCCTGATTTACCCAACACCCATTCCGAAATGGCTCTTCCGCTCAAGGCGGCCGGGCATGTGGTCGGCGTTCTGGACATTCAGTCCACAGAATCGCAGGCATTCACTGAAGAGGATGTGCAAATTCTCCAAGTCATTGCCGATCAAATAGCGATTGCCATCGAAAATTCCCGATTGCTGGCGGAAAGCCAGACCGCGGTCGAAGCGGCGCGGCGCGCCTATGGAGAAACGGCCATCGCATCATGGAAACGGCTTCTTGAAAAAGAACAAAACCTTGGCTTTGTCGGCACGGAGCGCGGAGTTCTCCCGCTTGTTTTGGCAAAAGAATACATGAGACCCGAAGCAGCCGAAGCAATGTCTCAAAACCAAGTGGTAACGAGCGCAGATCAATCCCAATTATTCGCACCAATTTCCATCCGCGGCCAGGTCATCGGCGTGCTTCGATTAGCGAAGCCCAATCAGACGCGCTGGACGGAAAACGAAACCCAAATTGTCCGAGGACTCGCCGATCAATTAAGCGGCGCGTTGGAAAGCGCCCGACTCTACAACGACGCTCAAAGACGCGCGGCAAAAGAACATACCATCGAAGAAATTTCAGCGCGTGTCGGAGCGTCGCCGAACATTGATTCAATTATGCAATCGGCGGTGCAGGAACTCGGAAAGATCATGGCCGACTCTGAAATCACGATCCAGCTGGAGCCGTCCAGGATTACAGCTGAGCAGTAGGATTTTCGATTTAGCGGAGTTTACGTAATGAACGTACAAGTGCAAATGAATCCGCAATCCAACGCCGCTCGTCAAATTGCCCGGGCTGGCATTGCAGGAACCGCCCTCGCCGACGCGCTTTATTTGTATGCGGCTGTCCAACAGCCGGCCTGGCAACTCATTGCCCTTTTTATTGCTACTTCGATTTTGCTTGTCACTGCGGCAATCAGCCTGCGCATGGTACAGCGCGGCGATACAAAACGCGGCATGGTTCTACTGGTGGGCGTCACACAAGTTGTGTTTGCTGTTGGTACAGCGTTGATCACTACTATTGGATGGGCATTTGCAATCGGCATCGTATTTATCACCGCCATGATTGCGGTTACTACTCTGCCATCCCGCGAAAATCTTATAACAGCCGTCACGGCCGCCATCAGCGGCCTCATCAGCATCGCCCTGGAAACGTTGGCGCCCTCCTATCGCCTGCCAGCCCCCCTCATCGTAGAGATTATCATACCAGCGCTAATAGTCGTCATCGTTTTTGCCTTTGGTTATTTGCTGATCCGGCAATTCAAGCGTTCTCTGCGGGCAAAACTTCTGGTGGGCTTCACGATCATTTTCCTCACGGCAGGCATATTTGGCAGTTTTGCAGTTCGAGAGCAATACATCGAAACGCAGAGTGCGGCAGTCACCGAAGCATCCAACGTTCTCGAATCGATTGCTTTATCGGTCGGACGTTATCCAGCCAGCGCGCAGGATTATGTGGCCCAGCTGAACAAAAGCCAGAGCCGCTACACCACAATTATTGATCTCCAACGGCGCATTCTGGCAGACCCGAATAACGCCAAAATGTTTACGATTTATCAGTCGGATCCAAACGGAGAAGTGACAGCCACACTCAAAGATGGAAAGATTCGCACATTTGCAGTAAATGCCGGTGGAACCGCCCATGGCTCGGATTTCATCGTGGGGCCGGTCTATGACGCTTCCGGAAAAATATCCGGCGCAGCAATTGTGGATTACACCAGCCTTTTCCAGCAACTACAAGAATCGACGCGGGAGACGACGCAGACATTGATAACATTCGGCGCCGCCTCGCTCATTGTACTATTTGCGGCGATCCAGTTCATCGCCGGTCAGATTGCCGATCCGATCATCCTGCTGCGAGATGCCGCGGTGGAAGTTGGAAGCGGGCATCTCGATGCCCCTATCCCCGACCGGCCGTCTGAAGATGAAATTGGGGCATTGACTCTTTCGTTCAAGAACATGACCTTGCAATTGCGAAACTTGATTGGCACATTGGAACAACGGGTAAAAGAACGTACGGCGGAACTGGCGCTGGCCAGCCAGCAAGCGGAACACCGCGCCTCTCAATTGGAAGCCATTTCCAAGGTGTCAGAGTCCATTTCGGCGATTCGCGATCTCAAAGAACTTCTCCCCAAAATCACGCAGACCATCAGCGAACAGTTCGGCTTTTATCATGCAGGCATTTTCCTGCTGGATGAAGCGGGTGAATACGCCATACTTCAAGCCGCAAACAGCGAAGGCGGGCAAAGGATGGTGCAACGAGGACACCGGCTCAAAGTTGGGGAACAAGGCATCGTGGGCTACGTGACCGGCAATGGCGTTCCCCGCATCGCTCTGGACACGGGAGCGGACGCCGTTTTCTTCGACAACCCCGACCTGCCGACAACCCGCTCTGAAATGGCTCTGCCGCTGTTCGTGGATCAACGCGTAATCGGCGCGCTGGATGTTCAAAGCGAAAAGCCGTCCGCATTTACGCATGAAGATATCGAGGTCCTTTCGACGCTCGCAACTCAGGTGAGCATCGCCATTCAAAATGCGCGCTTGTTCGAAGAAACCAACCGCTCGCTCCGTGAAGCGCGCGCGACATACAGACAATATCTCCTGTCTGCACTAAGCAGAGTCGTCGAAGAAAAACGAATCGGCTATCGGCTTGCAAGAGCCGGACTTTCGCGCCTGGAGGCGCCCATCAACAATCCCGAAATCGAAACCGCGCTCAGCAAGGGAGATAAACTTGTAAAGGACGGCGATGCGCAAAACGAACGCGCCGTGCTGACCGTCCCAATCAAACTGCGGGATGAAGTCATCGGCGTACTCGACATCCGCAAAGATCAAGGTCCGGGCTGGAACGAGGACGAGATTGACATTGTCGAGGCAGTCGCCGCGCGTGTGGCAGTGGCGGCTGAAAATGCGACCCTGATCGAAGATTCGCAACGGCGTGCCTCGAAAGAACAGCTGATCAGTGAGGTTACATCCAAGATCAGCGCCTCCATTAATATGCGAAACGTGCTCCAGACGGCCGCCGAAGAACTTGGCCGCGCCATCCCCGGTTCAGATGTAATTATTCAATTCCAACCCGGCAATTCAATGGAAGTCGGAGAAAAGTAATTCCTATGAAAAACTTTTCATCCAGAAACATTTCCGCCAGGCCGTTCAGCCTCCGCACCCGGTTGATACTTGGCAACATGATCATTATCTTCCTTGCAGTCACGGGGCTGGGATATTATGTTTACTACCGCGCACAGGAGGCAAATTCCTATCTGACCGCCCAGTTGACAGCCAGCGTCCGTCAGCAAGCCGAAACCCAAATGAATGCAATCGGCACAGAACAGGCGGCGGCGCTAGATAACTTCTTTGCCACAGCGGCCATGAACATTACCATGGTTGGCGCAACTGCAAGCAATCTGGTCTCACAGGAGAACAGCCTGAACAATGGAATTTATTGGAACGCGGTCAATTCATTAAGCCGCCTGCCGAACGGCAGTTGGGATAATTCAAAAGCGGACGCGGCCTCGGTCTTCGTCCCGGCAAAATATGATCTTACGCCTAATCTTGTCTCGGAGCTGAATACCATCAGACAATTGGATTTTACGATTCCGACGGTACTCAAGTCAAACCCGGATGTGGTGGCCATCTATTTTGGAGGCGTATCTGGAGAGACAGTTTACTATCCCAATATTGATCTGGCATCGCTTGTACCGCCGGATTTCGACGTGACCCAAAGACCGTGGTTCTTAAAAGCATCGCCTGCGCAAGATCCGTCGCGTCAGGCTGTGTGGTCCGATCCCTACCTAGACGCCGCCAGCCACGGTTTGATCGTGACAAGCAGTGCGCCTGTTTACGATTCAAACGGGACTTTCCGCGGCGTTGTCGCCATGGATTTTCAGCTCAATAAAATCACCGAAGTGGTTTCGGGCATACACGTTGGAAATACAGGTTATTCTTTTCTGATTGACAAAAATCATAGATTGATCGCGCTGCCGGCGGCCGGGTACAAGGAATTTGGAATATCTGCCAGCGCGGTTCCCTTGGGACAATTGTTGGACCCGACAAAGGTTGTAGCGCCTCTGCCGCCTGAATTCTGGCAAATCCTTGGCAACATGAGTTCCGGTAAAAGCGGTTTTGAAACAATTCAGCTGAATGGAGTGGAACATTTCGTCGCTTATCGCCCTGTGCCCAGCATAGGATACAGCCTTGCGCTCATCGTGCCGTCCCAGGAACTGCTCGCCAGCGCTGCGGCGGCACAGGCGCAAATTGCCCAATCCGCGAGAAACACCATCCTTGTAAGCCTGTTCATCGTAATCGCAATCCTGATCATTTCCTTGTTGGCTACACTTGGAATTAGCAGCCGCTTGATGCAGCCGCTGGGAATCTTGACGCGAACGGCTGAGGAAATCGCGCACGGCGATCTCAATGCCGAGGCGCATATACAAAGCCAGGACGAAATTGGGACGCTCGCGGCGACCTTGAATTCGATGACGGCCAGCCTGAGAGAGTCCATTCAATCCCTCGAGCAACGGGTCGCAGAGAGAACGTCCGAGCTTGAGCTTGTATCCCGCAATGCCAACCGGCGCGCTGCCGAATTTGAAGCCATCGTCCAGGTGACGGGCGCCATTAGCTCCATCCGCCGCATGGAGGAATTACTGCCGCGAATCACATCCGTAATCAGCGAACAATTCGGCTACTACCACGTCGGCATTTTCCTAAACAATGAAACCGATCGGTATACTTACCTTACTGCCGCAAACAGTGAGGGCGGACAAAAGATGCTAAACCGGGGTCACAACCTGAAGATCGGAGAACAAGGCATTGTGGGCAACGTGGCTTCAACCGGGAAACCGCGCATGGCGCGCAACGTGGGCGAGGACGCGGTCTTTTTCAATAACCCCGATTTACCAGAGACGAAATCCGAGCTGGCTTTGCCCCTGCGATCCGGCGGGAACATCATCGGCGTGCTGGACGTTCAAAGCCGCGAACCGGATGCGTTCTCGGAGGAGGATATTCGCGTCCTTACGATCCTTGCGGATCAAGTCAGCCTGGCAATCGAGAATGTGCGATCCTTTGAAACGACTCAGCGCGCTCTCAATGAGGCTGAAGCGCTCTATCGGCAGTATTTACGCCAGGCCTGGAGCCGATTGCCGCGCGAACAACGGCTGGCAGGCTACCGCTACACTCCCCGCGGCGCATCCATCCTGGAAACGCAGGTGGATTTATCGTCCGCCGCAGACGCAAAAGAGAAACCTGTAAATCGTATTACCGTTCCAATCAAACTGCGCGGCGAAGTTATCGGAGAGCTCAATATACAAATACCAGCGGACACAAAACTAAGCAACGATCACATGGATTTGATCCAGGCTGTTGCAGATCGTCTGGCGCTTTCCGCAGAAAATGCGCGCCTGTTCGACGAAACCAGCCGCCGTGCGGAACGTGAACGACTGGTTACCGAAATCACGTCTAAAATTCGAAGCACGAACGACCCGGAAACAATGATCAAAACCGCCCTGAACGAATTGCGCAATGCACTTGGAGCGACACAAGTTCAGTTGATTCCTCAAGCAATATCCATTTCACAAGGCACTGAAAAGCGAATCTATTCCTCGACCGCCGAATCGTCAACTGAAAAAGCGCCGGGTGGAAACGGAGCACAGATATGAGTTACGTTGTTGCCATTTCAAACGAGAAAGGCGGGGTCGCCAAAACCACGACCACCCTTTCACTGGGCGCCGCGCTGACAGAAGCAGGCCAGCGAGTCCTTGTTGTGGATTTGGACCCGCAGGCGAATCTCACGCTGGCGCTGGGCGTCGAACCCGGTTCCGCCGCCGTCACATCGAGTCACATTCTCATCGAATCTGCGCCGTTGATGAGCGCCCGGCTTTCCACAGAAATCGAAAACCTCGATTTGATTCCATCGCACGCCAGCATCGAAAGTGCAGAGCAATTTCTGCCGGTGCGGACACATTACACATCCGGCTTGAAACGGGCAATTGATAATGCGTCGCCGCTCCCCTACGATTACATCCTCTTCGATTGTCCGCCCTTTTTGGGCGCAATCACAACCAACGCATTAAGCGCGGCAAACTTGTTGATCATTCCAACGCAGGCCGAATATTTTTCCGCTTACGCATTACGCAACATGATGGGCGTGATCCGCCGCGTGCGGCAGGAAAGCAACGCCAATCTTGGTTATCGCATCTTAATCACATTGTTAGACAGGCGCAATCGCACACATCGGAATATTCAGGAACAACTTCAAAACACATTCGGCGAAGGCCTTTTCAAGACGGTGATCGAGGTTGATACCAAACTCCGTGAAAGCCCGATTGCCGGATTACCCATTACACGTTACAAACCGGGTGCGCGCGGCTCTTTACAATATCGCGAGTTGGCGCAGGAGCTTATGGAATATGTCAAAGAAAAAGACCAGCAAGCGGCTTGAGAGCATCTTCGATAACGTAGAGAAGGAAGAAATCAAGCCGACGAAGCGCTCCGCCAAGACGACGGAACCTTCCAAGCCGCCATTTTTCCCGCCTCCTGCCCGGCCCAAAGCCGACGATCAACTCAAACCGGTTTCGCCAAGGCTCGAAGAGGTACCCGCCGTCACGTCGGCTGTTTCGAGCAGTTCGGGAGCCATGTCGCTGGCTTTTCGACAGGACGAGAAAAACTGGGCAACCTTGCGCGTGGTGGATGATGCCGCTCCGCGCACCTGGGCGATGGAAGAACAAATGCTGGTCAAGCAAGTCGCCGACCAATTGTCCCTTGCGCTGGAGAATGCACGCCTCTTCCAGGAGACTCAAAAGGCGCTGGCAGAGACTCAATCGCTTTACGAGGCCAGCGCCGAACTTAATGCCGCACAATCATTCGATGAAATAATCGAAGTCCTTCGCAGGCACACCGTCCTCAACCGCGCCAGCATCGGGCGGCTCATGCAATTTGACCAGCCATGGAATGATCAACAGACGCCGGAGACCATGCGTCTTATTGCAGATTGGCCCTCCGATCCATCCAATCCAAGTCGCCGCGCCGCAAATCTATCGGTCCAAAATTTTCCAGCGGTGAAATTCCTCAGCCCGCACGAGCCGACAATCATCGAAGACGTATCAACCGATAAAAGGCTTGACCCAAATTCGCGGACCTTGATTGCAGAGCAATTCCGCGCGCAGAGCGCCCTTTTTGCGCCGCTGACCATGGGCAAGGACTGGATCGGATACCTTGCTGCGTATTACCCTGAAAAGACATTATTTACCAGGGATGAACTTCAACATCTAATGTCCTTGATCCGGCAGGCGTCCATTGCGATTGAAAAGACGCGCCTGTTCGAAGAGACGCGAAGGCGCGAGGCGGAAGCCCTTCTGCTTAACCGTATCGTCACCACTGTCTCAAGCTCGCTGAACATCCAGGAAAGCCTGCAATACGTTGCCTCGGAAATCGCCAACCTGGTATCTGCGCTCCACGTGGGCATTGCGCTGGCCAACGAGGACAAAACCTCTTTGATCCTGCGCGCCGACGCGCCGGTGCGCGCCGACGGCAAAAGCGACATCAACCTGGTGATTCCCGTTGCCGGCAATCCCACCGCCGAACCGGTCATCAAAGAGGGGAAAACATTATTCATCAATAATGTGCAATCCAATCCGCTCACAGCCGCGATTCGGGATGTGATGAAATTACGCGGAACCAACAGCCTGTTCATCTGGCCCATTTTTGCCGGCCAGGAGGTGATTGGCTCTCTTGGCGTTGACTTTGCGGAGCCCGATCGAAGACTCTCCGAAAATGAAGAAAATCTGATCAGCACCATCCTTCTGCAAACCAGCACGTTTCTCCAAAATTCAAAGCTCTTCGAAGCAACTCAACGCACCGCGCGTCAAATGTCTGTGCTTGCAGAAGTAGGACAGGACATTTCCGCCTCGCTGGATCTTCAAACCGTGCTGGAAAAGATCGCCCAGCACGCAAAGGAATCGTTGAACGCATTCAGCAGCGCGGTTTATATTCCCGAGTCGGACAATCGCATCCTGCACGCGTTTGTTGCAATTGGCGACGAAGCGGAACAGATCAAGAAAGATCCGGTCAAAGTCGGCGAAGGGATTCTCGGCTCCGTTGCTTTGACCAAATCGGGCGCCATCTTCAACGAAGCGATGAGCGATGCGCGCGCGCTGGTCATCTCCGGCACCGTCCAATTGTCACACGAACATCTGATGGCTGTGCCTGTGCTCTCCGGCGATAAATTGACCGGCATCATGGCAGTCTGGAGAACGGGCGAAGGAATCGGTTTCCAGCCGTCGGAATTGGAATTTCTAACCGGGCTGGCGCGCCAGGCGGCCATCGCAATCGAGAACGCGCGTCTGTTTGAGGCAACGCGCGAAAGCCAGAAGGCTGTGGAACGCTCTGAAGCGGAACTGCGCGCCCTGTTCGCGGCAATGACCGATGTGATCATTGTCAACGACAAGGAGGGACGCTACCTCCGCATCGCTCCCACGAATCCGTCGCGCCTGTTCCTTCCGCCGGATGAATTGATCGGTCAAAAGATTCCCGATATTCTGCCGCCTGAGACCGCCGGGCCGATCATGGCCGCCATTGACCATGCATTGAAAACGGGAGAGCAGGCCAAACTCGAATACATGTTGAACATCAACGAGAAAAACTACTGGTTCGACGCGACCATCTCCAAACTGAACGAAGAACAAGTCTTTCTCGTCGCGCGCGACGTCTCAGAGCGAAAACGCAACGAATTGATCCAGAACGCTATTACGCAAATATCGGAAGCGGCGCTGACCTCGCAGGATACTCCAAGCCTGCTTAAAGTCATCCATGAAAGCGTTGCCAGCCTGATGCCCGCCCGCAACTTTTACGTGTGTCTCTACGATGAACGCACGGACATGATGACGTTTCCGTATTATGTGGATGAACACGATGAAGCCTGGCCTCCTCAAAAGCCGGGCCGCGGCCTGACGAGTTACGTCTTGCGGACCGGCAAACCCATCCTGGTGACTCCGGACCTCCTCGATGAAATGGAACGCGCCGGAGAAGTTAAAGCCGGCGGCACACGCGGGACCGATTGGATGGGCGCGCCTTTGCGAAGCGGAACGCGGCGCCTGGGTGTGATGGCCGTCCAATCCTACGATCCGGAAGTCCGTCTGACGGAAACAGACCTCGACGCGTTGGTTCTGATTGCCAATCAGGCTTCGATCGCCATCGAGCGCAAGCGCTCGCAGGAAGAATTGGCCAAATTCAAATTGGGCATTGACCATTCGGATGACGCCGTCTTCATCACCGATCCGGATGGGACAATCCTGTACGCCAACCCCGGCTTTGAGAAGGTTTATGGTTATAAACAGGAAGAAGTCATCGGCCAAAACCCGCGCCTTCTTCAATCGGGCAAGATGTCGAGAGATTATTACAAACATCTCTGGGACACTTTACTTTCCAAAAACACCGTCACCGGCGAAGTGACGAATCGGAAAAAGGATGGTCAGTTGATTTCTGTTGCCGAAACCAGCAGTCCCATTCTGGACGATAACAACAACATCATCGGCTTTTTGTCGGTCCATCACGATATGACAGCCACCAAACAAGCCGAAGAAGCGTTAAAACGCCGCAACGAATATCTCGCCGCTTCCGCGGAAATCGGACGCCTTGTCACCTCGACGCTCGATTTGAACGCCATCTTCAGCCGGACCGTCAATCTGGTCAGCGAGAGATTTGGCTATTATCATGCCGCCATCTTTATCGTGGAAGAGACCGGCTTCAATGTAGTCCTGCGCGAAGGCACCGGCTCCGCAGGCGCGGAAATGAAACGCAATCATCACAGCCTGCCGGTCAACGAACATTCCATCGTTGGGAAGGTTGCGCTGACGGGCGAGCCGGTCGTCGTCAATAACACAGCGCTCGATTCGACGCACAAACCGAATCCCTTACTGCCCGACACGCGCGCAGAAGCCGCCATTCCATTGCGGGTCGGCAGCCGCATCATCGGCGCGCTGGATATCCAATCCACCAGCGTAGGCGCTTTCACGTCGGACGATTTGGCCGTCCTTCAGATTTTAGCCGATCAGGTTGCCGTCGCCATTGACAACGCCCGCTCGTACGAATTGTCGCAGCAGGCCGTGAAGGAGATGCGCGAAGTGGATCGGGTCAAGAGTCAATTCCTCGCCAACATGAGCCACGAACTGCGTACGCCTCTGAACTCGATCATCGGCTTCTCGCGCGTTATTCTCAAAGGCATTGACGGCCCGATCTCCGATTTACAGCAACAAGACTTGACCGCCATTTACAATTCCGGCCAGCATTTGCTTGGCCTGATCAACGATGTGCTTGATCTTGCAAAGATCGAAGCCGGAAAAATGGAGCTGGCCTTCGATCAGGTCAATATGTCCGATTTAATTGCAAGCGTCATGTCCACTGCAAGCGGCCTGGTGAAAGACAAGAACATCAAGCTGGTGAAAAACGTTCATGGCGAATTGCCTCCCGTCCGCGCAGACGCAATTCGCATACGGCAGGTTCTGCTCAACCTGTTGTCGAACGCCGCAAAATTCACGGATGAGGGCGAAATCATTGTGGACGCCTCGGTTGAAACCGGAACGAACGGCCGGCCCGAAATCCTGGTCAGCGTCACCGATACCGGTCCGGGCATCGCGCCGGAAGATCAGGCCAAACTCTTCCAGCCATTTTCGCAGGTGGACGACTCGCCCACACGCAAGACCGGCGGCACGGGTCTCGGGCTTTCCATCAGCCATCAACTGATTCAAATGCACGGCGGACGCATCGGAGTCCACAGCGCGATTGGCAAAGGCAGTACGTTTTATTTCACACTGCCGGTTTACCGGGGCAAAGAAGAGACAGCCGAATCGTCGGAGAAGAAAGTCGTACTGGCCATTGACGACGACCCGCAAGTTATCTCGCTTTACGAACGTTATCTCCAGCCACAGGGATATCAGGTCGTTGCGCTGACCGATCCCACGCGCGCCAAAGAACGGGCGCGCCAACTCAAACCGTTTGCCATCACGCTCGATATTATGATGCCCGGCTACGACGGCTGGGCCGTGTTGACCGAGCTCAAAGCCAATAGTGAAACCCGCGATATTCCCGTGATCATCTGTTCCATCATCGAAGAACAGGAACGCGGTTTCAGCCTCGGCGCAGCCGATTATCTGCTCAAACCAATTCTCGAAGAGGATTTGCTCGGCGCCCTTGACCGCTTGAATGCAGACGGAAGCATCCACGAAGTTCTGGTGATTGATGACGACGCCAATGCCCTGCGCTTGATCGGGAAGATCTTCGAGAATCACCAACGCTATAAATTAACGCTGTGCGATAACGGCCCGAAAGGCTGGGAATTGCTTACGTCTCATCCGCCTCAAGCCGTCATCCTCGATCTGTATATGCCCGATATGAATGGGTTTACCATCCTCGAAAAGATGCGTGAAAACGCCAAACTGCGCGACATCCCTGTCGTAGTGGTCAGCGGCGGCGAGCTGACGCCGGAACAGCAGAAACAGTTAAACGAATTTGGTCAACGGCTCATTACCAAGGGCGCCTTGAACGAAAGCGATTTACTTGGAACGCTCGAGCGCGCGCTGAGGCGAATGGAAGTCAAAAAATAAGGATTCACATGTCGTTTATTATCAGGTGTCTGGATTGTGGACACACCGCCCCATATTTCCCGACCTCAACAAATTGCCCGCGATGCAACAGCCAATGGCGTGAAGCGGAATACGATTACGAGACCCTCGCCAAGACATTGCCGCTTCAACTCTCGAATCGTCCTTTCGACTTGTGGCGTTATCGCGAACTTCTACCTGTCCGGAACCCCAACCCCTCCCTGACATTAGGCGAAGGCGGGACGCCGCTCATCCAGGCGGTGAATCTCGGTCTGATGCTGGGCACGCCGAATCTCTACATCAAAGATGAACGTCAAGGGCCGACCGGCTCGTTCAAGGATCGTCAGGCTTCAGTGACGATCGCCGCGTTGAAGGAGGCGGGCATCACTGAAATGGTGGCGGCGTCGACAGGCAACGTGGCCATTTCTTATTCCGCGTATGCCTCGCGGGCGGGAATCAAACTCTGGGCGTTCGTAACCAGCCTCGTCCCTGCGGTCAAGATGCGTGAGATCGCATTGTATGGCAGTCAAGTTGTAAAGGTTACCGGGTCATACGATCAGGCCAAACAAGTGGCGGCGGAGTTCGCGCGCCAGCGGAATCTCTATCAGGATATGGGCGCCCGCACCATCACCTCCATCGAGGCGATGAAGACCATCGCCTTCGAAATTGCAGAACAATTGACCGCATTACAAGGCCCGGCAAAACCGCTCAATGGAAAACCCGCTGTATGGCGCACGCCTGATTGGTACGTCCAGGCCATCAGCGGCGGAATGGGGCCGCTTGGCGTTTACAAAGGTTTTCGCGAACTACAGCAAATGGGATTGATCAATCGCATTCCATCCATCGCAGTAATCCAGGCGGATGGCTGCGCTCCAATGGTCGAAAGCTTCAAACAGGGGCTTGAAACTGCGATTCCGGTGACGTCGCCGAGAACGCACATCGAAACATTGGCCACTGGCGACCCGGGGCGTTCTTACACCCTTCTGCGCCAGCGTGTCCTTGAAACAAACGGAACGTTTGAAAGCGTCAGCGACGAGGAAGCGTTCCGCGCCATGCATGTGCTCGCGAAAATGGAAGGTTTGTCCGCTGAACCCGCCGCCGCAACCGCCTTTGCCGGTCTGTTCAAATTGATTAGAGCCGGCGTTATCAAACCCTCTGATACAATCGTGGTCAACTGTACCGGACACACCATGCCCGCCGAGGAATTTATCCTCGGATCGAACTGGACGCGCGACGTGGAATTCCCAACAAAAAAGAGCGAGACGCCGCAGGAGGGTTTGCTCTCGGCGCTCAATCAGGTTGCGCCCGAACGATTCCACCGTGTGGCCATTGTGGATGATACAGCCGAAGCGCGCCGGCTGATTCGGCGCATCCTGCAATCGCAAGGCGATTTCACAATTTATGAAGCCAATGACGGCAGGGAAGGTCTGCAACTGATTGAACGCGAATTACCCGATCTGGTCATTCTTGATTTGATGATGCCTGAACTGGATGGTTTTGCGGTTCTCGACGCTTTGCGCGCCAACCCGGATACGGCCAACATCCCCGTTATCGTTGCAACCGCGAAGGAACTGACGCCGGAAGAGAAAGGCCGGCTCGGCACACAAATTCAGTCACTAATGCAAAAAGGCGACTTTCTAAACGATGAATTCCTCGAAGAAGTCAAAGCGCTGATCAATTAACGCTGCTAGTCACCTGACAGTTTGCTCAATAAGAACATAAAGGCAGCGAGAACGTTTGAGCATGTAACAAGAACCGTTCCATGAGGCGCAAGCCAATCTGAAAGAGACTCAAGTCGCGGCGGTCTTTGCGATCGACAAGATGA
>JBHORD010000006.1:0-6444 GCA_042408355.1 Anaerolineales bacterium
GGGCCGGCCGGACGCCAAACTTTACAGCCGCCATCCCGAATGGTACGACAAAGACGGCTTCCACCGCTTCCCTGTTCTTGAGTTGGACAGCAGCCGTTCGGTTACGCCCAATGTGTACAGCCAGGCCGCAAAATCAAAAAACGTTGGGGAAGAAGGCGCGCCAGGCTATGTATGCCCGGCAGAGCTCGAACCGGAGCTGACAAAGAAACTGCAATATCTTGCATGGCGCGCACACATTCTGCTTTATGCTCTGGACGTTTCCCGGACGGACATTCGCCTCGACGCGGAGGGCAACCCGCGCCTTTTGGAAATCAATACCTTGCCCGGTCTGACGCCCAATTACAGTGATTTATGTCTGCAAGCGAACGCCGAGGGCATTGCATACAACGATTTGATCCTGGAGATTCTTTATTTGGGTGCAAGCCGTTGGGGAATGGTGGAGCCGCGCGAAATCCAGGTGGAAGCGAAGAAAAAGTAAAAGGTGATGGATGCGCGCATTGCAAAGCGTGTCCATCATTTATATTCTGGTATAATTCGCCCGCTCAAAACGAGAGAGCCGTAGCAGGAAATGGAGAGGTCGCGTAGCCTGGTTTAGCGCGCACGCCTGGAGAGCGTGTTTCCCGCAAGGGAACGCGGGTTCAAATCCCGCCCTCTCCGCTGGACAGCGGATCTGTCCGCTAAAAACGCTCCCGCAAAGGAGCGTTTTTCTTTGGCGAAGGCGCGCTTTTTACATGCAAGTCAAAGCGCGCCTTTCTTTATGGAGGCGTGCCTGCCTCAAGATGGACTTCGTTCTACTTGATCACTGCGGACTCAACACTGCCTGTCGGTTGCTGCGCTTTCGCCGCTTCAAATCCGCGCTTGAGCGCCTCGTAGTTTTTAGGCAGTAAATCTCTATGACGCTCCGGCAAGTGCACGGCGAGCGCTTTTTCGACATCCTTAACGCTCAGTTCTGGCAGAGCCGTCAATAAAGCGCCAACAGCCACCATGTTGATAAGTTTGCGATCTCCGATCTCTTCGGCGATTTCATTGCAGGGCACCAAGATAACATGGATGTCATCGCGCCGGGCGCCGCGATCCACCATTGATTTGTTGACGACCAGCGTTCCCCCTTTTTGAATCAAAGGCTCATATTTATCAAACGATGGCAGGTTGAGAACAATTGCCAGCGGCGGATTCTTGACCAACGGCGAACCGATTTCATCGTCCGCAATGACCACCGTGCAATTGGCCGTTCCGCCTCGCATTTCCGGACCGTAGGATGGAAACCATGTAACTTCTTTTCCTGCATCCATGGCCGCATATGCCACAACCTGTCCGCCAAAGAGAACGCCCTGTCCGCCAAAGCCGGCGATGATGATTTCTTTTTGCATAAGTCGCTTTGCTCCTTATGATGGTTAATGGATGATGGTTAATGGATTGACCATTAACTATTTTCCATCCTCTATCCTACACCTTCATCTGTGCCACAGACTGACTGACTTTGTAATCGCCCAGCGGAAAATACGAAACCATTTTCTCTTCCACGAATTTGAGCGATTCAACCGGCGTCATACCCCAGTTGGTCGGGCAGGTTGATAACAATTCAACCATCGAGAATCCGAGTCCGCGCACCTGCGTCTCGAAGGCGAGGCGGATGGCTTTCTTCGCCAGACGGATGTTCTTCGGATCATGCAATGAACGACGCACGATATAGCCGGCGCCGTCGAGCGTTGAAAGCATCTCAGACACTCGAATCGGATAACCTTGCGTTTCGACATCGCGGCCGTTCGGCGAGGAGGTTGTCTTCATGCCGGGCAGTGTAGTCGGCGCCATCTGTCCGCCGGTCATGCCGTAGTTGGCGTTGTTAATGAAGATCACCGTGATATTTTCTCCGCGCGCCGCGGCGTGCGTGATCTCGCCCATACCGATCGAAGCAAGGTCGCCGTCGCCTTGATAGGTGAAAACCACGCGATCGGGGAGGACGCGCTTGATACCGGTGGCCATGGCCGGGGCGCGTCCGTGAGGCGCTTCGACAAAATCCGTGTCGAAATAGTTGTAGGCAAATACCGCGCATCCCACCGGCGCGACGCCGATTGTTTTTTCCAGCACGCCCATTTCCTCCAACACCTCCGCAACCAAACGATGGGCAACGCCATGCGTGCATCCGGGGCAATAATGTGTTGGCGTGTCGGTGAAACCTTCAGGTCGTTCGTAAACCAGATTATTTACAACAGGAGCAGTCATTCTCACCTCTAGTTGTGCGCCATCATACGCTCGAACCACGCATCGCGTGGATTAACGTCGAGACTCAACTTGCTGGACGCAACACGTTGGATCTCGCTCAAGACTTCATCAGGAAATGGCACCACACCGCCGGGCCGCCCATAAAACTCGACAGGGACGCGCCCTTTCACAGACAAGCGGACATCCTCCAGCATCTGTCCGGTGTTCATCTCAACGACGAGGAAGCCCTGCACATGTTTGGCCAGTTCATCAATGACTTTATGCGGGAATGGACTGACTGTAACAGGCCGCAGTAAACCGACCTTGATCCCATGCTCACGTGCGGCGCGCACTGCAGATAAAGACACACGTCCTGCAGTGCCAAAACCGACTACAACGAAATCCGCATCGTCGAGGAAGTATTCTTTATATCGAACCTCGTCGGCTTCGATTCTCTTCTTTCGCTCGAGCAGGCGCAAATTTGTCTTTTCCTCTTCGTAAGGATCGAGATAAATCGAAGTCAGAACATGACGCTCTCGTTTGCCCATACGGCCGTTGGTTGCCCAATCCCAGTCCTTGCGTTGAACAGGTTTCATCTCAGGCATGTGGATGGGTTCCATCATTTGTCCAATGGAGCCGTCCATGATCATGATGCAGATGCTTCGATATTTCTCCGCAAGATCGAACGATAATCCCATCAAATCCACAGCTTCCTGTACGGAGGCCGGGGCCAAAACGATGGGAAAGTAGTCGCCATGCCCGCCGCCGTGCACGGCCTGGTTGTAGTCTGATTGCGAGGGCGCGATGTTGCCAAGGCCAGGGCCGCCGCGCATGACATTGACAAGCACCGCAGGAATTTCAGTACCCGCAATATATGAAAGCCCTTCCATCATCAGGCTCACGCCCGGGCTGGACGAAGTTGACATGACGCGTACACCCGCGCAGGCCGCGCCATAAACCATGTTGATCGCGCCAAGTTCGCTTTCGGCTTGAACGAAGGCGCGTCCCAGTTCGGGCATCCGCCGCGAGAGGTATTCCAAAACTTCGGTTTGAGGTGTGATCGGATAGCCGAAATATGCCTCAAGTCCCGCGCGAACGGCGGCCTCCGCAATGGCTTGATTGCCTTCCCACATTTCACGTGTCATATTTATTCTCCAAATTAACCGCAAAGCACGCCAGGGCCGCAAAGATTTTAAAAACTTTTCTTTGCATTCTTGGCATTCTTGGCCGTTTAATTTACGTTGTTGCCGGCACAACCTTTGTAATTTCACGATAAACCGTTATGGCCGCGTCCGGGCAGACAATGGCACAAATAGCGCACCCCGTGCATCCGTCTTTGAACGTGTGCGCGGGGTGGTATCCTTTCGGCGTCAGCCGGGACATATCCAATTCCATGACCTCCTGCGGGCAGGCGCTGATACATAATTCGCAGCCCTTACAATAAAGGTCACTTACTTCGATCCAACCTTTTGCCGCTGGCATTAGGCCTCCTTATATGAGAAGTTGGAGACTATTTAGCAAAATACCTTGCCAGTTTGATTATGGCGGTTTCGGCTATAAGCGAACAGTGCCATGCGTCATAGTTCGGTTATACAAAATATCATGTCTCCAAAATTTAAATAACTGATGTTACGCAGTGTTCCACGCAGGGCGGCGTTCATGCCGCTTGAAAGTGCGAGATAAACCTCGCGCTGCTGAGCAAGGCGAGTTACAGAATAGACCTCTTGCAAAAATCAATAAAAGGAACGGGCCCTCAGCGGCGGGGGCGCTTACGCCGGAGATCAAGTAATGAAAAGGTCATCAGGGTTGATGGCCGCCAGGAAAAGGCATTGCGCGTCAAGCGGGGATGGGCATCGAAATCGTAAAGACGAATTCAGATTGGTCTGATGACGATGCATTCAGATTCAAATTTGGATCCATGGCGTAAATCAGGCTTTGGCACATGGAATTGATTCCTTGGCGGGCAAGTTCGACGTTCCGCAAGCCAGAACGTTCAGCAGCTTTCGCAAGCGGACAATCCGTGACGATAAAACGCGTTTCATTTTCCAAATGCTCAACATAAAAACGCGCCCCCATCATTTCGATGGCATGTTCCAGCGCGAGGACGGCCGGGTTTTCCGGCGCCAACAGCGAAGGATTCTCTATGAGATATTTCGCAAGCGAACGTCCGATCTGCTCTCCAAAACCCCGCATGTAATCAAGCGCCTCGGCCGCGCCGCGCCGCGAACAACAATACAGGCTGTATTCCAAAAATATTTCGCACAAATCTATATTGGTGGATGGCCCCCTGCCCGATATCTCCCCCCATAGAGTGAGATGGCCATATTTGTCGTTGCCCAAAAACACATCGCGCTGTTCCGCCTCGCAAAAGTACATATCTGCGCTGGCGATCACGTACTGACAAAGTCGCACTGTGTGCGGCTCGAAATATTGAATTTTCATTTTCGCTCCTTGATGCGCAGGAGCCAATCCTGTGGATCACTAACACTTCGCGCTCAACACGCTGGTAATTTATTTATACGCTTCAGCGAAAGCGGGAAAATAGTGCCATGCGTCATTGTTCACAGCTACAAACATCCTGTCGTTCCAGGTGGTAAAATCAAATGACACGATTAAATGTCGTTGAGGCAAAATCTAAATGTTAAAAAAGCATCCTTTGATCTTTGCGGCGGGGATTCTTTCTGAGTTCATGGGCATACCGCGGGACAAATAATTTGAATCTGCCTTATGTCACGCCGGACGCCGTTGTACGAAGAATTCTTGTCATCCCATTGATGCGGAGGGTCTCAGAATGTCGAATTTGAAGGAAGCTGTTATCGTTGACGCGATTCGTACGCCGATTGGCGCATTGGGCGGAGTCCTCGCTCCGGTTCGTCCGGACGATTTGGCGGCGCTCGTTATAAAGAGCATTGTCGAACGCAACAAACTTGATCCAGCCCTCGTCGAAGAAGTCTATTTTGGATGTGCAAATCAAGCCGGGGAGGATAATCGCAACGTGGCGCGCATGGCCGCGTTGTTGGCGGGGCTTCCCGTTGAAGTCGCGGGCGTAACGGTCAATCGTTTGTGCGCCTCCGGTTTGAACGCCGTCAACCAGGCCGCGCGCGCCATCCGCGCGGGCGAAGGCGAGATATTCATCGCGGGCGGCGTCGAATCGATGAGCCGCGCGCCGTATTCGATCCCGAAAGCCGAAGCGGGATTCTCTTTTGGCAATCTCACCGCCTGGGACACGGCCCTCGGCTGGCGTTATCCGAATCCAAAGATGAAAGAGAAATATGGCATCGAATCAATGGGCGAGACCGCGGAAAATATCGCCGCCGAACGTCCCCACATCACGCGCGCAAAACAAGACGCGTTCGCCTTGCGAAGCCACCAACGCGCCATCGCCGCAATCGACTCTGGAAAGTTTGCCGAAGAAATTCTGCCTGTCCCCGTCCCGCAAAAAAAAGGCGAGCCGATTCTCGTAACAACCGATGAACGCCCGCGCCGCGATACGACGATGGAATCGTTAGCGCGGCTCAAGCCCGCCTTCCGCGCCGAGGGCGGAACCGTGACGGCCGGCAATTCATCCGGCTTGAACGACGGCGCCGCGGCGCTGTTGTTGATGAGCGAAGAAAAAGCCAGAGAGTTGAATCTCAAGCCGATCGCACGGATCGTCGCCTCCGCCGCCGCCGGAGTCCCGCCGCGTGTGATGGGCTATGGCCCGGTGCCTGCCACGAAGAAAGCCCTTGCGCGCGCGGGATTGATGGTCAAGGATATCGGCCTCGTTGAACTCAATGAAGCATTTGCCGTTCAATCACTGGCGGTGATCGAAGACCTCGGTCTCGATCCTGAAATCGTCAACGTCAACGGCGGCGCCATCGCGCTCGGACATCCGCTCGGCTGTTCCGGCGCGCGCATCTTAACGACCTTGTTATATGAAATGAAACGCCGCGGAAACATAAAATACGGTTTGGCAACGTTATGTGTCGGCGTTGGTCAAGGCGAAGCGACTATCGTCCAGTTTATAGGTTAGAAGGTTTGTAAGTTGGAAGGTCTAACGTGCAACTTTCTGCCGACTTTCAAACTTTGAAACCTGCCAACACGTTTTAGGAGAATCATGAAACGCATCTTTTCTTTCCTCTTTCTGTTTGCTTTTCTCGCCGCCTGCACGCCGAATGTTGTTCCGATTCCGGTGACGCAAGGGCCGACTCTCGCCCCTCCCACCATCAGCGCGGCAGTGGTCGAGGCGCCAAGACTCTCAGC
>JBHORD010000028.1:0-12958 GCA_042408355.1 Anaerolineales bacterium
GCAAAGACCGCCGCGACTTGAGTCTCTTTCAGATTGGCTTGCGCCTCATGGAACGGTTCTTGTTACATGCTCAAACGTTCTCGCTGCCTTTATGTTCTTATTGAGCAAACTGTCAGGTGACTAGAATTCTTCTTCTTCTGCCTTTCCTCCCTCGGAAACGAGGGAGGAAATTTTTAACTGACATTATGCAGTTTTTTTGCAGAGCGACATTCATATCACCTGAAAATGCAAGAAGCTGCATTTTTCCCAAATTATTCTAACAATCCGGATATGGGCTTTCGTAAGGCAAAATAAATTTTGCGCTACGCTATTGTCAATTAATTTGTAAATTTGCAAAATCCCGCGCTGCTGTGTAAGTTAAGTTTTTAAGTTACAATCGAATTGATGGGCGTCCTTTATCTTGTTGCCACGCCGATTGGGAATCTTGAAGACATGAGTCCGCGCGCAGTGCGAATTTTGCGTGAGGCGCGGTTGATCGCCGCAGAAGATACGCGGCGGACTCAAAAACTGCTGAGTCATTTCGACATTCATACACCGCTTACCAGTTATTTCGAACACAACAAGCTGACCAAACTCGATTCGATCCTCGCCGCCCTTTCGCGTGGCGATGTGGCGCTTGTTTCGGATGCGGGCATGCCTGCCATCAACGACCCGGGGTATGAATTGGTGCGCGCCGCGCTCGCTTCCGGCTTTGACGTCAGCCCTATTCCGGGGCCCTCGGCTCCGATCGCCGCCCTGGCCGCGTCTGGTTTGCCAACGGATTCATTTTTATATTTGGGTTATTTGCCGCGCAAGCCGTCTGAAAGAACGAGCGCGTTGAAAGCTGTGGCCGATTTACCGTTCACATTGATCTTTCTCGAGACGCCGCATCGTTTGATTGAGTCGTTGAAGGACCTGCAAATTGTTTTAGGCGATCGTCAGGTTGCGCTGGCGCGTGAATTATCCAAAATCCATGAAGAAATCTGGCGCGGGACAATCGGCGAATCGATCCGTCATTTCAAGGAACCGCGCGGGGAATTCGTGCTGGTCGTTCAAGGAAAGATGAAAAGAGAAATGGAGAAGTGGCCGGAAGAGGAGTTGTTGAGAGCCATCGAGAATGAATTAAAAAAGGAAAAGTCGGCGAAGGAAATTTCGTTCGAACTTGCGAAACGATCCGGCTGGTCCAAGAGGGAAGTGTATAAAAGAATATCCTGAAGTTCAAATTTTGTTTACAGGGCGGACAAATATCTTTCTGCAGACCCCGCATCCCGTTCGTGAAAATTTTTTAAATGTTACGGAGTTTCCCTGTAGTGCGGCATCCAGGTCGTCTGAAAACGCGGGATAAATCTCACGTTACCGCGTAAGGGGAGTTAAAAAACAGGTAATTTTTCGGACTTCCTGCAGTGTCGGTTCTGCAGGAAGTCCGCGTCATGGGGCAAATCACCTATCCGCCGAGGCAAAGCATGGGGCGCGCGCCGCAGGCTCAAGTCCGGAAGGAACCGCAGAAGCAAAATCAAAAGTTGGGGAGACGCCCGAATTTACGTCTCACTTCTCCGTCTCTTAAACTAAGGACGATCCTGAGAAAGGAGAATGCGATGAACGCCCCTGAATTGATGCTTGCCCTGTTTGTGTTGCGTTTGATACTCCCATTTGGGTTGCTCCTTTTGATCGGCGAACGGATGCGGCGGCGTGAGCGTGCGCGGTTTTACAAAATGAGAGGTGACGTATGACCGAGATCAATGCGTTATTCGCATTCGTGGGCGGCCTGTTCCTTCGTTTTGGTCTTCCGGTTCTAATTACAGTATTGGCCGTGTATTTTTTACGTAAATTGGATGAACGCTGGCAGAAGGAAAGCGAGTCCCGCCTGTTGCCGGTTGAGAAACCGGAATGTTGGAAAACAAACCGTTGCGCTGAGGAAGTACGCGAAAATTGTCCGGGCTTTCTTTCCCCGCTTCCATGTTGGCAGGCACGCCGTTTGCCCAATGGGTATTTGCGCCAGGAATGCTTTACCTGTCCGATATTTCGCGGGGCGCCTATTCCAGCTCACCCCTAACTTTAACAAGGAGAATGTCATATGGCTCTACGCTTTCAACGTTTTCTGACGGCTGTGATGTTTGCCCTGCTGTTTGCGGGCGTAACGCTTATTGTCGTTCAGGCGCAGGACGGCACTCCAACTTCGCCGCCTCCGTCAATCACTCAGGCTGAGCAGGTCAATGTGGACAATTGCGCGGCCTGCCATAAAGACATTTATGACACGTGGCAAACCGGACCGCATGGTCGAGCAATGACTGATCCGGTTTTTGTGCAATCGTGGACCGCGCAGGGCAAGCCGGGCGCGTGTCTTGTGTGCCATACCACCGGATATGATCCGGCAACAGGACAATCCGAAGCGGACAGTGTCTCATGCCAGGTCTGCCACAGCCCCGTTCCGGCAAATCATCCAGTTGATAACATGCCGACGGACACATCGTCGAATCTGTGCGGGAAATGCCACAGCGATCCAAGATTTGCGACTGCCAATTGGAAGTTGAGCGCGCATTATCAGCGGAATATGAGTTGTACCACGTGTCATGATCCGCATGCCGCCGGGATGAAAGTTGTGCCGGGCGCGGCCGCCAACGATGATGGCTCTGCCTTATGCGAGACCTGCCACAAAGATGCCATGCAGAACTTTCCAACGTCCGTGCACGCGCGTGCGGGTGTGACCTGCGTGAATTGTCACCTCGGCTTCAATGTGACAGGCAAAACCGCAAGTGCGGCCGATTTCGCCGTCGTGCACCAGGCTCCCGACCATAGTTTTGTACCCAGCATAGACACATGTAATAAGTGCCACGCCAATCAAATGCATGCTCCGGGACAGGCTGTGGCTGCAGCAGCGATCAAGATCGAAGAAGCGGGAGGCACGCCTACGCCTGAGCCAACTGCAGTGGTCACGCCAGTTCCGCCTGTGAGCAACGAACCGGCGCCTGTCAGCCCGTTTGGATATGCGGTGATGGCCGGTATGATTGGATTGGCTGGCGGCATGATTCTCACGCCGTGGTTGGATCGTGCTTATCATAAATACATCGTCAAGGGAGGCCGGCATGAACGATGAAAAAATTTCCCGCCGCGATGTGCTTAAAGTTGCCGGGGTCGCCGCGGCTACCGTTGCCGGTTTGCAAGTCATCACCAGGGTCAATGCTTCCGAATCTGCGCCGGTTGGCGAACGTCAATGGGCAATGGTCATCGATCAGAGCAAGTGCACCGGCTGTGGCTATTGCGTCATGGCCTGCCGCGCACACAATGACGTTTCGCCAGATATTACATGGAATCCGGTCCTCGAAGCGGGACAGATCGGCAACCGAAAAGTATATCTGCCGCGTCCCTGCATGCAATGCGAAAAAGCTCCCTGTGTGGAAGTATGTCCGGTGAAGGCTTCTTATTATCGTCCTGATGGAATCGTGATGATGGACTATGACCGATGCATCGGTTGCCGGTATTGCGAGGTAGCCTGTCCCTACGGAGCGCGCTCGTTCAACTGGAAGAAATTCGATGGGCCGAATCCTGCTGTCCCGGAATGGGGCGAGCCGGAGGTCCGCCGGCGCCCGCGCGGCGTGCCGGAGAAATGCGCGTTTTGTTATCAACGCATTGACCGCGGCTTACAGCTTGGACTTGAACCGGGCGTGGACGAAGATGCGACTCCGGCTTGTGTCGTGGCTTGCCCTACCGGCGCGCGTGTATTCGGCGATTTGAAGGATCCCAATTCCGCAGTGAGCAAACTCCTGAAATCGAATCCGCATTTCCGCTTGCGCGAAGATTTGGGAACGGGTCCGCGCGTTTATTATTTGCCTCCCAAAGCAGAGGGTTGACATGACAACATCCAACATCAAATCCTTCTTCAATTCCGCCTGGGGCAGATGGATGTCCCTCTTGAGTCTGTTCCTGGTGATGGGACTGGCTGCCGGTTTGATCGTTTTTTCAAAAGGACTCTCCGTCACGCATCTCTCGGACCTCGTGCCGTGGGGTTTATGGATCACAATTGATCTTTCATCCATCGCCCTGGCGGGCGGCGCGTTCTTTCTGTGCGCGGGCGTATATCTGCTTGGGCTAAAACAATATCAGGCGGTGGCGCGCACCGCAACATTTATCGGTCTCACTGGTTACACTATGGCAATGCTGGCCTTGATGCTCGATATTGGCCGACCGGATCGTTTCTGGCACGCTATTGTCTACTGGAACCAACATTCCCTCTTATGGGAAGTGACAATGTGCGTCTGTCTCTATCTGAGCGTGCTGGTATTGGAAGTGCTGCCAATCCTTTCGTCATTCGATTGGCTTCGTGAGCGCTTTCCGGCAATCGCCGAAAAACTTGAAAGCGCACATCACTATGCTCCGTATCTGGCGGTTGTCGGGTTGTGTCTTTCGATGCTTCACCAATCGTCGCTCGGCGCGGTCTATGGTGTGCTTAAAGCCCGGCCATACTGGTTCCGGCCTGACATTGCTGTGTTGTTCATCATCTCAGCCGTGGCGGGCGGAATGGCGTTGACAGTTTTTGCCTCCATGCTCTCGGCGCGATTAACAAAACGCGCCGTCATCAAAGACGAATTGCTCGATCGGGTTGCACATTTTATCGGTTGGATTATGGTGGTCTATCTCTATTTCCGATTCTGGGATGCGCTTTCGATGACCTATACATATGAAGCAGGCCGCACCGAAGGGTTGAATATCCTGACCAGCGGGGTGCTTTCGTTCAATTTCTGGTTCGGCGAGATGCTATTGGGCGCGGTCGCGCCAATCATTATCCTGCTGAGGAAAAAGAGCCGTTCAAATCCGATCTTGCGTATGATCGCTCTGGCTTTAATTGTCGGCGGAGTCATTGCTTATCGCTGGGACACAAACCTTTCCGGCTTGCTTGTATTAGTCTCCTATCTGCCCGGCGAACCGACAGTGAGTTACACCATGTACCGTCCATCCATCATTGAGTGGATGGCCGGTTTAGGAATCATTTCCTACGGACTGACATTGTTCTCGCTCGGAGTCCGCTATTTGCATGTGGTGGACCATCGGATCTACGAACAGGAACATCAAACAGTCAAAGTGGAATCCGCGGAGACAGTAACGGCATAAGATCAATCACAAAACGAAACAGCCAGACGGTTTTCCGTCTGGCTGTTTCGTTATCTCACCGCTTCCCCTTCCCTGCTGGTGAGGGGAAATGGCTTTATTTTTCCGGGGCGCCTGCGTCAATCCACTGCCTTACAATTGCAAGCTCATCGGCTGATAACTGCCCTGGATGGTTGCCGGCGGACTGAATAACAATCAATTTACTGCCTGCCGAATCGCCCGGAACAATGACCGGACCATCCGTCGCACCTTTCATTGCATCCGCATATGTCCCTAAGTTTAACCCGCCAGAGATCGTCGCGATATGGCATGCGTTGCATTTCGCCGCGAAAAGAGGCCCGATCGCAGAATCCCAGGTTGGAGAGGATGGGGCGCCGCTCGAGGCCGCCGATGTTGGAGCGGCGGTCGGAGACGGAGGCGCAGTCGGCGTCGGCGGAAGAGGCGTTGGGGTTTGGGGTACGAAGACCTCCATCGTCGGAGCTTGAGGCGGGATCGTCGTGATCGCCGTCTGTTCGCCATTGACAAATCCATATACTGCGAGAAGCATCGCGGCTCCGACAACAGCCGCAACGGGATAATAGATTCGCTGACGTTTGCGAAGCGTATTTGCTTCAAGTACAGGCTTATCCATGCCGGCTTTGATATCAGCCAGCTCCAGCGGATGCTCATGAAGCATCTCTTCTTCGGTTAAGCGCCCCGTCCACATGGATTTGTTGAAGCGTTTGAGATGGACGCCGTACATGTGCCAGACGATAATAGCAAGGACGGCCAATACTGCTTCTGCTCCGTGGGCGGCCTTGGCGGCAGGAATGAATTCGCCCGGCAGGAACTTGACTGTTGCAATTGGATTCCACATCATGAAGCCGGTTATGCCCATGATGATTGTTCCCCAAACCAGCGCCCAGTATTCGGCCTTTTCTTCGAATGTGTAACGTCCCATCTGAGGGCGAGTCTTGCTCAGGCCGATGTTGTAAGCCAGCGCTTTCAACGCATCTTTTACATCCTGGAGACTTGGAAGCATGGTCATTCGCTGTCGCAGAACAAAGACCTTATAACCAAATCCAAGGATATGATAAATGGCGAGCAGCATCAATATTGTTGCGGCCGCGTGATGCGTGACGCGGACGTTATCCACGTTCCCCCATAATCGTATGATGAACAGCGAAACGGGATTTTCCGCAAATTTCTGGACCAGCCCTGTGACAGCCAGTGTTGTAAATGAAAGCAGGAGGAGCAGATGCTGTAGCCGGTCGGCAAAAGAGAAGCGAACATACATTCGAGACTGCGCAGGAGCGGAAGTTTTCTCGGCCATTAATGACGCGCTCCTTTCCGGGCATCCATCATGCGTCTGATAAAGTCTGTGATCACAAAGACCAGCATGCCGCCGATCACAAGAGGAATGAAGAATTTATAGAACAGGTTTACATAATAAACCAATGCAAATTTTTGCGGACTCGCAACGTAATGGTTCATCCATGCATCGGTGAAATTTGCAGTGGTCACATTGGGATGACAACGCTGGCATTTGGGCAGAAGATTTTGCTTGATGGCAATGCCGGTCGCAGGGTTGTCAACATTCGAAATATCATGAACGCCGTGGCAGTCGGTACAAACCGGTTTATTCGTCGGCGTGTTCGGCGACACTTGTTCAAAGAGGGTGACCGTCGTGCCGTGAAAATCAGCCACATAAGTGTTCAAGACCTGAGTGGAAATGCCATACTTGTTCATGATCTTCGGATCGGTATGGCATTTGGCGCATAATTCCGGAACGGCATTTCGAAATTGCGCGGAGTTCGGATCCTGGATATTGTGTACGCCGTGACAATCAATACAGGTGGGAACATCGAGATTGCCATATTGCGTCAGAGCCGCGCCGTGCACACTGCCTTTGTATGTGTTGTAAATCGTGCTATGACAACGGGCGCAAGTTTGCGGAACTTGCAGGCGCGCATCTTGAGAGAGCTTTCCGGTTTGCGGGTCGATGATTTGCGTTTGTTGATGAGGGTTATGGCAATCGGTGCAAACGGCGGCGTTGGAATTGCCCGCCTCTAACGCTTTCTGGTGAACGCTGTTGAGCGTTTGATTGAACTGATCTGCGTGACAATTCTTGCAAACGCCGTAAAGTTGAAGCGTTACATCCCGCAGATTATTGGCATTGAAAGCCGGATGTGGAAATGTGCTGATGTTTGTATGGCAGTCAACACACGCGATGTTCTGTTGATTGTGGATGCTATGATTGAATAAAGTTGAATCAATATAAAGTGAAAGCACCTCGCCGCTGGGCAAGGTTTTTGTCATCCCTGGCTGGTTGTGACAATTCAAACAATACGCATTTGACGTCTTATCCTGAACCCCGGACGGCGAAACAAGTTGAGATGGCTTCGCCGCGTCTACCGGCGACGCCCAGGCGGCCGCGGCCACGAGGAGCAAACTCACCCCGATAATTAAAAATGTCAGTTTAAGTTTGTTGGAAAACCACTTTATCACTGCATTCTCCTGAATTTTGAGCCGATGCGTCAACTAGCGCGTACGGTGTGGGCACATATCGTAATTCTATGTGGTTTTTAGTAAGCGGAAAGTGTTATTTATCACCAATTCGATATGATTAGTGGTCGCACGATTTTAATTTTTTTAACTCACCTCGGTAGCGCGAGATTCCTCCCGCATTTCCAGGCGACACGAATGTCGCGCTACGAGAAAACTGCGTAACATCAGTTTCATAAAAAAATAGCGGACGCACTGCGTCCGCTATTTCAAATATTGTAGAAATGTTACTTGCTGACTGTAGGCCGCGTCAACTTCGATACGTCGCCGCCCAAATCCTTAATGGAGTCATACAAAAATTGCATGACATACATTGGGTTGTGAGCGTACATGCCAGGATCTTTGACGGAATACTGATAGTTGTAGGCGGCCTCGAGCAGGCGAGGTGTCCACGCATTGTAGCCGGTGGGATTGCCCTTCGAATCCAGGACGGGTTTGCCATCCGGCCCAGCGACAAAGAAGTAAGGGTAACTGGCGGGATCATAAACGATCGGCGTGCCGGCCTTGTTCTTGGCGTAATCTTGAATGGCCGCATAAAGGGCGGTGCGGAAACTGTCAATTTCTTTGTAGACGCCCTCGGTAGTATCGCCATTGCCGTTCCAATCGGTCGTATCCGTTGTTGCGCGAATATTTTCCAGATCAGCCGCCGAAGTTACATTGGTGTGGCATGTTTTGCAGGCGTCCACTTTCACGGTTAGCGCGTGGACGTCATGGCAATCTTCGCATTTATTGAGCGGGTGCTGAGAATTGTAGCCGACGTAAGTCTGGCCCGCATATTCATATGCGCCCTGCGCTTGAGTGCCAAAGAGGGTGGCGCCGGCGGCAAAGTAGTGAACATTTTTGAAGCCAATTGTGGAATCAACTTTGTCCGGATCTTTGCCGCTCAAGTAGTTGTTCACAGTTACTGTGGACTCGCGGCCTTGATGGCATTCGAGGCACAGATTGGAATCAACCGGTTGCAGGTTGCCATTAGCATCTTTCTGAGTGCTGAAGGTCAACTTTGCGCCGTTGGGGAAAGGCACCGTGGTCACTGCATAGCGATTCGGGAAGTTGGCTGGATCATGGCAGGTCGTGCAGGCAAAGCCATTTGAAA
The DNA here is from genome assembly GCA_042408355.1 of Anaerolineales bacterium. Classification (GTDB taxonomy): domain Bacteria; phylum Chloroflexota; class Anaerolineae; order Anaerolineales; family Villigracilaceae; genus Fen-1038. Next base: position 8,720 of record JBHORD010000028.1, read on the forward strand.
TCGGCTGGCCGACAATTCCAGTGATCTGAACGCCAGACTTGGTTACGATTTCGGTCCCGTTGTTGGCAAGAAAGACTGGCAGACCAGTGGCGCTGTGGCATTTGGAGCAAGCCGCATCTACAAGACCGTTGGCATTGCTGTCCCAGTGACGGAATGCTTCTGTGTCGCCGGCAAAATGGCCCGGATCATCGCGCGCCATCTTGCTCATGTCAATTGGCGTGGCCAGCTTCGTATCCAGATCCGCCGTCGAATCATAGAGCAATTCGATGACATACTTGGCATTGTGTGCATAGGCGCCCGGATCTTTGGCGGCAAGCTGATAGTTGAAAGCGGCCTTTAGCAATCTGGCGCTCCAGGCATTGTAGGCTATCGCATTGCCTTTATCATCCTTGGCAGGTTTGCCATCGCTTCCGGCAACAAAGAAGTACGGATAGGAGGAACCGTCATACACAATCGGTGTCTTGGTTATCTCGTTGGCATACTCCTGGATGGCCTTATAAAGAGTATCTTGTACGCCCTGCAGTTCATAATAGATACCTTCTTTAACATCGCCATTCCCGTTATAGTCAGCCAGAGAACCATTCTCGCGGTTGTTCTTCAGGTCGTCCACCGTTTTGACGCCTTGATGGCATTCGGCGCATTTGTCAACTTTAACCTGCAGCGTGTGCGGATCATGACAGGCGACGCAGGTATCCACTCCGGCGACATGACGAAATTGCGGATCATACGATTTGCCAGGGTACTGATAGCCGGCCTGGGATTGTGAGCCGTACAATGTTGCGCCAGCCGCGAAGTAGTGGATGTTGATGAATCCGAAGTTCGTGGTTTTTCCATTGGCGTCGGTCATTGGCTTGACAACGGCATCCGGATCCGTCACATTGAAGGCTGCAATCTGTTTATCCACGCTGACCATGGACTCGCGTCCCTGGTGACAACTCATACAAATTGCCTCGCCTTCTTCTGACGTATTGATTACTTTCCCTGACGGGAAGGTTACAGATGTCAGAGCCAGAGCCGCCGCGTTATGGCAAGTCATACAATCCAGTGTTCCCGCTGGGGCCGGAACATCTGTACTGACTTTGCCGGTGGCGGCAAATTCCTGAAAGCCCGCGGAAGTATGGCATTTGGCGCAATTCGCTGGAACAACGGCGGGATTCGCATCATTCCAATGATTGAAGGCCTCTGCTTTGCCGTCCGCATGGCCGGAACCCAAAAATGCATCTTTGTTCGGGATTTGAAGCGTGGGTTGGGCTTGTGTTGGTGTGGCAACGGGAGCAGTGGATGTAGCGGTACCGCCGCATGCCGCCAGTATGGCCGCTGTCACGATCAACATGCCTGTTAAAATGAGCATTTTCTTTAGTGACATATAACAACATTCTCCTTTTATTGGGTTCGAGCATCTCTCGTTAAAATTTTTTCGCTAAACACCTCCTTTATTCGAATACTCAGCAAATTCGGGTTTTTATAGTAAGATTGTATGACTTTGCGATATTAATCACAAGTTAAAATTAGACCGAACACGTATGACAGATGTCATAATCTCGCCCGGCAAAACCGATCCATCTCATTTGTAAGCGCAGCCGCCGGCCTGCCAAAATATGATATTTGTTACCCTGTAAATGTGCTTTGGCGCAAGCGCCTTTGACATTGTCATTGCGAACGCAACAAAGAGTCTCCAGCTTGCGAGGGGTCGCTTCGCAGCAAAAGGTGTTACGTGCAATGGCTGTTTGCAACAGAGCAGATAATTAGGATAAAATCGGGAATGTTCTATGACGAATGTCTGGACTGTTTTCAGTCTTCATTAATCTCGACGTGTAGAATGAAGTATGTTCAGATGGTTTGATTTTTTGCATTGGAGGCAGTAATAATGGGACGCATGAAATTCATAATTGGCGGAGTGTTGATTCTGGCGGCAGTTGTTTACTTGATCGTTTCATCCACACAAGCCAGCGCCGAATACTTCATGACAATTGATGAACTGAAGGCGCAGGGACCAAGCGCAGTTGGAAAGAACCTGCGCATATCGGGGGCTGTTGTGGGCGATACTATTCAGTACGACCCTCAAACATTGACGCTGACATTCGAAGTGGCCAATGTGCCGGGCGATAACAATGTGATTGATGCCCAAGGCGGACTCGCCGCCGTGCTTCATGCGGCGGTTATTGACCCGAATCGGTCGCGCCTCGAAATCACATATACCGGTCCCAAACCGGACCTGCTCAAGAATGAAGCGCAGGCCATTATGACCGGCCATCTTGGTTCGGATGGAGTTTTCCACGCGGACGAACTCCTGTTGAAATGCCCAACTAAATATCAGGACGCGGTCCCGAATCAAACCGGCGGTTGATTGTTGTATAAGACTTGGCGAGGTATCTGCTTGTCAGGTCTTGTTCTCTAAGGAGCTTGCATGCTTGCGGAATTTGGATATGGGGTTGTCGTTGTAGCTTTTATTGTTGCTTTATATAGCGTCGGTGCGGCAATCTATGGCGAGCGGACAAAATCTGCCGCTGTTGTTGAATCGGCGCGCCGAGCCATGTTGCTGTTATGGCCGCTGATCAGCCTCGCGGCAGGTACGCTAATTTATCTGCTGATCACCAATCACTTTGAAGTTTCATTTGTTTACGAAGTAACCAGCCGCGAAATGCCCACCTATTTGAAGATCACCGCCTGGTGGGGCGGACAGGCCGGCTCGCTGGTTTTTTGGTCGTGGCTGATGTCCGCATTTGCATCGCTTGTCACCCTCCGCAAATGGGAACGCGACCGCGAGTTCCTGCCATGGGTGATTGTGGTAACGGCGCTTACAACGGCATTTTTCCTTGGCCTGGTTGTCTTTTACGAGAATCCTTTTGCGCGCTATTGGCAAACTGCGGATGGGCAAATCGTCACGAGCATGTTCGCCCCGCTAAACGCCACGGCTTATTTTCCCACCGACGGAAATGGCCTCAATCCCTTGCTTCGACATCCGGGCATGATCGCTCACCCGCCGATGCTTTATCTTGGATTTGTTTCATTTGTTATTCCGTACGCGTTTGCCATCGCCGCGTTGATTACCGGACGCACAGATGACCGCTGGATTCGCATTACCCGCCGATGGACGCTCATTGCCTGGCTCTTCCTTTCGTTTGGACTCGTTCTGGGCAGCCGCTGGGCGTATGACGTTTTGGGCTGGGGCGGATTCTGGGGCTGGGACCCGGTCGAGATCGCGGCATTGATGCCGTGGCTGACCGGCACCGCCTTCCTGCATTCGGTCATGATTCAGGAAAAACAAGGTTTGCTCAAACAATGGAACATGATCCTGATCATCCTGACTTATTCGCTGGTCATCTTCGGCACTTTCCTGACGCGCTCTGGCGTGCTGTCATCGGTTCATGCCTTTGCTCAAAGCGCAATCGGCCCCGTGTTCTTCGTCTTTATCGGTTTCACCTTCATCGTTTCCATTGCTCTGTTGATCTACCGCTGGCCCGATCTGCGCGGTGAGACCGAGATGAAATCCCTGCTCTCACGAGAGGCTCTTTTCCTCCTCAACAATTTGTTATTTATGAGCGTACTTGTGATTTGCTTCTGGGGCGTTGTCTTTCCAATCATTTCCCAAATTTTTACAGGTCAAACTGTAACCGTCGGCCCGCCCTTCTATGACCGCGCCACCGCGCCGCTGTTCGCCGCCTTGATGTTCCTGATGGGCATCGCGCCTCTTTCCACCTGGAAGCGTTCAACGGTCAAAACCATCGGCCGTGTGTTCTGGAAATCGGCCGTTGCGGCTTTGGCGGTCACGGTCGTTTTGTTCTTTACTTATACCCAAAACATCATTGCATTGGTCGGGTTCTACCTGATTGCCCTCGTATTACTTGTGACGCTTTACGAATTCGCACGCGCCGCCTGGGCGCGTTCCAAAGCCACGAAGGAAAATCCCGCCCAGGCTCTGTGGAATCTCTTTGGCCGCGACCGCCGCCGTTATGGCGGATATATCGTCCACATCAGCATGATGCTGATGGCGATCGGCATTTTGGGAATCAATGCGTTTCAAACACAAACGCAGGGAACTCTTTCGGTGGGGCAGTCTCTCTCGCTGTCCGGTTACACCGTTCAATACAACGATATAGCCTCGTGGGAAGATGCCCCCGCGGGAGTTGACTATACGCGCGCCGTTGTTTCCATTTATAAAAATGGCCAGCTTCTGGGCCAGTTGTTCCCGCGGCGGGATTATTATCCGGCCTCCCAGCAAAGCATGACGATCCCCGG
>JBHORD010000029.1:0-36977 GCA_042408355.1 Anaerolineales bacterium
GTCAACGCCAGCCTTCTTTAGAACAGCAGCAAAATCATCATAGAAGGTTGGGTCAACTTTCTGAAAAGCATCGTAGGCGTACAGACTCTTCAAAACAGCCTTTCCACCGGGGTCCTGCGCCATAGCCAGCATGCCTTCAACAATCACAGCCTGAAGTTTGGGATCCAGCGATTTGACGAACTGCATACCGTCATTCGGAATCCGATCAGTATCCGCGAAGACAATCACTTTGGACGTGATGTCAGGATAAGTGGCCGCCAGATTGGCAGAAGTGTCGGTCAACACATTGATGTAGGTCACACCGGCATCGCAATCGCCTTTGTAAACGGCGATGGCCACATTCGGATGCGAACCGGCATTCTGGGTCGCCTTGAAGTCAGTATCTGGATCAATTCCATTCGCCTTCAGGATGATGCGCGGGACAATATAGCCGGAGGTTGAATTCGGGTCAACGAAGCAGAAAGTCTTGCCTTTCAAATCGGCGAAAGACTTGATGCCGGAATTGACGTTGGCAATGAATTGGCCCTTATAGAACGGTTCCAACTGACCTCCCAGATTCTTATCGGGATCGAGATCGTTGGTGGAGTATTTGCGGACGGCAACCAATGCAGGAATGACGCCGTACTTCTGCTCAGCCAGCAGGACGGAGAACGTGTTTAAGAAACTGACTTGAGCCTTCTCAGCGCCCAGCGCTTCAATGGATGCGGCGTAAGAAGTTCCTACTTCCTCTTTGAAGGAAAGACCTGTCATCTGGCTCAAGCAGTCAGCAATAGCGCCGCCGGCTTTGGCAATCTTGCCCGTATCGCCGGATGGCACAAAGGTGATCACGATGGGATTGTCCGGCGAGCCAAGTTGACCAGCGGCGGGCGCGGGGGGAGCATCCGGTAATTTATTGCAGACCGGCGCTGGCACAGTTGGCGCCGCCGTCGGCGCGGCAGTTGCCGGAGCGGTTGTCGGCGCAGTCGTTGGAGCCTCCGTTGCGACCGGCGCAGTGGTGGGGGCTTCCGTCGCGACGGGAGCGGGCGTTGTCGCCGGAGCGCAGGCAGACAAAACCATGCTTGCGGCGAGCAACACACTGAATAACAAAATTGTCAAACGTTTATTCATTTGCTTCTCCTCTCGATATGATGTGAACTTGGAATTTTCAGGGGGCACACACCCCTATTGACGTATCCATGATAATAACCCGATTTACGGCTTTCGGCAAGCAGTTTGTCTTAAAAAATACAAATGAGTGACGTTTATCATTTTACCAACGTGTTCAAATCCAGTCCCGAAGCCCTGACCGCCTTTCGAAATTCATTATATTGACCATCTTGAACGACGCTCATCGCATTAAATCCATATAACGTTTGCATTGCGGAACTTCCATCCGGCGTGGACATCAAATCCACGAAGGCGCGGGTCAGGGCGCGGCGCATATCAATCGTCATACCGCTGGCAAAGACCATGGTGTCATAAGGAATGATGGGCGGTATTTGCCAAACAACTATAACCTTTCGCATTACATCTGGATAACTATCTTCGAGGCCGGGGTATGTGCGCGCATCAATGTAGGTCGCGCCAAAATCGCAAATGCCGCCTGCATACACGGCGCGCACGACTGTTGGCTGGCCCGCCATAAAAGCCGGCTCAAGTGTTGCGACTCCCGCTTCGCCCAGAAAACCAAGCGGAACCACATACCCCGACGGCGAATATGCATCTGCCCAGCATGGTTTCTTTCCGGCAAATTGTGCAAGCGCAGTGGACGCTTCGGCTGTGTTTTGCGCCTTGATCGAATCGTAATAAGATGTAAAACCCGCGTCACTCCGAACGAGGAACTGAGCGCCGTAAAATGTGTTGCCGTTTTGCTGACGGGCAAACGCCGCAGTCACATAACCCTGATCGTACGCCAATAAATATCCGAACGGCGTAAGGACGCCGATATGTGCGTTACCGTTTCCAAACGCCTTTATTAATTCCATCTCGTCCGGCGGAATCACCGAAACAAATGTATAGCCTGTGGATTTTTCCAGCGCGGCGGTCAGCACGTTTCCTGCGTTGATGACGTCCTGCATTGGCCGGGCAGAAGGAGCCAGAGCGAGCACCAATGGGTTTTTATCGGAACCCAGCGGCTGGTTCAGGGAAGACGCGGCGGGCGTGGACGTCAGCGTAACGGTTGCCGCAGGCGTGGGGACAGGCTGTGGATGGGGCATCAAACCACAGGCAAAGAGACCCAGCAGAACGAGCGGAAAGAGTTTCTTCATCCGTCCCTAACGCGATTGTACGGTGTTAATGATACAGTCGTTGCTATAATTGAACAAGCGCAAGGAGAAGCTCATGAATAACCGTGGTTCCAATTTCTTTTCCATTCTAATATTAATCGTAGTTGCGGCCGCGGCTTACTACATCGTACAAAGCGTTCAACAAACCGCCAGGCAGGCACAACAGGCGCTCAATCCGCTTCAACAAGCCAATGCCTCACTGCAAACGCAGGTCTCGGATTTGATGCACCCCACGCCGACGGTCATTCCCGATCCGGTCACTTACATTACACAGGTGCGCGCCCTGGCGCGGCTCGAAACGATTCAATACAGTGTGGAAAAAGTCGTTACCTGCGAGGTCAATCAAGGCACGTTTGGTTTTGCATTTGGAGATAAAGTGCTCTTCGTTGGTCACGGCATTGTGATTGCCGGCATTGACATGTCGAATATCAATCCGGGAGATATGCAATTGGCGAACGGCGTGCTGACCGTCAAACTGCCGCCTGCGGAGATTTTCGTCGCCACATTGGATAACGACAAGTCCTACGTTTACAGCCGCGACACAGGCATCCTGATCAAACCGGATCCGACGCTCGAAACCACCTGCCGGCAATCGGCGCAGGATGAAATCCAAAAGGCGGCAATCGGCGACGGTATTTTGAACACGGCCTTGCAAAACGCGGAAACTTATCTCACGCGATTCTTTGCCGCGCTCGGCTATCAAAACACCATCTTCCAGGTCACGCCTGTGGAATGAGAATGCATTCCAGCGGCAGTGCGCTGATAACGTCACACGCGCTTTGTCCAATCGTCGCAAGCGTATTTTTCTCGAACAAGTTCGTCGGCGCGCTCGCGTTCGCTTTCGGATAATTCGTCCTCTTTAAAGCTCAAATCCAGTTTGGTCTCAAAAGCCCAGACGAAGGCCTGAGCCGCGTCGCTCCACAACGCCGGACGTCCAAGCGCCGATTCGACCGTGGCGGCGCGCGCCAGCAATCGCTGTGCCGCCTCGCGGCGCTTCGCTTCGTCAGCGAAGATCAGCGCGTCGGTGATGCGCGCCAGATCACCGGTCAGGGGAAGCGAGCCGTGTTGCAAAACGCCCTCTTTTCGGCGCGCCTGTGCGGATCCGATCAACTTTTTTCCATTGACTGTAATTTCATAGGCGGATGGCACCTCGAAGCAAACCGGATTGGACGCATCGCGATTCGGACTTGAGCCGTCTTTCATTTCGACCGGCAACCCCAACGCCCGAACCGCTTCCAACAACGCGCCTGCCAGGCGGTTATAACTTTCGAGAATCGAGCCGGCCAGGCGCGGCTCATCCGCGGGCGCAATGACGGAATACGTTAACTCATCGGCGTGCAGGATGGCGCGCCCGCCCGTCGGACGGCGCACAACATCCCAGCCGCGTGCGCTGAGACGCGTCATATCCACATCGGCAAACGGCTGGGCGTGACCGAGCGAAAGACAGGGCGGCTCCCACGCATAAAGCCGAAGAGTGGGGAGCGACGCGCCGCGTCCAATATGCTCGAGAATCGATTCGTCCACGGCCATGTTCCAGGCGCCGCGCGCGGCAGGGGTGATCAAAAGCCGCCATGTGGTGGGCATATGAATATTATAATGGCTTGAGGCTGCCGAACCATTTGCAAAACAAAGACATAAAGACTCCCGCAATGAAACATCTGGAAAAAGAACTCAGACATTTGATCGAAAACAGCGGCGTGGAGGCCGGCCTCGCCGCGCGTCAGATTGGAAGCGGCGAGGAAATCCTGATCCATCCCGATGTATCCTTTCATCCCGCCAGCACATTCAAGTTATGTGTGATGATGGAAGTCTTTCATCAGGCGCGGCAGGGATTATTTTCATTGAACGATCAGATGCCCGTCAAGAATGAATTCGCCAGCATCGCGGATGGAAGTTCGTATTCGCTTTCTGCCGAAGATGATTCGGAAACGGATTTATACCAATGCATCGGTCAATGGCTCTCGATCGGGGAACTTGTTCAACGCATGATCACGGTCAGCAGTAATTTGGCGACGAATATTCTGATCGAACGCGTCACGCCCGAACGGACAACCGAATTCATGCGTCAACTTGGGGCGGACGGCTTGACCATCCGCCGCGGCGTGGAGGACGATAAAGCGTTTCGGCTTGGATTGAACAATGCCGCCACCGCGCGCGGCCTCATGCAAATTCTGATTAAACTGGCAAAGAGGGAGGTTGTTTCAAAAGAAGATTCGGATGTGATGATCAACATTCTAAGCCGGCAAAGGTTCAACGAGATGATACCGGCGCAATTGCCCGCAAGAGTCCGCGTGGCGCATAAGACCGGCTGGACCGGAAAGTTTTTCCATGACGCCGGGATCGTTTACCCGCCGAAGGAAAATCCGTTTGTATTGGTAATCATGACGAATGGGTTTGAAAAGGAAGAGGAGGCGCATTCATTCATCGCGTCGCTGGCGAGGAAGGTTTATGACGGGTGGGCAAAGTAACGGGCATATTACGATTTATAAGCCGATGCTCCGCAGGTTTCTCACAGCGCGACATTCATATCGCCTGGAAATGCGGGATGAATCTCGCGCTGCCGCGCAAGGTGAGCTATTAATTCCAACCGCCTGTGCGCATACGGTTGCGAATCGCGTCCTGCAGGGCGGCCAGCATTTCCGTATAGGATGTCAGGTTGCCGGCGCTCGTCAGCGTAGCCTGCTCCTCCAGGCGCGCCAGCAGATAGACCATCCATGAATCCCACGTGCGCGGGTTGGTCTGCGCGGAGGCAATTTCCTGCGCGGCGTTCTTGAGAGTATCACGAAGATCATCTTCTTTACTCATGAGTTCCACTCCCTGAGATAGTAGGCGGTCGCAATTTTATTGTAGCACCCTTCACAGCGAATTTACTGTGACGGCGCGCCCGGTTTGTCTTTTAGCATTTCTGCCTGGCTCTGTTCGTCTCCGGCGTGTTTTTTGAATTCTTGAACGACCTTCTCTTCATCCGCTTTTGACATTTCCACCAGCGGCGGGCGGACGGGCCAGCGCGGTTGATGGTGCAGGCGCGCCAGCAAAGCCTTGAGCAGTGGAGGATATGGCTGATATTTTTCAAGGATGCGCCGCTGACTGCTGACTTTTGCCTGTAAAGCGGAGGTATCTTTACCGCTGAAGAATGCCTCATACACTTGGCGGAGATTCGGAGAGATCACATTGGCGGGCGCGGTAATGCAACCGGAAGCATGATTTTGCAGGGCAAGCGTGAAATCCGAATCCGTGCCGCTGAAGACAGCCAGTTCGCCGCCGAATTTTTGTCCGAGCGCCCTGGCAAAATCCTCATCGTGAGAGGAATCCTTGATGCCCGCGAATTGGGTCGGAAAACAATCTTTCAGGCGGGCGAGCAAATCGAGGGAGAAACCAATACCGGCGACGTTTGGAAAATGATAGCCAAGCATGAAGCCGTCTTCGGGGACGGCTTTCGTAATGACCCGCTCGAACCAGTTGAACAAACCGTCATCGGCGGCTTTGCGGAAATAATATGGAGGCAGAGTGACGACCGCATCGAAGCCGAGATCAAATGCAAGTTTGGTCAGGTCAATCGTCTCGGTGAGACTCGGCGTGCCGGTGCCAGCCAGTAAGCGAAAGTTCGGATATTGCTCGCGGACTTTCAACGCGGCGCGCCAGACGCCGGCGCGCTCGGCGGGAGAAAACGATGGGCCTTCGCCAGTTGTGCCGAAGATGAGCGCGCCGTGACAGCCTCGAGAGGCAAGAAAAGCCAGGAACGGCGCAACCGCTTCAACGTCCGGGGAAAGATCGGGTTTTAGCGGAGTGACAGCGGCGGCATAAACGCCGGATAGCGGATGTCGAGTCATAAAGTCTCCATTTATTTACATGATTCTGCGAGGAGCGTTTCACGGCGTTTTCAGCGCCGCTTCCCGTAACGACATTGATCAATCTTCCTTTTCTTCGACAAATTTACGCGCGGCTTCCTCGGGCGGGAGCAGGGACTGGCCCTCGACCTCGGCAAGGTAATGCTGATGATCGAGCACCCAAAGATAAAGATCGCCTTCGGTTCTGCCGGGGAAGTTTTTCAAGATTTTGCTTTTGCGAATCACTTTGATAATGGGAAGATACACCGTATCGTACCAATGCGTGACGGCTTCTTCATCGCTGATGTCGCGTTTGAGATCGAGTCCCATAAAATAGCGGTGGACCGCGATATGTTCCAACATGCGGTCGAAGCCATCCGGAACGGTCAGGCGGATCCTGGCTTTCGGACGCAGTTCATCGAGGCGGGTGCGTTCCAGAAAGCGGACCTTTTCGCCGAGGATTTTTAAATCCTCCGGTTTGAGATCCGGCGTGATATTGACCTTCGTCGCGCATTCACGCACTTCAGCCTCGATGAATTCCTGTCCCTGCTCACGCGCCACCGAAACGCGATGATGACCGTCCACCACGAAATAGACCCGGCCGACTTTGTAAAGCACAACCGGCGGCAGGCTGACTTCTTTGTAAAAGGCGCGAGCCACGTTTTGCCAACGCGGAGCGAGCTGATCTGCGACGGGGAGAAAGGCGCGGTCGAATTCGTGATAGCGGTTCAGACTGCCAACGATTTGATCGACGCGCACAGTCTGGATGCCGCGATAGATGGGGCCGCCCACATGCAATTTCTCTTTGACCTCGTCATACGAAAGTAAGGTCGTCGGCTGGCCAGAAATGGCGGCGAAAGCGCGGTTGAGGAACGATTTGAAGCGCGCCCGCGTAAAGTCGGCGCGGACGCGAAGATTCAATTCATCAGACATCTTCGATCTCGATCACTTTATAAGGAAATACATTCATGATGGTGGTGGATTTGAATTGATCCACAGACGGCTCCAAATTCTGGCGCTGAAAATGAGTATGTCCATGGAAATGATAACGCGGACGCGCCACCCGCAGAAGCCAGTTGATGGCATGCAGGCCACGATGAGCCTGGCTGTCGTCATCGTGGATTCCAAACGGCGGAGAGTGCGTGATGAGAATATCGAGGGGGCGGCCGTACACAATTCGATTCCATAACAACGCGGGGAGGAGGCGCAGGGCGCGGATAAACGCTTCGGTCTGGGTGTATTGATTGACGCCGTCGGGCCGATAACGAATACAGCCTCCAAAGCCTGCCAGCAGAAATCCTTTATTGCGCGCGCACTTTAAATCCAGGTTTATGCCGCCTTCGGCGCGGCTCGAGGCAAATCCCGGATTGAATTCGGGATCATGATTTCCCGGAACATAAAACATCGGTACGTTCAGCACGGATACAAGATACTCAAGATAAGTATAAGGCAAATCGCCACAGCCCAGGATCATGCTCACCTCGTTGAAATGACCCTGACCCGCCAACGTATAAAGTCTATCCACCACCTGATCGCTAACGGCAAGGATTTTCATCGTCAGCCCATTGTGCCGCAGAAAAGATTTCCCGGCAAGAGCAAACTTGCAGTTCGGTAAATAAGAGGCGCGGTAGTTGCCAATCCCGTCATCGCACACTATAATTCAACGAGTTAGAGGCGTTTTGGATACTCAGCACATCTCGTCATCCTCCGGAGAAGATCCGACCCTTTCCCACCGCCAACTGCAAGCCGGCACAACGCTGGCCAAACGTTATCACATTCAGGAAGTGATTGGCGTGGGCGGCATGGGGTCGGTTTATCGCGCCCGCGATCTTCACTTTCCAAATGTGACCAAGCTGGTGGCGGTCAAGGAAATGATCAATATGGCGCCCGACCCGCTGGTGCGTCGAACCATCGTTCAAAATTTCGAACGCGAGGCCAACCTGTTGGCGACGCTCAACCATCCCTCCATCCCGCGCATTTACGATTATTTCACTGAAGAGGATCGTTCGTATCTGGTGCTGGAGTTCATCCATGGCAAGGATTTGGAAGCGATCATCAACGACACGAACGGATTCCTGGCCGAAGAACAAGTGATGACCTGGGCCATTCAATTGTGCGATGTGCTTTCTTTCCTGCACAACCACAAGCCCGACCCGATCATCTTCCGCGATATGAAGCCGTCCAATGTGATGGTGAATAGCAATGGTGATATTATCCTGATTGATTTCGGCATTGCGAAGACATTCCAGTCCGGACAAAAAGGCACGATGATCGGCACCGAAGGTTATTCCCCGCCCGAACAGTATCGCGGCGAAGCGACGCCGCTGGCAGATATTTATTCTCTCGGCGCGACCCTTCATCACGCCTTGACGCGCCGCGACCCGCGCCTCGAGCCGCCGTTCTCATTTGCAGAACGCCCTCTGCGGAAGATCAATCCCCGCGTCTCGCCAGAACTTGAGGCGGTCATTAATACCGCCCTCTCGTATGATCCCTCCGAACGTTTCCCCAGCGCGGCGGATATGAAGGAAGCATTGATCAACGCGGCGCGCAAGACCGGCGCGCTTTCGAAAATTGCAACCACGTCCATCGTTCCCACGGGCGGAATCAAGCCCATCTGGTCATTCAAATGTGAAGATGAAATACGCAGTACGCCGCTGGTGCATGAGGGCGTGGTTTACATCGGTTGTTATGATAATAATCTATACGCCCTCAGCGCGGCGGACGGCAAATTCCAATGGAAATATGCTTCTGAAGGGGGCATTGTCTCACGCCCGATTATGTTCGAAGGCAACCTTTATTTTGGCTCAGAAGATCAACGTCTGCACGTTGTCAGCAAGCGTACCGGCAAAGTCGTCTGGACGTACTACACCGAAGGCCCAATTCGATCCTCGCCCCGCATCGCCGAGGGGCATGTGTTCATTGGCTCGGACGATCATTCGCTTCATGCGGTGAATCTCAATACGGGCCGCAGTATTTGGAAATTCGAATCATCGGATCAAATTCGTTCGACGCCGTTCGTCACGGACGAAATGATTTATTTTGGAAACGAAAGCGGCGACTTCTACGCAATTGATTTCCGCGGCAATTTGAAATGGCGTTTTCAGGCCAAACGAAGCGTCACTTCATCGCCCATGGTTGTAGGACAATCTGTCTTTTTCGCTTCACTGGATAGTACCCTTTACTGCGTGGACGCCCGCAATAGCTGGGTGATTTGGCGTTATCGGCTGGGAAAAGGCACCGTCTCTTCACCCGCGGTTTCTGAAAATTTCGTATTCGTCGGCGCGGCGGATGGATTCATTTATTGCGTGGAAGCGCGTACCGGAAAAGAAGTCTGGCGTTTTCGAACCGAACATCAAGTCAGCAGTTCGCCCGCCGTTTACAAAGATTCGGTATATTGCGGTTCCGTTGATGGAAATTTATACTGCCTTGAATACCGGACCGGCCGCCAGCGTTGGAAATTCGAAACACAGGGCGCAATCATGGGATCCCCGGCTGTATTCGACGACGTGGTTTATATCGGCTCAACCGATCACCAGATTTATGCTTTGCTCGCCTGACAAAGGAGTTCTGCATGTTTGATTTCTTTCGCAAGCTGTTTGGAAGCGACTCGAGTGCTCCCATCGAAAATGTGACCACCGCGCCGCTTTCAGATCAGCAGATCGAATCCATTGTCCACTCGCAAAGCGCTCAATACGAGATTCAACAATTGGTGGCGGCTTCGGGTCAATCCGTAGGAAAACAGCGCGAACACAACGAAGACAGTCTGGTTGCCATCACCGCCACGCTGGCCGGAAACATGGCCAACGTTCCCTTTGGGCTTTATATCGTAGCCGACGGCATGGGCGGACATCAATTTGGCGAGGTGGCCAGCAACGCCGCCGTCCGCGTCATTGCCGGTCAGATCATGCGCAAGTTTCATTCGTACCTTTTTACGATTCCAATGCAGCAGCCGGAAGAATCGCTTCAGGAGATCATGGAAAGCGCGGTTAAGGAAGCGCACCGCGTCATCCAAAAAGATGCGCCGGGCAGCGGGACAACCGTCACGGCGGCGCTGATTGTGGGCCAGCAAGTCACCATCGGTCATGTAGGCGACAGCCGCGCCTACGCTGTCTATCCGACCGGGCGCATCGAACAACTCACCCGCGATCATTCGCTCGTCAAAAGACTGGAGGAGCTGGGCCACCTCAACAAAGAAGAAGCCGCAAACTTTCCTCATCGCAATGTGTTGATCCGCGCTCTCGGCCAGGGCGACACACTTGATGTGGACGTATTCACCATTCCATTTCCACAAAACGGCACGCTCATGATTTGTTGCGATGGCTTGTGGGGTGTGGTTACCGAACACGATCTCGTCCGTATCGCCAATGAGGCGCCAAATCTGCACCGCGCCTGCCAGAACATGGTCACAGCCGCAAACATTGCCGGCGGCCCCGATAACATCAGCGTAATTCTGGTTCAGATGGTAGGATAGGATGACATTAGAAAAGAAGGATTATTACAGTCTTCTGGGAGTTTTGCGCGACGCCTCGCCCGAGGAAATCAAGCGCGCCTACTACGAAGCGGCTCAGCGCCTGCATCCTGACAAAAACCAGCTCGCCGGTGAAACGGAAATCTTCCTCGAGGTGCAACAGGCGTATGAAGTCTTGTCCAATCCAAAGCGCCGCGCCCAATACGATGCAACGCTCCCAGAGGAAGAGGAGCCGGTCAGCCTCATAAAGCATAAGGTCCAGTACAGCCGCGCCAATCTCGTCCATCTCAACGAATCACAGCTGGTTTATGTCTTGCTTGAAGCGGGGCCGCGCAACGCTACCGAAAAGCTCCCCGCCCCGCCGCTCAATCTCTGCCTTCTGCTGGATCGTTCGACCTCCATGCAGGGCGAAAAGATTGATATTGTAAAATCTGCCGCGACGCAAATTATGCGCAGTCTAAAGCCGGAAGACATCTTCAGCGTGGTGGCCTTCAGCGACCGCGCCGAAGTGTTGATTCCCGCCGCCTTTCAATCAGAAATTTCCAAGTTGCAGGCACGAGTCCAAATGATGCAAACCGGCGGAGCAACCGAAATGCTCCACGGACTCGAAGCGGCAATGAGCGAAATCCGCCGAAGCGTTGACCCCAGGCGCATCAGCCATATCATCCTTCTCACCGACGGTCACACTTATGGAGATGAACAGGCCTGCCTGCAATTGGCGGAAGAAGCCGCGCGGAATAACATTGGCATAAGCGCTCTGGGCATCGGCAGTGATTGGAACGACATCTTCCTCGATGCGCTGGCCAGCCGCACCGGCAATAACAGCAGTTATATTTCGAATCCGCAGGATACCCAGCGCCTGCTGATGGAAAAATTCAATACGCTCACGCATACATTTGCAGAGGATGTGGTTCTGGAGTACAAGCCGGAGGACGGAATCCAAATCAATTATGCCTTCCGCCTCCAGCCGGAAGGCGGACCGGTCATAGGCGGGAATCCGCTTCACCTGGGGCCAATTTTGCAGGACACGCCTCTTAACGTTTTATTTGAATTTCTGATTCAACCATCGGCTTCCAAAAGCGACCGGGTTACACTTATAGACGGCGTGCTGAAAGTAAGCGGCACCGCGCTTCCAACTCCGATCCCGCCGATCCGCCTCAAACTGGAACGCGAGGCGGCCGCTGACCCAAAAAGCGACCCGCCCCCCGCGGCCATTCTCTCCGCCCTCTCGCGTTTAACGCTTTATCGGATGCAGGAATGTGCGCGGGAGGAAGCCGAAGCGCGAAATTTCGATAAAGCCACACAGCATCTTAAAAATCTGGCCAGCCTTCTGCTGACGCAAGGCGAAAAGGAATTGGCGAAAACAGCCCTGCTCGAAGCGGAAAATATGGAACGCATGCAGGCTATCAGTCAGGAAGGAAACAAGGAAATTAAATACGGCACGCGGGCTTTGCTCCTGTCGGCCGCTGGAGGGTCTCAATGATCATTTGCTCGAATTGCAAACATTCAAACATGGTTGGCGCCGTGTTTTGCAGCGAATGTGGGGCTCCCTTAGGGGTTGGCGATTCGCTCACCACGCAAACGATCAACACGAGTCAGGTAGCGGAAACCGTCAAGAAGAAATCCATCCTTCATTCGCCCGCGCCGGCGGTCACGGTAAACAACTGGGTTACGCTTCATCTGCTCGATACCGGTCAGGTTCTTCCCTTATCCGAGAGGAGCGAGTTCACGCTTGGACGCATCAGCGAAGGCCAGCCGATCATGCCGGACATTGATCTTTCACCCTACCAGGCATATGCCAACGGAGTTTCGCGTTTGCATGCCGTGATCAAGCGTGAAGGCAATCAGGTTCTGCTTATGGACTTGGGTTCATCGAATGGAACGTATGTAAATGGCAAACGATTAAACCCAAATGTCGAACAAAATCTCAAAAATGGCGATGTAGTTGCCCTCGGCAAGCTCAAGATACAGGTCTTGCTTAAACCGAGCGGGCGCGTCAGTTGAAAGGAAAGTTATGGCTTACACACTTGTATTACACCTGAGCGGAGACCTTCCTGTGGTCGGCGAAGTGGACGAACTCCCCAAACCGACCGATACGATTGTGACGCTTTCCAACCCTCGTCAGCGCGATGGAAAGGATTTGCATTACCTCGAACAAAACGTCGTCAAGGTCATCTGGCCCATTGACAAAGTAACGCTTATCGAGGTGCTGGAGAGCGAAGAAGAAGAGAAGATCATCGGCTTTGTGAGGGAATGAGATGCCGCAGGAAGAACATTTACACCATCGGGAAGAATTTGACCGCCGCCGCATTCTTGTCGTGGACGACGAAGAGCGCATGGTGCGCTTTATCCGCATGAACTTGGAACACGACGGATTCCAGGTCCTTGAGGCTTTTAATGGCAAGCAGGCTCTGGACAAATTGCGCGACACGCCGGATCTGATTCTGCTCGATGTGATGATGCCCGATATTGACGGCTTCGAAGTGCTCGAGACGATCCGCGAAGTCAGCAGTGTGCCCGTCATCATGCTCACCGCCAAAGGCGAGGAAGACGACCGCGTGCGCGGTCTGGAACTGGGCGCAGACGATTACATCACCAAGCCGTTCAGTCCCCGCGAACTGGTCAGCCGCGTTCGAGCCGTCCTGCGCCGGACGGAAGGCATAAGCGGTTCGATGCACGGACTCATTGAAGTGGATGACCGCCTCAAAATTGACTTCGACCGCCGCGAAATCTGGCTCGAAGGCAAGCTTGTCAAATTGCGGCCAACAGAATATCGTTTGCTTTATCATCTCGTGCAGAATGCGGGCTGGGTGGTTTCGCACGACCAGCTTCTGCAAAAAGTTTGGGGCTATGAATACCGCGATGAGCCGCACTACGTCCGGCTTTACATCAACTATCTGCGCCAAAAATTAGAGAAGGACCCCGCCAATCCAAAATACATTTTGACGGAACGCGGCGTAGGCTATCGGTTTGTGGATTTTCGCCGCGAAAAAGCATAATATGTCGCCTCGTCCGGGGGCGGCGTGACCCTCTAATTTCATACGAAAATTTTATTCAAAGCCTACGTTTTTTTAACGCGGGCTTTTTATATTAAGGGCATCAATCCAACATGTTAGAAGGAGGTTGCTATGTCCAATCTAATTCGTTGGGAACCGATGCGTGAAATGATGAGCTTGCGCGAGGCCATGGATCGTCTCTTCGATGAAGCCTTCACCCGCCCGTTTGGTTTGACCGACGGCTGGCACGGCGCCAGCGTCCCGGCCATTGACATGTACCAAACCGACGACGACATTGTCGTCAAGGCGGCTTTGCCGGGCATCAAAGCGGATGAGGTTCAAATCAACATCACAGGCGATCTTCTGACCATCAAAGGCGAGGTGAAAGAAAAGAACGAAACCAAGCAGAAAAATTATCACATCCGCGAACAGCGGTGGGGCGCCTTTGAACGCAGTGTGACGCTCCCCGTCAGCGTCGTCTCGGACAAAGCCAAGGCCGAATTCGAAGACGGCGTGTTGACCATCACCCTGCCGAAGGCGGAAGAGGTCAAGCCAAAGACGATCACTGTCAAGGCAAAATAACCCGCAAAATATAGTTAGCGCCGCAGGGACGACGTGAGGTCGTCCCTGCGGATTTTTTAACTGCCCTTGCCAGACGTTCCCCTCTCGGCTATACTCTTTCATGGACATCTCGGAGGAAAATATTCCCCATGGCAAAACAAAGATTGATTTTAGTGGACGATCACGAGGTGGTGCGCATCGGTTTAAAATCATTGCTCGAACGTCACCCTCAATTCGACGTTGTGGGCGAGGCAGGTTCGGCGCGCGAAGCGATAGAGCAGGTCGCGGCGCTCAAACCGGATATCGTGATCATGGACATCCGTCTGCCGGGCACATCGGGCATCGAAGCGTGCGAGGAAATCGTCAGCAAATTTCCCGGCACGAAAGTCATCATGTTGACTTCGTATGCGGAGGATGAAATGTTGTTTTCCGCAATCCGCGCCGGCGCGTCGGGGTATATTCTCAAACAAATCGGCAGTGATGAATTGGTCAAAGCGCTGGAGGCCGTCAGCCGGGGCGAAGCGCTTCTGGATCCGGCGGTCACCCAGCGCGTTTTTCAGGAGGTCCGCCGCGCGGTCAAGGAGGAGGAAGCGTCAGCGTTCGCGCATCTCAGCCAGCAGGAAAAGCACGTGTTGTTGCTGGTATCCGAAGGCAAAACAAACCGCGAGATCGCAAAATCGTTGTTCCTCGGCGAAGGCACTGTCCGCAACTATGTGTCAAGCATTCTCTCAAAACTTGGCGTGAACAACCGCGCGGAAGCCGCCGCCTACGCGGTGGAACATAATTTGCGGGAATATATTTCGATGTGATGTTCGCTCCATTGTTGACCGACGGCGTCGTATCGTTGCGGCCCCTGCGCACCGACGACGGTCTCCCCATGTATGAGGCGGTCTGCGAGTCCCTGGACGACTTGAAGCCGTGGATGTCATGGGCGCACGATGATTACCAAAAGAACGAAACGCAGACATGGATCGCCACCGCGCAGGAACGCTGGAAGGAAGGCAGTTATTTTGGCTTCGCCGTCCTTGAGGCGCAAACCGATCTTTTCCTGGGCGGGTGCAGTCTCAGCCAAATCCATCCGCTTTACAATTTCTGCAATCTCGGTTATTGGATCAGGAGTTCGCGGCGCGGGCGCGGCTTTGCCGGGCGGGCCTCGCGCCTTGCCGCGCGCTTCGCTCTGGAAACCCTCAAGTTGATTCGCGTTGAGATTGTGATCGCCGCCAAAAATAAAGCCAGCCAGAAAGTCGCCGACAAGATCGGCGCACACCGCGAGGGGACGCTATTCAACCGCATCATCATCCGTGACGAGATTCAGGATGCAATCATGTATTCGCTTCTTCCCTCGGACTTCGGGCTGACAGCGCGTTTATAATCGGCACACGCTCAAACATTTTCCACGCAACGCGTCAAACAAGCACATTCGCACGCCTTGCGCGCCTCGGAAAAAATCATGACAGATAAAAATTTCTCCCTGCTCTTCCTCGGCAAAGCGGCCGATGCAGAGTGCGCCCGCGCGCTTGAATTTTGTCAAAAGAATTTTGCACGCGTCGACTTTTGCCTTGGCAAATGGGGCGATCCTCTGCCCGATGAGATTCGCAAATGGGAAGGCGACTATATCGTATCGTATCTTTCGCGCTGGGTGATCCCCGAAGACTTGCTGCGCCGCGCCCGGAAAGCCGCCATTAATTTTCACCCTGCCTCGCCCGAATATCCCGGCATCGGATGCAATAATTTTGCGCTGTATGAAAATGCGCGGGAATACGGCGTGACCTGTCATCACATGGCGGCGAAGGTGGACAGCGGCAAAATTATCGCTGTCAAACGTTTTCCCATATATCCAGACGACGATGTCGCCGCATTACTGAAACGAACGTACGAAAATCAAATTGCATTGTTTTTTGAAATCGCTCAACTCATGGCGGATGGAAAAGAATTGCCCGTTTCACATGAGACCTGGACGCGACCGCCGTTCACGCGCAAACAATTCAACGAGTTATTCAAGATCACACCAGACATGAGCAGGGAGGAAATCGCCCGGCGCATACGAGCGGTGAGCTATCAGCACTGGCAACCGTACATCGAAATAGAAGGATTCAGGTTCGAGTACAAGCCGAACGTAACGGATAAATAAAACAGCGGAACTGAGAGCCTTCCAACCTTTAGATCTGCAACTTTCAAACAGAGAAAAGAGCTGATGAGATTATCCAACCAATACGGCGCAACCATTATCGGCGGCAAATGAGCGGGGCTGAAGCCGCTTGCTCAGCGCATGGAATGTAGAGTGAGCCGGCTTCAGCCGACTTTCACGCACCGAGGCAGGACTTCAGTCCGACGGGATGACAAGAGGAGGAAGAAAAAAATTTATGGCGAACAACTATGATGCAATCATCATCGGCGGCGGGCATAACGGACTGGTCGCCGCGGCGTATCTGGCGCGCGCAGGCAAGAAGGTGGTCGTGCTGGAGCGCAGACATATCGTCGGCGGGGCGGCGGTGACGGAGGAAATCTTCCCCGGCTACAAGTTCACCGAGTTTTCGTACGTGGTGAGCCTGCTGCGCCCGGAGATCATCCGCGATTTGGAACTGCCCAAACATGGATTGAAAATCCTCCCGCTTCCCTCCACCTTTACGCCAATGGACAATGGCGATTATCTTGCCTCATGGGACGACCACGACCTGACGCGCCGCGAAATCTACCGTCACTCGCCGCTCGATGCGGAGGCATACGACGAGTATGCCCGCGTCATGGCGCGCGCCGCGAAGGCGATCAAGCCCATCATCAATTTAATTCCGCCCGACCCGTCGTCGCTTCACCCGCGCGACTTGTTCAACCTGCTCAAACTCGGTCAATATGCGGCATCGCTCTCCGAAAAAGAACTCTACAGGATTGCCAAACTCGTCACGCAGTCGTCGGCGGACATGCTCGAAGAGTGGTTCGAGACCGACGCCCTCAAAGGCACGAAAGCCGCCAGCGGAATCATCGGCACGTTCCTCGGTCCGCGTTCGCCGGGGACGGCGTATGTCCTGCTCCATCACTACATGGGCGAAATTGACGGCGCGTTCCGCGCCTGGGGATTCGCCAAAGGCGGCTCGGGCGGAGTGAGCGGCGCGATTGCGAACGCGGCGCGGTCGCTTGGGGCGGAGATTCGAGTCAATAGTCCGGTGAAGCAGGTCAAGGTCAAGGGTGACCCTTCGACAGGCTCAGGGCAAGCGCGCGTCGTGGGAGTCGTCCTCGAGAACGGCGATGAAATTGATTCCAAAGTCGTGATGTCCGCGGCAGACCCGAAGCGCACGTTCCTTCAATTCGTCGAGCAGAAATATCTGCCCGATGATTTTGTCACGTCCATTCAAAACTTCCGCGTGCGCGGCTCGTCGGGCAAGGTCAACATTGCGTTGAGTCGTCTGCCGCGCTTCACGGCGTTACCCGATGAACCCGCTTTATATCGCGGCGCGGTTTCAATCAGCCCCAGCATTGATTACATCGAGCGCGCCTACGACGACGCCAAGTACGGGCAGATTTCGCGCCGACCCTATCTCGACATGATCTTCCCCTCGATGATTGACCCCGACATGGCGCCGCCCGGTCAGCATGTGCTTTCGTGTTTCGTGCAATATGCGCCGTACGATGTGGAGGGCGGCTGGGACGATGAAAAACGCAATCAACTCGGCGAGGCGGTGATTTCCACCATCGAGCAATACGCGCCGGACATCCGCGAGTGCATTGTGGGGATGCAGGTCATTTCGCCGAAGGACATCGAAGCCATCGCGGGCATCACAGGCGGCAACATCTTTCACGGCGAACTGTTGCTGCATCAAATCTTCTTCCTGCGTCCCGTGCCGCAATGGGCGGACTTCCGCACGCCGCTCAAAGGCTACTACTTCGGCGCGAGCGGCGCGCACCCCGGCGGCGGCGTGATGGGCGCGGCGGGGATGCTGGCGGCGAAGGAAATGTTGAAGGATGGATTTTAGAAAGTGGAGAGTAGAAAGTGGACAATGGTCGATTCGTCCCGCGCGCTCGTTGCGCGACGAATCGAGACTGCCGTTTCGCTCTTAATCTTAACTTGAAATTGCTCTGTTGCAAACACCTTCAAAGGTCGTCACTGCGAGCGAAGCAGTCTCCCTGCCTGCTAGGAGATTGCTTCGACGCCTTCAGCGTCTCGCAATGACGGTGGAAAGCGATGATTGCAACAAAGCAACTTGAAATTGATTCTGTAAATGGAGTTTGGCTTACTTTGAAAATAAAAGCCTCCGTTTTTACGAGGGCTTACGATAATTGATTATGCTGGAACGGCGATGTATTCCGCGTAAGAGGTGCTTTCGGGAATTGGAAGTTCGTCTTCCAACATTCCTTGAATGTGCATTTCCACGGCTTCGTGCATATTCCGTTCCACTTCTTCGCGGGTTTTACCGGTCGCCACACAGCCAGGTAAATCTGGCGAGTAGGCTGAATAGTTATTGTCTGTTTTTTCTATCACGATAAGAAAGCGATACATGGTTACTTTTTGCCTTTCGGTTTTTCAACTTGAGCCTGTTTGAAAATACTGTTCTGGGTTCCGGGAGCAAGGTCATCGTTGGGATGTCCTGCAATGGTCACGCGACCTGGTTTCTTTGGATGTTTGTACTGTCTGTGACTGCCTTTAGTAGCGACCAAATACCAGCGACATCACTTACCTTCATGAAGAAATTGTAGCACAAAGGAATTATTCATGACGACTCACTACGACACCATCATCATCGGCGCGGGGCATAATGGGCTGGTTGCCGCCGCGTATCTCGCCAGGAAGGGCAAAAAGGTTTTGGCGCTCGAACGCCGCGCCGTCGTCGGCGGCTCGGTGGTGACTGAATCGTTTGGAGATGGCTTCATTGTTGACTCAGTGCAAACGGGCGGGACTCTGCGTCCGGATATTATCAAGGATTTGAGGCTCGCTTCGTTGGGACTTCAACCGGCTTCCGCTAAACAACCCTTTATCTCCCTTCTATCTGAATCTGATCGTCTCGTCCTCGATCCCGATCCCGTCAAAGCCGCCGAGTCCATCAAACGCTTTTCTGAAAAAGACGCGGCGCGTTGGGGCGAATTCGTCCGCTTTATGGATAAGTGTGCCGGCATTCTGAATTTTGCTTATTCGACCATCATGCCGCGCCTGCCAAAGAACTTCAGCCTCAGCGAAGGATATGGCCTGCTGGAACTGGGACTCGAACTGCGGCTGGCGGGCAGAAAAGACATGCTCAACTTCATCCGCGCCCTGCCGATGACCGCGCAGGAATTGCTCGAGGAATATTTCGAATCGGAGGTTGTCAAAGCGGCCGTGGCATCGGTGGCGATTCACGGTTCCACGTTGGGGCCGATGTCCGCCGGGACGGGCTATACCTTGATCCATAATTGGCTGAATCGCGGCGGGCTTTCGCATGTCAATGTTGGCAGGGCCGGAGAGATCACAAACGCCCTGGCAAATGCAGTGAAATCATTTGGCGGAGAAATCCGCACCGGCGCAGAAGTGGAACGCATCCTCATAGACACGTACAGCTGCAAGGGCGTGATCTTGAAAAACGGCGAGGAGATTTTTGCAGATGCTGTCCTCTCCGCCGTTGACCCGAAACGAACCTTCCTCGAACTGGTCGGCGCGCCCAACCTTCCGCCGGAGTTCGTCTGGCAGGTGCAATCCATCAAAATGCGCGGCTCGGCGGCGAAGATGCATCTGCTGACGGATGGCGGTCACGGCATTCCCGAAGGGACGCTGGCGGTCGCCCCTTCCATCAAATATCTGGAAAAGGCTTACGACGCCGCGAAGTATGGCGAGATTTCTGAAAAGCCATATCTGGAAGTGACGACGATGGGCAATGTGGTTTCCATTCACTTTCAGTATGCGCCCTACAACCTGAAACACGGAACCTGGAACGTGGAACGTGACAACGTTGGAAAGTTGGCAATTGAGGCGCTGGCGAAATACTTCCCCCATCTTCAATCACAAATTACCAATTATCGCATTATCACCCCTCTCGATTTGGAAACCATCTACGGTCTCACCGAAGGCGACCTCAACCACGGACAACTGATGCTCGATCAATTCCTGTTCATGCGTCCGATTCCCGGCTGGTCGAATCACAAAACGCCGATTGACAATCTCTATCTCTGCGGAAGCGGCGTCCACGGCGGAGGCGGTGTCAGCGGCGCGGCGGGGAGAAATGCCGCCCGCATAGCGTTACAGAACAAGTAGAAACAAACTGTCCAACGAAATGGCTTTGAACGTTTTGTTTTATGATTTACCGTTTTTAACGGGAAAACCACTTTCAATCACAAAGGCTTGCCCTGACCGGCGAAGCCGTGTCGAATGACACGAAGGAAAACCGCCATAAAATTCAAGCATTTTCGCCTTTGTGCCTTCGTGGGCCGGTTCTTTCCTGTCAATTACGGAAGAGTCTGTTTTACAAACTGATGTTACTACCAGCGTTTACAGCGGCTCCTTGAAATTAAATTCTTACCGACGCAAACCCCAAGCCATTCGGGCCGACGTGAGTTCCGATCACCGTGGTCACATTGATCATCAAAATATCGCGCGGCGCCGACTGGCTCATTTCGTTCATGAGTTGATTCAAAAACCGGCGGGCGCGCGGCTCGGCGCCGGTGTGAAGGACGGCAAGCCGTTCGAGTTTTCCGCCCGCGCGCAGGAAGGACATCAGGCGTTCGTCGGCTTGCTTCGTTGTCCGCGCCGCGCTCATGGTTTTGACCTGTCCGTCGGTCAGTTCAATAATCGGTTTGATGTTCAGCAGACTTCCCAACCACATGACCGCGCCGGGAACGCGTCCACTGCGGCGGACATATTCGACGGTATCCAACGCGGCAAAGACCTGCAGGCGCGAGCGCGTCGATTCAATGGCGGCCAGCGCGGCGTCAAGGCCATTGTCTGCGTTTTCCGCCGCCGCCAGCGCCTGAAAGCCGAGCCCAAGCGAAAGCGAACCGCTATCCACAACTTTGACGCGATGGGGAAATTCACGCGCGGCTTGCTGTGCCGTCCCGACCATCGAAGTCAGCGGCGCGGCGGCATGGATGGAAATGATTTGATCGCAGCCCTGGTTGAACAACTTTTGATAACGCGAGGCAAATTCCCCGATCGTAGGCGCGGCGGTCGTCGGCAAGATTTTAGAGCCGGGCAATCGTTTATAAAATTCTTCGCGCGAGATGCCTTCGCCGTCCGCGTATTCTCTTCCTTCGAGAATCAAAATGGACGGCACAACTTCGAGGCCGTATTGATCCACAAGATATTGCGGAAGATCGCAGGTGGAATCGGTGACAATGCCGAGTTTCATGTTTAACCAGAGATAAACGAGGACGAACAAAGATTTAAAACGATTCCCTCTCCCGATTTTGGGAGAGGGGCCAGGGGCGCGGGCTATTCTATTGAAACAATGAATTGATAATGCGGCTGTCCGCCATCCTGCAACTCGATTTCGAGATTCGGATACGCCTGGCGCACCGCGTCGGCGATGCGATTCGCCTCGGATTGATTCATCTCTTCGCCGTAGATCAACGTAACAAGTTCGTGCTTTTCGGCATTGGCCTTCTTCAACAAATCAAGCACGCCTTCTTCAACGGACCTGGCTGAAGCGACGAGTTTGCCGTCCAACAAAGCAATAACCTGACCTTCCTTCACATTCACGCCGTCAATCTCCACCGAGCGCGTCGCGGTCGTCACCTCGCCCGATTTGACGGAGGTCAAAGACTTGGTCATCTTCTCCACAACGGAATCCAATTCGCCGTCCGGGTTGTGAACGAGCATAGCGGCCAATCCCTGCGGCACCGATTTGCTCGGCACCACAGCCACCTTCTTCACCGTCACCTCTTTGGCTTGATTGGCGGCCATCACAATGTTCTTATTATTCGGGAGAATGATGACTTTATTCGTCGGAAGATTTTCAAACGCCGATAAAATTTCCTGCGTGGACGGATTCATGGTCTGCCCGCCCTCGACAATGGCCGCCGCGCCGAGGCTCGCAAAGATACGGCTCAAACCGGGGCCGGGAGATACCACAACAACCGCAATTTGATTCGGTTCGATCTTCGCCAGTTCGAGTTTGGCGCGGCGCGACTTCGCATTGATATCAGCCATTTGCGCCACGAGGTTTTCCATCGCAACCTTTGTGATCGTGCCGATGCTCATGACATAATCAATCGGTTCGTAGCGTTTATCGGCCGGCACATGGATGTGCATGCGATACATGCCCTCGCCCTCGCCCACCTGAATGGACGTGCCCATCGCCTCCAGTTTATTGTAAAACTTTCGCAATTCGAAATGACTGTTCGGAAAAAAATCTACAACGACTTCAAAGTCCTGGCCGTCTTCCACTTCCTGCATGGCATTTTCGAAGTTCAACGAGGAAAGCGGTTGCACGGTGGCAAGCGGCGTATCGAGCGGCTCGCCGTTGATGTGACGCAGCATTCCCTCCAAAATAAAAAACAGACCTTTGCCGCCGGAATCGACCACACCGGCCTGTTTCAAAACCGGAAGCAATTCCGGCGTGCGATTGACGGACGCGTCTGCGGCGGGCACGCATCTCGCCAGGATTTCAACCGGGTCCTGCGTTTCTGACAGCGCGGCCTCCGCCGCGGCCGCCGTATCTTTTGCCACAGTGAGGATTGTTCCTTCAACCGGTTTGACCACGCCTTTATAGGCTGTGTCGCGCGCGTTGATCAACCCGCGCACGAGAGCCGCCGCGTCGATCACCTCGCAATCCTGAAGTCCACGCGCAAAGCCGCGCCACAACTGCGACAGGATCACGCCCGAATTGCCGCGCGCCCCCATCAACGCGCCTTTGGCAATCATCGCCGCCATCTGGCCGGCGTGTCTCTCGCCTGAATCCTTGATCTCATTCCAGGCCGAGGTCATGGTGAGCATCATATTTGTGCCTGTATCGCCATCGGGAACGGGAAACACATTTAAAGAATTCACGGTTTGCTGATTGGTCTTGAGCCACATCAATCCCGCCTCGACCAAATGCTTGACTGCCTGTCCGTCGAAGGGGCGATTACGCAATTTATCGAGGCGTGCGCGATTCACACTCATTAAGTTCTTCTCCTAATCCGAATTGCTGACGCGCAGGCCAGCGACATGAACATTGATTTCGTGCACGGGCATTCCCAGCGCTTTTTCCACATGGAACTTGACGGTGTTGGCTACGCTGTCCGCCACCGATGTGATGCGCGTGCCATATTCGACGATAATGTAGATATCAATATCAATGTTCTCGCCGTCGTAGCGCACGGATACGCCGCGCGCCGGCTCGTGCGTAATGGTTTGCGCCAGCCCCTCCGCCAGATTCTTCGGCGCGAGACCCACCACGCCGTATGATTCAAGCGTGGCATGATATGCAATCGTCGCGACCGCATTCGGTGAAATGTGGATGCCGCCCAGTGAAGTGGTTTCTTCGCCCATTGTGTCCTCTTATCCTCTTATTGTAACAAATTGCTTTGAAGAAGGTTGCGTTCTGTGGTACAATGCCGTGCCTTGTCGAAGATGCAGACGTTCTTCCTGCGCAGGCAGGAAGGCAATTGTAATCATCGGGCAGGAAAAATACCTGCCATTTTGGAAAGGATCGTGTGCTATGGCTAAATGTGCAAACTGCGGTAAGACCACTACTTTCGGGCATAATCGTTCGTTCTCCATGCGCGCTACCAACCGGAGTTACAAGCCCAATCTGCAAAAGGTGACGATCATGAAGAATGGCCGCAGAGTCAAACAGTTGTGGTGCGCCAAGTGCATCAAGTCGCTTGGCAAATCAGCGGCATAGTGACTTCATCTGCCCAAAAAGTCATGGCGAAAGCCATGATTTTTGTTTAACTTTCTAATGTTATGCGCCCTCACTCCCTCATCCGGTGAAAAAGGGATGGAGGTGAGGAGGATCAGCCGCGTAAGGCGAGTAACTATATCTTGCGGATTCGATTCGCTGGAGTTTGCTTTAGCGCATTCCGTAATGCGCCAATCCCGGCTTCAATTCCATCTGGATAATTAAACACCGCGCTGGCCG
Organism: Anaerolineales bacterium; assembly: GCA_042408355.1. Classification (GTDB taxonomy): domain Bacteria; phylum Chloroflexota; class Anaerolineae; order Anaerolineales; family Villigracilaceae; genus Fen-1038. The sequence goes on from JBHORD010000029.1 coordinate 24,136, forward strand.
CGACAAAAACATTGGCGCCAGCCTCCTTCATTTTAGGCAATGTCTCAGCCGCGATTCCACCGTCTACTTCAAGATAGGCGGGCGATTTGATTCTGTCCAACAGCCGGCGGACCTCCGCGACCTTTTGGATCGTTTCAGGTAAAAAGGCCTGCCCTGAAAATCCCGGATTGACGCTCATCACCAAGACTAAATCAGCCAGATGCAGAACCGGTTCAATCGCTGAAACAGGTGTGCCGGGATTCAACGTCACGCCCGCCACACAGCCAAGCGATTTGATGTGTTGTAATGTCCGGTGAATGTGCGGGCACGTTTCCACGTGAACCGTCAGATGCGACGCGCCGGCTTTGGCAAACGCTTCGAGATAGCGTTCCGGCTGTTCGATCATCAGATGCACATCGAGCGGAAGTTTCGCCGCGCGTCTGAACGCATCCACCAGGAACGGCCCCATCGTTATGTTTGGAACGAAGTGGCCGTCCATCACATCCACATGAATCCAATCTGCGCCCGCAGATTCGCATGCCGCAATCGCTTCCTTCAATCGAAGAAAGTCGGCGGAGAGAATCGAAGGGGCAATGAAATATTTCTTCATGAGTTTCGGACCGCGGCCGAGTCTGTCATCGCATCGGCAAGGCGGGAGATTCCGCCGCCCTTATTTTATCGGCGGATTGTATGTGAAGTAGACCCACATCCAGAATGGAATCAATCCAAAGACGGCAATCAACGCAATCAGCCCAAGGGCGACGGAGCCCCAGTCAATATCCGACAACAGTTCGGACCAATGGATGGACTCGGTTTCGACTGCCGGCTGTATCTGCCCTGGAGCCGGTGGAGGCGGCAGGGTGGGCGCGGCTTCCCAAACAGCGGCCGGCGCAACCTCCGGCGTCAGGTTCAGAGGCGAGATGGTTGGAATATCGCGCGGGCGGCCAAACTTCATCAAGACGCGCATCAACTGATCAGCCGTACGATAACGCGCCGCCGGCTCTTTGGACAAAACTTTTAAAATAATCTCTTCCAATGCTTCCGGAATATCCGGCACATATTCATGAGGCGGAACCGGCGCGGCGTTCAAATGCTGGCGCGCCAGTTCTTCAACGGTCGAGCCGGTAAAGGGCAGTGTGCCCGTCAACATTTCATACATCACCACGCCCAACGAATACACATCGGAGGAGGGACTGGGCGCGTGGCCCGCGGCCTGTTCCGGCGAAAAATATTGCGGCGACCCCCACACGACCTCGGCGCGTTCATCGGGATTGATGGTCGCCATCGCGCGCGCAATTCCGAAGTCTGTAACCTTGAGGCGGCTATCCGGCGTGACCAGCATATTATGCGGTTTGATATCGCAGTGGACGACTCCGGCGCGGTGGGCATACCCGATCCCCGCGCAGGCTTGCACCATCAACGGGATTCCCTCCTCGACCGTGAAGCGGCCCCGCTTGCGAAGCAATGACTTTAAATCCGTGCCCGGCACCAGCTCCATGACGATGAACGGCTGGCCGTTATCGAAGCCAAAATCGTACACCGTGACGATATTCGGATGCGAGAGATTCGCCGCAGCCTGCGCCTCATTTCGGAACTGCGCTTCGAAATCCGGATTCCGTTCGTGATCGTCGCGCAAAACCTTGATTGCCACATAGCGATTCAGCAAAATATCGCGGGCGCGGTAAATGATTGCCATGCCGCCCGTGCCAAACCGTTCGAGCAGTTGATAGCGGTTATTGAGCAATCGTTCTGCGCCATCGAATAACATCGAGGTGATTATAACATTTCCAACTGCTCCTTAAACAATCCCGGCTCTGCCGTTTTTAAGGGGAAAACCATTTTGGACCACAAAGGCTTGCACTGACCGGCGAAGCCATGTCGAGCGCGAAAGTCACCGCGCTCAGGCTCTTTCCCGTCAATTACGAAAGAGCCGCAATTGCATTGACCTTCACATAATGCCGCAGACCTTTAGAGGGCGCTCATTGAACTTCAGGGAGGAAATCCGTATACTGAATATGGCGGAGAAGAGAAATATCGAAACAATTAGAGACGGAGGATCTATGCTCAAACGAATCGGTTTGTGGATTGATCACAAAAAGTCACTGATGGTGATTCTCGACGAAAAAGAAGAGCAGATACAAACAATCGAATCGGGGATTGGAAAACACACCCGTTATCGAGGAGCCACGCGTCCGAAAACGCCTTACAGCGCCCAATACCAGCAGGGCGACGATCAACTGGACAAAAAGTTTTCGGAGCGCCTCAACAAATTCTACAAGAACATCATCTCCCAAATTCGGGGCGCCGAGGCGCTCTTGATCTTCGGTCCGGGCGAGGCGAAGTTCGAACTCGAAAAACGGCTGGCGCGTGAAAAAGTCGGCGTGCCAACCATCTGGATCGAGGCCGCCGATAAAATGACAGAACGGCAGATCGCCGCAAAAGTCCGAAAACATTTTGAAAAATAGAACTGCCCGCCGCGCACGCGGCGGGCAATCTTTTGACGGGCATTCTTCATGAAGGCAGGTAAAATTGAGCTCAACTTTTGCGCGGTAGAATCTCAGCCTCCATGAAAAATTTCGACGCCCGCTACAATCATCTTCCCAAGGCCGAAATTCATTGCCACCTCGAAGGCGCCATCCGAACGCAAACGATCATTGATATTGCGCGGCAATATCATTTGCGGCTTCCATCGTATGAAGTCAGTGAACTGGATCGCCGTCTCAAAGTGCTTGATCAATTGCGCGACCTGCATGCCGTGCTGGAAGCGTTCCGCATTTTTCAAAACAGCATCGCATTGCCCATGAAATTCTTGGCATGAGCATGGAGGATATTGCCGTTTGTAATCGCCGCGCCTTCGAAGCCTCATTCATCCCAAACGAACGGAAACAACCAATCTGGGATAGATATTTCCAATCGGTTTCATGATGAGATTTACACTTTATTTGCTCCTTTCCGCGGCCGCGTTGTCTTCCTGCGCCGGCCCCACAACGCCCAACGCGATTCGATTCGTTCCGCCAACGGCATTGACTCCATTTTCCGCGCCGACACTCAGCGCCACTTTCACGCCCGCGCCGCCGCCAGGCGTCACGCCGACAATGACCCTGTCCCCCATTACCGCACATCCGCAAATCGTCGTGCTTGCGGCCAATCTGCCCGGGCCTGATGATCTTTTGCGTGCGCCCGACAGCTCGATTTATCTTTCCGATGTCAGCGACGGAACCATCCGCCGATACACAAAAGAAAATGGATTGCAAGTCTATCTCTCAGGGTTCAACGAACCGGAAGGTATGGTCATTTTGCCGGACGGCTCGCTCATCATCGCCGAACAGGGAAAGAATCGACTCGTGCGTTACGATCCGACGTCCAGAACGCTGACTCCCTTCGTGAATCTCCGGAAGGCGGCAAATCAAACGGGCGTGGACGGACTCGCGCTCGATGCTCACAATCCAAAAGCGCCGACGCTAATCGTGCCTGACAGTCCAAATGGAACCGTACTGCGCGTCAGCCTTGACGGGAAAACGGTCACGCAAATCGCCTCCGGTTTTGCGCGCCCAACCGGCGCGTGGGTCGAATCGGATGGCAGTATTTTGATCGCAGACGAATATGGCAATGCGCTGGATCGGATTCATCCAGACGGCACAGTCGAAAAATTGGCGTCTTTGCCGACGCCCGATGATGTCGTCGAAGATGCAAACGGAAATATTTTTGTAAACACACTTGGAGATAACGCCATTCATTTAATTTCCGCAATAACAACACGGAATTCGATTTTGGCGGGCGGAATAAACCAGCCGCAGGGAATTGTGGTGGACGGCGACGGAAATTTGATCGTCACGGATGCCGGCAATCACCGCCTGATCAAATTGGTCATTCACTAAACAAGAATTGCGCGGCGGATCAGGTTTGTTGCCTGCTTGATGTCCGAGGCTGTCATTTGTAATCTTCAAACCGTTTAAATCCGCAAGAATTGAAGGTTGGCATTCACAACTTTGATCGCGACAGGGCGGAATCAATTTCATCGGGGCGTCCGCCGAGACGGCGCGCTACATCCGTGACGCTCTGTTTGCGCAGGCCATCGAAAAAATCCTTATTTTGCTGAGGTCTTCTTCCCAAAACGAAATGGGGACATGCTTGAATAACATATGGGCCCGGCATACGTACCCCCGCCAAACAGCCTGTCCCCATTATACGTGCAAACAAAAATGGGGTGAGATCATCATCCCATTTTGAATTGGTCGAGCTTATTGGCTTTGCTTCCTCACGCCGCTGCGATGCCGCCAATTTTTTGATTCCGAGCCCAGACCGGCTGAGATTTCAACTGGTGTGCGCGAGGAGAGTGAACACATCCTCCAATGTCGATTCGACCGGCTCCACGGAATGGACGGTGATGCCATTGTCTGTTAATTTTTGGGTGAGACGTTCCGGAGTCCATTCGCCCGGTTTGACGATGACATGTGCGCGGTCGCCGTGAAGGCTGGCTTGCGCAATTCCATCCATTCCGCTCAAGAATTCAACCGTCTCGAGCAACGGCGTTGTCGCCAAATCCCATGCCGCGCCTTTGAGATAGGTGGATTTCAAGCCGGCGGGCGTATCCAGCGCAAGCAATTTACTGCGATACATAAACGCCACGCGGGAGCAATGTTCGGCTTCGTCCATATAATGCGTTGTGATGAAAATGGTCGTGCCCTCGGAAGCAAGCTGGTAGATCAAATCCCAGAACTCGCGGCGCGCCACCGGGTCCACGCCGCTGGTCGGTTCATCCAGAAAAAGAAGCGGCGGCCTATGGATCAGCGCACAGCCGAGAGCCAGGCGCTGACGCCATCCGCCGGAGAGTTCACGCGTAAACGTCCCGGCGGCGTTTTCCAAACCGGCCATGTGCAGCACCTCGCGGATGCGGTCTGCCTCTACGGCTTTTGGAACATCATAAACGCCGGCATAGAATTGAAGATTTTCCAAAACGGTCAGATCGTCATATAGCGCAAATTTTTGCGACATGTATCCGATGTGCGGCTTGACAGCCTCGGGATTCTTCGTTATGTCAATTCCCAAAATACTGGCCGTGCCTTCGGTTGGTTTGATCAATCCGCACAACATGCGGATGGTGGTGGTTTTGCCGCTGCCGTTCGGACCTAAGTAGCCAAGCACTTCGCCCGGTTGGACGGTAAACGTCACGTGATCCACAGCGGTGAAATCGCCGAACTTACGCGTCAATCCCCGCACATCAAGCAGCGCCGTTGACGTTTTTTCCATTACCGTTTTCCTCCGTTTCCAGGAGTTGAATGAATACATCTTCCAGAGTCGGCGCAACAGGAATCAAATGAGTCATTGAAATGCCCGCGGAAGCCAGCCGCGGCGGGATTCGTTTCATCGGACCTTCGGCAGATTTCACGCGCAGGTGAAGATAACCGCCAAAGGAATGAACGTCCTCCACTTCAGGGTCCTGAACAGCAATATTGCGGGCGGCCATTTGAGGTTCCGCGGCCAGTTCAAGGATCAGGCCAGAGAGGCGGGCCATCAGCGAACGGGGAGCATCCTGCGTTAACGCATGTCCGTGATTCATGAAGATGACGCGGTTGAAACGCATGGCTTCATCCATGTACGGCGTGCTGACCAACACTGCCGAGCCTTCGCGCAATAAGCCGATCAGCAAATGCCAGAATTCCTGGCGCGCAACGGGATCCACGCCGCCGGTCGGTTCATCCAATAAAAGAACTTTTGGGCGGTGGACCAGCGCGCACGCCAGCCCAAGTTTTTTCTGCATTCCGCCGGAAAGCGCGGCGGCGGGACGGTCTTGGAATTCAGACAATCCCGCAAAGCGAAGCAACTCCTGCGAACGTTGTTCGCGCTCCTCATCTGGAATGTCGAATACTTCGCCGAAGAAATCGAGATTTTCCTTGACGGTCAGATCGCCATATAAACTGAATCGCTGTGCGAGGTAGCCGATTTCTTCGCGCGCTTTCTCGACCTGGGCCGGAATCTCATAACCGGCCACGCGAATCCTCCCGCTGGTTGGACGGAGCGCGCCGCACAACAAACGGATGGCGGTGGTCTTCCCCGCGCCGTCCGGGCCGACGAGGCCGACCATCTCTCCGGCCCGCACCTGCAAATTGAGTCCGTTCACGGCGTGAACCGGCCCAAAGGTGCGAACCAGGTCTTCCGCTTCCAGTAAAATGTCGCTTGCCATTCTCTACTTATTCAGAATAAAAGTGACATCGCCAGGCATGCCGGGTTTGAGTTTGCCGCTGGTATCCGACAATTGCAGTTTCACTGCAAATACTGTCGTTTGACGCCCTTCCACCGTTTGCACATTGCGCGGGGTGAACTCCGCCTGATTGGAAATGTAAATGACTTTCGCCTGGAATATCTGGTTGGGGAACGAATCGAATGTGACGTTCGCCATCTGCCCCAGATACACCTGACCGATTCGATCCTCGGGAACATAAACAGTGATGGTCAGGTCATTCAAGCGGCCCAATATCAGAACCTGGGCTCCGGGGGTCACCGCTTCTCCCGGTTCTACAGCGCGGGTCAATACGACGCCGTCTGATGGAGCCGTAATCGTCAACTTGGCGACCTGGGCATTGAGTAAATCCAAATTGGCTTGCGCCTGTTCCACCGCTTTCTGTGCCTGCTCCGCCGCGGCTTTGGCCTGATCCACAGCCTGTTGTGCGGCTGTCACCACCGGCGATTGATCACCGATTTGCAGAGAGCGCAGATGATCCAACGCGGTGTAATAGGCTTCTTGAGCGACCGCAACCTGTGCGCGCGCCTTGAGCACATTCTGCGCCTGTTCGCTGTTCAACAGATTGTTGTAGGCTGTTTGAGCGTCGCTCAACTCCTGGGAGGCGGCATTGTAAGCGTCCTCACTGGCAGATGCCAGATTGGGATCATTGGGCAAGCGCTTGGCAACAACGATCTTCACGCGATAGGCTGGGACAAATGGCGGCAGAGTCAGATCCGAGGGCAATTGAACCTGATCAGGGCTGATGCCAGAGCCGCTGTTTTCGGCGCGGTTCATCACATCCTTTGCCACGAGATAATTGATCTGCGCATTTGCAAGCCGGGTCTCCGCCTTGATGAAATCAGCGTTATGAATATCGTTCACCACTTTAGTTAAATTGACCTGCGCCGCAGTGAGATTGGCTTGCGCGTTATCAACCTGCGTTTGCGCCGCTTGAATTTGCTCCGAGCGGGTGAAATACCAATTCGGTTGATCAAACTGATTGGGCGTGAACCAATCCTGGATGCGCGCCGCCTGCGCCTGCGCCAGCGCATTCTCCAGCGTAATCTGATATTGAGCCTGCGCCGTGTTGAGAGCGGTCTGAGCGGTTTGGGCAGCGGCTTTGGCGGAATCCAGGCCGGCGGCGGCCACTTTCTGTTGGGCTTTCAGAATTGTGCCATCCAGCGTCAGCAACACATCTCCGGCTTTGACGGAGTCGCCTTCCTGCACGTTTACAGTCGCCACCTTGCCCGCCACCTCGGGCGCAATGGATACTTGAGTCGTCTCAACGGTCCCCGATGCCGTGAGGGCGCTATTATTGTTCAAACTTGACTGCCTCAGCAATACTCCCAATGAGATTGCCAAAAGCGCCACAATCGCAACCACAACGATAATTGTCCTTCGATTCCGTAATGCGCTCATGAAATATTCCTTTCTTTTTTGAACGAAGAGTATCGAATTCTTTTTATCTGACGGAGAATCAATCCAGAGATTTTCGGAAACGCAGCGCGGCCATCCCAAGGAGAATGATCGAAAAGACGACCAGGGCAAAAGTCTGGGGAAGGATCAAATCCAGACCGGCCCCCTTGATGACAATAGCGCGCATGATGTAAATAAAGTAGGTCAGCGGGAGAAGATTCCCAATCACTTGTAAAACGACCGGCAGAGACGAAATGGGAAAGATAAAACCCGAGAGCATGAAGGAAGGGAGCATGATCGGCATGGTCATCAATTGAGCTTGTTGTTGAGTTTGCGCGACGGTGGAGATCAACAGCCCCAGGCCAAGGGTGGGCAAAAGATATAAACCGGTCAAAGCAAACAGAAGCAGCAAGCTTCCTCTCAGCGGTACGCCGAAAAGAAACGTCCCGACCACCAAAATCAAAATGGTATTGGCAAATGAGACCAAAATATAGGGAATGATCTTGGCGAGGATGAGTTCCCAATTGCGTATCGGCGTCACAATTAACTGTTCGATGGTGCCCCGTTCGCGCTCCCGGACAATTGCCAGGGCGGTCAGACTCGTTGCTGTTTGAAACAGGATCATGGCGATCAGGCCAGGGACAATGTCATAACTGCCCAGCAAATCTGGGTTGTAGAGCACGCGTGTACGCACATCGATCGGCGAAGCGGATGCCATATTGCTGGCTACGCCCTGGAGGGCTAATTGTTGTGCGCGGATGCTGACTCCTTTCGCCTGCCCCGCCAGGGTCGCCGCGGAAAGCACAGCACTGGCAATTGTCGGGTCGGAACCGTCAATCAATACCGACACCTGCGCCGTCCTGCCGGAGACGAGATCGCTGTCATAGGTCGGGGGGATCAAAATGGCAGCCTTGACATTCCCGCCGTCAATAAGCCGGTTGACATCCGCGTCGCTATTGGCGATGTAATTGAACGAGAAATAACCCGTCGCCCGGAACGCATCCAGAAGGGAACGGCTTTCCGCGCTGTTGCTTTGATCAAACACCACCGTCGGCACGTTTTTTATGTCGGTATTATTGGCGTAGCCCAGCAACACCAGTTGAAGAATGGGCATGATGAAAATAAATATCAACGTGCGCGGATCGCGCAGCATGTGGGTCATCTCTTTTTTAATCAACGCTCGAAATCTTCTCATGTTGGTCAAAGCTCCTTTTGCGACAACCGTTTTATCAATGACAATAATTATTTGTTTTCCGCCTGCAAGGATGTCAATAGTTTCGTCATCAATTGCAGCAACTGTTTTTGCTCGCTGGGCGAAAAGTTTTCAAGCAGGCTGACAATGCGTTGCTTGACAAATTCCATTGCTATTTTCGAAAAGCGCTTTCCGCTCTCAGACATCTGGATGCGCACCACGCGGCGATCGTTCGGGTCGTTGATCCGCTCGACAAAATCGTTGTCCACCAGCAGATCAACGATCCGCGTCGCGGAGCTGAGCGGAATGCCAAGCTCACTGCTCAATTCGCCCATCGTGGGCGGAGTTGTGCGGTGTGTCAGGATGGCGAAAATCCGAAAGAAAAGGGGGCGGTCTTCGGGGTTCGCCATCCCGCTCTTTCTCAGGCGTTCCATTTGCTTTTTGAATTGAGCGGCCTGCTCGGGCTTGATTAATTTCGGGTGCAAACGGAGAAAGCCCTGAAGAAGTTCGAGAAATTGATCCGCGGTTTGTTCGGTCGTTGGCATCAAATTTCCTTCCATTTTTGGATATTTCCAAAACGGAAGGAATTCTAATCATTTTTCCTCTTTTGTCAAGCAAAAAAATAACAGGACGTTACTCGTCCTGTTATCAGCGATGTACTGAAGACCATCTGTCAAAAACCCAGCGCCTCTTTCACGATGATCATTGTGACTCGGTCCGGGCGGAATTCGCGGTTGAAGATCAAAATCTTGTTCGGACTTGTGCCGGTGTGATAAAGCTGTTGCATGTGCTCTTCTTCGCGGGGCACACAATATTCCTCGACGCGGCGCAAGCCTTCGTTCACATCTTTGACGATCTTCTGCGCGCCGACCACCCAGATAATTTTGCCTGCGCCCGAAGCATAGGGGCCAATCTGACTGCCCGTCTTCGACGCAATGATCACGTGTCCGTCTTCGGTAACAGCCTGGACGCTTCCCGCGGCGTAATCGGGCGCGCTGCCCAGCTTGCGGATCTCCCTTCCCTGCGTTTCGCGATTCATCGCGAACATTTTTGGCCTGAGCGCATCGAAGCGCCCGGATTTGTCAATTTCATCTTTAATGCCAAGTTGTTCCAAGGTAACAGATGCGCCAAGAAAAACCTCCGCGCCTTCCGGAATCAATTCGAAAAACATGCGCCTGGCTTCTGCGCCGTTTTGCGCAATCAATGTATGAATGCCGTTGGCTTCAAGAGCTTTGGCAGTGCGTTCGATCCTCTGATCTGAGGCAATTTTGTCGAATGCATCGTTGGGTGTTGAGTTGACGGAAACAGTTTTTTCCAACATAGCGCTGATCTCCCTTTCCAATTAAGGATAGTTATGATAATTCCATTAACTTAAAATTTTTATGGCGCTCATCCAATTCGCGCCGAGTGTGCTTTGCAAAACAATGTGCAAAAATTGCATGGCTTCGAGCTGACGGGCGCGGCTCAATGGACCGGCGTCAATCGGCCTCATACCGCCATCTTTGACCAACTGCGCGACTTTGTTCTTTGCGTCGGCGTCGTCGCCGGCGATTAAAACATCGAGCGGCTGGCCCGCCACCTGTCCCGCGAGAAGCGTGCCTGCAAATGTCGTATTGAAGGCTTTCACCACCTTCGCGCCGGGAGCAACTGCTTTGGCAAGTTCTTCCGCTGATGAAGAATCGGGCGCTGTGGCGAGACCATCATAAGTTGAGTTGAGCGGGTTGGCAATGTCAACAACAACCTTACCGGTCAGCTTGGATCCAAGTTGCCTGGCGATCTCGATATTCGTGCCATACCAGACGGCAAGTACAACCACATCGCCGAGCGCCACGTTTTCAAGGCTTGACGTGGAAACCTTCGCGCCGTTCTTTGCCGCGGCTTTTACATCAGCCGCAGTTTTTTCTGCGACTTCGGGGTTTGCATCTACAAAAGTAACCGAATGCCCGCCGGAAACGAGACGAGCGCCGATGCCGCGTCCCATGTTGCCTGCGCCGATGATTGTTACATTCATACTTGACTCTCCTTTTAACTTGTGTTAATATACTGTTGTTGCTTAAGCAACAGATGTTGCGTAATTTACGCTCCTTACGTGCAAAAGTCAACCGTCAAAACGAACAATTTGTTGCATAAGCAACAATGGAGCCAAAATGTTGCCGATCGAAACGGAAGAAAAACTTGATCCCCGCGTGAAGCGCACGCGTGACCTGCTGGAGAAAGCTTTCCTTGAAGTACTCAACGAAAAGGGATTCCACGCCATCACCGTGCAGGATATTACCGAGCGGGCCGGAGTCAACCGCGCCACCTTCTATGCACATTTCGCCGATAAATTTGCCCTGCTCGATTACAGCATCCGTTCCTGGTTCTTGCAGGAAATTGACAAACGAATGCTGAACGCCTGTCATTTCAGCATGGATAATTTACGCAGTTTGATCATTGCGCTTTGCGAGTTCATCAAACACACCAACTCGCACTGTAAACCGGCGCAAAATCAGTTTGAGACGCTGGTCGAGGCGCAAGTCAAGTCGGTGTTATATGACCTGCTGTTGAAATGGCTCGATCAGGTAAAAATTGATGTGGAACCTGAAACGGCCGCGACCGCCGCGAGCTGGGCAATCTTTGGACTTGCCTCGCAATGGGCGCACACAAAACAACCCAAGCCGGCTGAAGAATTTGCCGATGATGTCTTGCCAATTGCCGCCGCCAACTTAAGACTGGCTGAAACTGCCTGATTGAGGGATCCAATACCTGACAACTTGCATAGGATTTGCAGGTCATTTGTCGGTTGTGCAGACGGGGCAAAATATGTAAGATAAATAAGCCATGACCCTTGTTCTGGCTATATGTTTATTAGGCGTTCTTATGCCGTAAGGTCAGGAAAGCCTGACAGGTATCAGCGTACCTGTCAGGCTTTTTTCATCTTCGGCCTGGGAATGCAAAATTAAATCACGAAGGAGAACGAATGCAGACACCCTGGGAATACCGGTACGCACACCGCACCAAACAGATGGGCAGTTCGGTCATCCGCGAGTTGCTCAAGTTAACCGAGGAGCCGGATATCATTTCCTTTGCGGGCGGGTTGCCCGCGCCGGATGTATTTCCCGTAAAAGAGTTTCAAGAAGCCTGCAATTATGTGCTCGAACATTTCGGCGCGCAGGCTTTGCAATACAGCACCACCGAAGGCTACCGCCCTCTGCGCGAGATGATCGCGCGCCATACTTCGCGCTACAGTGTGGAAATTTCGCCCGATAACATTCTCATCACATCGGGTTCACAGCAAGCGCTGGATTTTATCGGGCGCCTGTTCATCAACCGCGGCGATTATATCGTCGTCGAATCGCCAACGTATCTGGGCGCACTGCAGGCCTGGAACGCTTACGGCGCGCAATACATTCCCGTCCGCACCGATGAAAACGGCATGATCGTGGACGAACTCGAAGCCGCGCTCCGCATCGGACCGAAGTTCATTTATGTCCTCCCCAATTTTCAAAACCCAAGCGGCGCCACGCTGAGTCTCGAACGGCGCAAGCAGTTGATTGAACTGGCGGATAAATACGGCGTTCCATTGATCGAAGACGATCCCTATGGACAGCTTCGCTACGAGGGCGAACATATCCCTTCGCTTGTCATGCTGGATAGTCAATATCGCGGCAAGAACGGCGGAACATACAGCGGCAACGTGATCTATCTCAGCACATTTTCCAAATTACTTGCGCCGGGGCTTCGCCTGGCATGGGTCATCGCGCCGGAGAAAGTCATCCGCAAGCTGGTTATGTCCAAGCAGGCCGCAGATTTGCACACCGCTTCGTTCAATCAGTATGTTGCTTATGAAGTCGGCAAGGGCGGCTTCCTCGATGAACACGTGAATGTAATCCGGGCTGTATACAAGGAACGCCGCGACGTGATGCTCGAAATGCTGGAGGAAATGTTCCCGCCCGAAGTCAGTTGGACGCACCCCAAAGGCGGCATGTTCCTGTGGGGTATGATGCCGGAAAACATAGATGCGGCGGAGGTCCTCAAAGTGGCAATCGAACG
>JBHORD010000032.1:0-3659 GCA_042408355.1 Anaerolineales bacterium
TGTTCGACCGCTGGCTGACCGATTTGGATTATCGAATTTTTCCTGCGACCGTTCCGGTTCTGATGCCGCCATCATGATCAATTCCATGTTTCGATTCGTCGCCGAGGGCTAAGTGAAATTTCAAAAACGACGCGGCTTGACTTCGCAGGAAATCAGGATATTGTTTCTGATTGGCATCGTGGCGTTGATCGCTGTCAGCGTGCTGATCGGCGTCAATTTGGGCATCAGCCGCATCGTCCGCGGGGGAGGCGGGTTTTTCGTCGCGTGGCGGGGGGCGCGCGAGGTCCTTCTGGCGATAGCGGACGGCCTGGCGGGCTTTGTTAAAAATCTTCCATTGGCTTTTCGACAGGGATTCGCGGCAACAACGCCGTCCCCGCTTGCCCAGGCAAATCCTTACAGCGTTTCGTCCGCAGTTCAAATACAGCAAATGGTGTACGGGCGCGCCGCGCACAGCGGCGAGAATCCGTATTTCCTGACCATTCCCTTTTTTCTTCTGCCGCTCTACTTTCCGTTTGCATTGATTCCCGATCCAATCGCGGCGCGCGGCGTTTGGATGTTTTTGTGCGAAGCCGCGCTGGCCGCGGCGGCCCTCCTCAGCCTGCGGATGATCGAATGGCGTCCGCCCCGCTATTTGCTTGCGCTGTTCATTCTGCTTTTCCTGTTTGCTTTTTATTCCGTTGACTCCCTGATCGAGGGTTCGCCCGTGATTTTGCTTATGCTCCTTTTTGTCGGCATTCTTTACGCCTATTCGGCCGGGCGGGATGAATTGTGCGGCGCGCTTCTGGTTTTTTCCTTGTTTTATTGGGAAGTGAGTCTGCCGTTTGTGCTTTTGATGTTCCTGAAGATTTTTGCCGACAAGCGTTCGCGCGTCCTGAACGGCTTTGGCATGTTGTTTGGCGTTGTATTCATCCTTTCCTTTCTGATTGATCCGGGCTGGCCGCTGCCGTTCCTTACTGCAGTCATCGGCTCGATACGCGCCCGCTTCGGAATCGCAACCGGCGAAGTTTTTACGCGCCTTTCGCCTTCCAATGGAAATTTGATTTCGCAAATCATCAGCATTGCCGCCATCATCGTGCTTTTGTATGAATGGACCGCCGCCCGAACTTCCGATGCCCGCCATTTCATTTGGACGGCTTGCCTCACCTTGGCGGTCACGCCGCTGATTGGCTTCCGAACCGGCATGGATAATCTGGTTGCCATGTCTCCCGCATTGACTTTGATTCTGGCGGCCACGGTCAACCGCTGGCGCGCGGGAAAATGGCTGGCTTTGTTGTTGCTGCTGATTGCTTTGTTGTTGCCGTGGGGATTCTTCGCGCGCTGGTTTTTATTGAACGATCAGCGTTCATGGGATTATCTTTTCCTTTTCTTTCCGGTCTTTACAATTCTCGGCTTGTATTGGACGCGCTGGTGGTTCATCCGCCCGCCGCGCACATGGCTCGATCACGTGCGCGCCAACCCCGCTTGATGCGTTGACGCAATGAACAAACGCAGTTATCTCCTGCTTGCAACCCTCGGTTTTTTTCTTGCGCTGGGCGTGGCGCAATTCCAGCATTTCCCCGGTTACCTGGATGCCGATTATTACTTTGCGGGCGGCGTTCAACTTGCGCAAGGCAAAGGCTTCACGGAACCCTATTTATGGAATTATCTCGATAACCCGCAGGGCCTGCCTCATCCCTCGCACGCGTATTGGATGCCGCTTTCGTCTATCATCGCCTCGGCGGGAATGTGGCTGACGCGTCAAACCACGTACAACGCGGGCCGTCTCGGCTTTTTGTTGCTGGCCGCGCTTGTTCCGGTCGTGACCGCTGCACTTGCATACAATTTTTCCAAACGCCGCGATCTGGCTTTTGTCTCCGGCCTGCTGGCTGTGTTTTCGATTTATTACGTTCCCTATCTGCCGGTCACCGACAATTATGATCCGTACCTCGTTTTGGGCGGTCTTTATTTTTTGACGATTGGCTCGCGCAAAAGATATTCTTATTTTGTTTTGGGATTGCTTGCGGGACTCTTGACGTTGGCGCGCAGTGACGGTTTGCTCTGGTTTGGACTCGCCCTCCTTCTGATTCTTTACCGCTTCCTTCGGGACAAAAAAGCCGGCTCCGCTTCGATCAACTTTTTCCTCGCCTCGGCTGGATTCCTGCTCATCACGGGGCCGTGGTTTTATCGGAATTACACCGTTTATGGAACGCTCCTTGCTCCCGGCGGACGTTATTTGTTGTGGCTTACGAATTACGATCAAACGTTTATTTATCCTGCCAGTCAACTGACAATGCAATCGTGGCTCGCGCAGGGTTGGAGTCGAATCGTTGGAGGGTATCTGTTTGCTTTGCGCTGGAATTTATTGAACGCCTTTGCCGCGCAGGGCGGCATTTTTCTCCTTCCGTTTATTCTCATTGGATTATGGCAATACCGCAAAGATGAACGCGTTCGGCTTGGAATTTTGGGCTGGCTCGCACTCCTTTTCGTGATGACATGTGTCTTTCCGTTTGCCGGAGCGCGCGGCGGATTCTTCCATGCGGGTTCGGCGCTCCAGCCGCTGTGGTGGGCAATGGCTCCGCTTGGATTGGAATCGGTTATTGCCGCCGCGCGCCGCCGTAACTGGTTCACGCCCGATGCGTTCAAGGTGTTCCGCACCGCCCTGGTTGGCATTGCGATTTTGATGACCGGCGCCATTATTTATATTCGCGTCCTTCCGGGCTGGGGCGAAGGCGAACAGAATTACCCAAAGGTCGAAGCGTTTCTCGAACAAAACGGAATCCAATCCGGCGACCTCGTGATGGTTCGTAATCCGCCCGGTTACTATTTGATGACGGGCCGCCCGGCGATTGTCATCCCGTACAGCGACGCATCCGCGATGCACGCCGCCGCCGTGCGTTATCACGCCAAATATCTTGTGATTGAAGCCGCGGGTGCGGCAGGTCCAATCAAGTCGGTCTACGACAATAAAAACGATCCCCGCTTTCGTTTCTTAGGTGAATTGAGTGGAACGCGCATTTTCCAAATCCAACCCTGAACTTTCGGCACGCGATCTCGCCATGCTTGCGCTGGCGGTTGCGATGGGGGCGGGAGCATATTGGCTCGCCAGCGCGTTGATCTATCGCATTGGTTTTCCGCTCGACGATTCGTGGATTCATCAAACCTATGCGCGCAACCTCGCCGTTTACGGACAATGGTCATTTCAATTGGGACACCCGTCTGCCGGTTCGACCGCGCCGCTCTGGACGTTTTTGATTGCCATCGGATACTGGCTTCGCCTCGCGCCGTATTTCTGGACATATTTTCTTGGCGGATTGACCCTCTTTGGACTGGCCGCGCTTTGCGAAAAAACTGCGCGCCAGTTAATTCCGGCTTATCGCCCGCGCCTGCCGTGGGTCGGCTTGTTCTTCGCGGTCGAATGGCACATGCTTTGGGCGGCGATGTCTGGCATGGAGACTTTGCTTCACGCGTTACTCATGACCGCCGTCCTCGTCATGTTAATAACCGGCTCGCGTCGTTACCTGACCTTGGGTCTGCTGACCGGTATCAGTGTTTGGGTGCGCCCCGATGGCCTGACTTTGCTCGGTCCCGTTGCCCTGACGATTTACTTTGTTGAAAAAAACTGGAGTGAAAAAGGCCGCGCCTTCGTTCTTTGTCTGATTGGTTTTGGATCGTTGTTCGTG
>JBHORD010000020.1:0-4120 GCA_042408355.1 Anaerolineales bacterium
TCTCTTTCGGACCGAGGCGGTTCAACGCGGTGACGCCTTTTGCGTCGGCGAGGTCAACCTTTTTTCTGCCACGCACCACGATGGCTTTTAAATTCTTCGAGGCCATCACCAATCCCATGCCGGTACGCCCGTTGTGGCGGCTGGACATATTGACCAGCGAGGAAAACAACACGCCCTGTTCAGCGGCCGGTCCATGTTGAAGGATTTCGATCTTCTCATCGCCAATTTCTTTTCGCAGAATATCATCCACTTCGCCCGTGACCTTGCCCATCAAATGCGCGGCATCGTGAAGTTCCGGCTTGCCGTCCAGGATGGACAGATAAACCGGCTTTGGCGCTTTGCCTTTGATCACGATTCCATCAAAGCCGGCGAACTTGAGTTCCGCCGGAAAATAACCACCCGCCTGCGAATCGCCGATCGCGCCGCTGATCGGCGATTTGGCGTTTGCATTAATTCGGCTTTGGCCGGAGATGGCCGCGCCGGTGGTCACGCCGCACATCAGCGTCAAAACATTTTCGGGGCCAAGCGGGTCCGCGCCTTTGGGCATTTCCTTCAAAATGTAATACAACCCCATTGCCGACCCGCCCATGTATTTTCGATAGAACGACTCGGGCGGAGTTTCGATTTCCACTGAACCGCGCGTCAAGTCAATATGAAGAATCTTCCCGTTATATCCAAACGGCATGGCATCCTCCTCCGTGCGAAATCAAATTTGTCAAATTATACGGACAGAAACAATTATCGGCAATCATCGTTTTCCGAAAGCGACAGCGAATATCAAAGCCGCGTCCCTTCCGGACTTGAAGCGGACGCGGCCTCGATGGATTTGGCATTTCGCTGAGGGCTATTGCACAACCGGCTCCGGCGTCATTTCCTTGATCCCATACGGGAATTCGTACTCGGCCATCTTATTCATGAACGGCAACGGATCAAATGCCTCCGGACCCAGCACGCCCACGCCCCTCCATTGACCATGTTCGAGCAGATCCCAGCCGATGACCGCGCTGAACGCCGTCTGCGCCACAACCGCCTGGCAGCCCCAACGCTTCATGCACTGTTCATTATCTGCAACCTGATACAGATACACTTCGCGCGGCTTGCCGTCCTTTGTCCCTTTGACCCACGTTCCGGCGCACGTCTTTCCGTGCATCTTTTCGCCGAGATGAGCCGGGTCGGGGAGGCACGAGGCAACCACATCGCGCGGCGCGACCTTCGCGCCTTTGACGTTGATCTTGTCCTTCTTATCCAGACCAAGCTTGTGCAGGGTTTTCAACACCTCAATGAATTGATCGCCCAATCCGTATTTGAATGTAACGCGTTTGGCTTTTACCCAGCGCGGCACAAGCAGGACTTCTTCATGCTCGACATTGACGACATCAATCCTGCCAATGCCCTCCGGAAATTCAAACGTCTCGCGTTCCGAAAAAGGTTCGGTTGTGAACCAGCCTTTATCCTTCTCCCAGATCACGGGAGGATTCAAACATTCTTCGATGGTCGTCCAGATCGAAAAGTTGGGAGCAAACTCGTAATCGTCAATCGTGATGTTTGCGCCGTCGCGGATTCCAATCTCGTCAATTTCGTCGAAGAGATAATCCTGGGCGTAGCGCGCAAAAACGTCGGCCATGCCAGGCTCAACGCCCAAGCCGACAATGGCGAGCAAGCCCTTTCTCTCCCAGTCTTTTGCTTTATCAAATTGGTAATCGCCCAGTTTGATTCCCGGCTTGTGGAATGGGTCGGTGGGATGCGGCTTTGACAACGTCATTGCCATATCCATGTATTTGACGCCCGCGTTGTACGCCGCGTCGAAGACCGGCTGGTTGAAGACAGGATCCACCGCGTTCATGATCAAATCCACTTTGTATTTGCTTGCAAGCGCTTCGATCATTTCCTGCCTGCCGGCGTCAATAAACTCCACCGGGAAGCGGTTTGGGTCTCCGAGTTTTTTCTGCACCTCTTTGGCGCGCTCAAGGTTGTAATCGGCCAGCACGATTCGTTCCACCCAGGAACGTTCCTTCGCGATCGCGGCGATGGCTTCGCCGACACCCCCAACGCCTACCAGCAAGACTTTCATAATTCCTTTCGATTGGCTCCGCGCCCCGTCCATGTGCGGGGGCAGACAAGATTGATTAAGCCGCGGCCGCTTCAGGTCCGGGCCGAGGCGATAATCCTAAAAATAAATTTCTTTGACGATCTTCAAGTGCATGAAGGTTTCCGTGTCGCGAATCCCTTCGATGGTGTAAAGTTTTTCGGTAATGAACTTCAACAAATCGGCATGGTCGCGGCAGAATACTTCGGCAATGATGTCATAACGCCCGCTGACCACGACCAGATAAACGACTTCTTCCAGCTTCGAGACTTTATCGGCGACTTTCAACATGTGAATGCCGTCGGTGTGGATGGCGACCAGCGCCATCGTCTTGACGCCGCGTCGAATCGGATCGGTAACGGCGACCACTTTCAGATAGCCCTGCTCCACCAGACGGTTGTATCGCTGGCGAATCATGCCGGGCGAGACCTTCAACTGTTCGGCAATTTGGGCGAAAGCCATGCGGCCATCCTGCCGCAGGGATTCAACGATACGCTGGTCAATGGCGTCCAGGGATGGGTTTTGCTTGATGCCGTTTCCTTTTTCCATAGCAGTATTTTATAACGATTTTTCATTAAAGTCAATCAAAATATGATGATTTTTCACAAAGAACGCTCGCAGATAAAAAAATCGTCCGGCTGATTTCAGCCGGACGATGAAGGCAAATAAGCGGGGGCGCCTACTGATTTTTCACTTCTGTCCAGATCTGGTCGTATAACGGAGTGGCATCTCCCACATCATCAATACGATGGCCATTCTTGATTACGTCGGCAGGCGGATTCGTAATCGGCGAATTGATATAAGTGTTATACACATCGCCCAATGTGGTCGAATTGCCGTTTACATCCGTCACTGGCATTGGATTGTCTTTAGCATAAGCCAGCGCGGCGGCGTTCGGATTGGTGTAGGGGAAATTCGTCAGCATCATCCAGAACATATCCGGCTGCATGGTGTAGTTGAGCCATGCATACGCCGCGTCTGGGTGAGGGGCCGTCTTCAACATCGCCCAGTTGTCCTGCCACAGAATTGCGCCTTCGGTCGGATAGATAAATTGAATGGATGGCATGGCCTGGTTCGCCATGAACGCTTCGCCCGTCCATGTTTCGCCGAGATTTACGTCGCCGGAGAGCAGATCGCTGTGCGGGCTGTCGCTGTCATACTTCTTGATGCCCGGCGTCAGTTGGGCGAGCTTTTGCTTGGCCTGATCGAGCTGGTTTTTATCGGTGGTGTTAACATCATAGCCGAGGGTCAATAAAGTCAGGCCGATGACGGCACGCGAATCGTCCGCGAAGACCATCTGACCTTTATATTCTGGTTTCCACAAGTCAGCCCAGGATTTTGGAACGTCCTTGACAGCGGCTGTATTGACCACAATGGCGTCCGTTCCGTTTTCGTATGGAATGGTGTATTGATTGCCCGGATCATACGGAAGATTCAAATAGATCGGATCGAAGTTCGCAAAAACGGGCAACTTGCTGTGATCCAATTTTTGAAGCAATCCCTGATGAATCATTAACGTCACTGTGTAATCGGTCGGCTGGACGAGGTCGTAATTCGTGGCTCCATTGAGGACCTTGGCGTCCATTTCTTCGTTGCTGGAATATTCCGTGTAGTTAATATTGATGCCGTACACCTTTTCGAAGCATTCGTAGAAATCCTGCGGAATATATTGGGTCCACACAAAGAGATTCAGTTCCTTTGACGTGACCGTCATGCGCGGCTGTGGCTCCGGGCACGAGAACCCATCCGCGGTGGTCTTGCCGCTCAATTTGGATGTGAAGGGCGGCGGAACGTAGGGCGTGGCCGCCTCAGGCTGTGATGTCGCGGCTGCCGGCGGCTGTGTTGCGGCTGGAGGCTGTGTGGCAGGCGGCTGCGTGGCAGGCGGTTGTGTGGCAGGCGGCTGGGTAGCTGGCGGCGGCGTGGCAGTCTGGCCTCCGCCGCAGGCCGTCAACAGGATGCTCAATGCAAGCAATCCCGCTGACAACTTCCAAAGGGTTGATCTTTTCATTTCTCTTCCTCCTTGGGAAAAATTGG
>JBHORD010000023.1:0-33717 GCA_042408355.1 Anaerolineales bacterium
GATGAAGGCTATTACCAAACAGTTTGAACAACGTTCATGAGCTCGAATGTTAACAAGTTGGAAGGTTTACGGGTTTTAACGTTCCAACTTTCAAACATTCCAACCTGCGAACCATTGATCGCTGAAGTGAACGGCGAACCTGTCGCCGCGCTTTTCGTTTTTTATTTTGCGGGCCGCGCTTATTATGTTTATGGAATGTCGCGTGAGGCGCACCGCGAGAAGATGCCGAATTATCTTCTGCAATGGGAGGCGATGAAACGCGCAAAGGCGAGCGGCTGTTCGGTCTATGATCTGTGGGGCGCGCCGGATGAATTCAATGAAAGCGATTCGATGTGGGGCGTGTTCCGTTTCAAGGAAGGCCTGGGCGGCCAGGTCGTCCGCACGCTCGGCGCGTGGGATTACGTCCCCAACCCGTTTTGGTATAAGATGTATTCGGAAATCATTCCGCGCATACTCGATGTGATGCGCTCGCGCGGGAGGGCGCGCACGCAACAAAGCTTGGGTTAATGGACGCTGAATTCCTGATGGAGACAGTTGAACCTTGGGCCAATGCCGCAACAAAAGCGCCGTTCATTCGATAGCCATCGAAAAGAATGGCGGCTTGCTCAATACAAATCATGAATCTGCGTTTTTCAACGTGCTTTTGAAAGGGAAACATTATGAACAGAATTCCTCGCCTTCATTTTGCCCACTTGCCAACACCGATTGAAGAATTGCCGCGTCTTTCCTCGACGTTTGGCGGACCGCGCTTAATGGTCAAACGCGACGACCAGACCGGCCTCGCCTTTGGCGGCAACAAGACGCGCAAGCTGGAATTTCTCATTGCCGAAGCGCAGGAACAGGGCGCGAAGATGTTGATCTCCGCCGGCGCGATCCAGTCGAATCACTGCCGTCAGACGGCGGCTGCCGCGGCCAAATTTGGATTTGAATGCGTGCTGGTGTTGACGGGCCAAATGCCCGAAAAACCCTCTGCAAATTTATTGATGGATGAATTGTTCGGCGCGAAGATTGTCAACGTACCTGATCGCAAAGATCGTGATCGCGTTTTACAAGAAACATTTGATAAAGCCGCGTCCGAAGGAAAGAAACCCTATCTTGTTCCATATGGCGGATCGAGCGCAACCGGCGCAATGGGTTACGCCTTCGCGGTGGAAGAATTGATGAAGCAAGATGTTCGGGCGGATTGGATCGTGTTTGGAACGTCATCCGGCGGGACGCACGCGGGATTGGTGTTGGGTCAGCGCCTGTTTGGTTTCAAAGGCAGGGTGCTCGGAATCAGCATTGACGAATCGGAGGATTGGCTGAAAGAACATGTTTCCAAACTGGCTTCGGATGCCAGCGAAAAGTTTGGGAGGCGGATTGAGTTCACTCCGGCCGACGTGTTGGCAAATGCTGATTACTGCCGCGCCGGCTACGGCGTCCTGACCGATGCGGAGCGCGAAGCGGTCAAATTATTTGCGGGCAAGGAAGGCTTATTGCTCGACCCGGTTTATACGGGCCGCGCCGCCGCAGGTCTGATTGATTTGATCCGCAAAGGATTTTTCAAGAAAGACGAAACCGTTTTGTTCTGGCACACGGGCGGACAGCCTGCCATGTTTGCTGAAAAATATCAATTCGATTTATTGAAATAGAAATGGCGTCCCGAACTTTGCGGGACGCTTTCTTTCTATCAGGCTTTTTGATAATTCAAAACGGGTTTCCTGTTCTTGAGCAAATAATAAAGGTAGTAGCCGGAAGCGAGAAAATTTATGTATCCCATCAGGAAAGCGGTAAACAAGACAGGATCGGGATTGGCTAAATGATAGAACGGCGGGAAACCATGAATGAGCGAGCCGATGAAATTTTCAAGATAAAACAGAAATTCAATGCTTAAGAAAATCAACATGCCGATGTAGCCTGCCTGCTTTCTGTTTCGAAGAAGCAGGTAGGAAATCAGAAAGAGCAGGAAGGTGGCCAACAGGAAAAGCGCCCCTTTGGGATTTGCCCTCCAAAGGCTGTGATAGAGATGAAGACTGTAGGGAATTAAAGATAAGTAATTGGCAACCACAACCCAGAAGAGAATTTGTAAATGTGTCCTCACGTTTTACTCCTATTTATCAATACATGTACGAGTAAGCGATGCCCCTGCGCCAACATTGCAGCCGGGGGAATTGTATTGATCCTGTAAAAGTTGATCGTAAAGCGTTGACAGGGTCACTGGCGTAAAGCCTTGTTCCGCGAGATACGGCAAAACCTTTTCGGTGATGGCGACGTCGAGCCGTCCCTGATTCGGATCTTGATAGGTGTGCATTTGGACGATGTCGCCGTTTTGCGTCCTGGCGGCGAGGTTGAGGCCTTCGTCAACGGTTGCCGCTTCGTATCCGCGCGAATACATCGTCGCCACCAGATTCCGTTCCTTGCATAAAGTCAGAAAAGAGGGGCTGAGATCATCGTATGGCGGTTTGGCAAAATGAACCGTCGGTTGAAAACCAAGCGCTTGTCCTAAAGTATTCATCCATTGATCGAAATCCGCGATCAGGGCTTTGGCCGACATCACCGCCGGATCAACATGATGGAAAGTGTGATAGCCGATCTCGTGGCCGTTTTGCGCGATGCGCTTCCAGATGCCGGGACTGAGCGCCTCGTCAATCGAGATGGCGTCGCCGATGGCAAAGAATGTGAATCGAAAATCGGGATACGGCTTGACCATTTCGATTAACTGATCCAGGACTTCGGGATGCCAATCGTCGTCGAAGGTGATCGCGATGGTTGGATAATTTCGGCTGCCATGATAAATGACCGGCGCGGCCGCCGCATCCAATTGAGTTAGATTCAACCGGCCCAACGCGGTTGTCAATAACGCCGCGCCGCCAAGTTTGAGAAAATCACGTCGAGAAAGCATGGCTGAATTTAATCACATGAAGATGAGATTCTGCAAAACGGATTTGCCGGCGAACGCATCCGCCGATTAAGCAGATGTTCGTTTCAATAACCTGCGCCATCTGCGGATTTCCTTATTTCTTTGCCAGCCAGGCGCGGGCGAGCGTGAAGACGGAAATGCCGATCCATGCCAGGTTCACAGTCATCGCCGGAAGCGTGTGATAGTAAAACGTATTGATGGTCAGCGTAATGCCGCCGATCAGATTCATGATCTGATAAGAAGTTGCATCGCCGGCCAGCCTTTTCGTCGAGACGAGAAAATAAGCCAGAAGATAGAAGAAGGCGCCGATCCAGCCGAGGCTGTCAATGATGATTTTTTCCAAGAAACGCTCCTGACGTTGTAGTAAAAATTGGAGATTGAGAATTTATGTGAATAACCGCCCAGAGAAGATCAAAAAGCTGAACGCAATCAGGTGAAAAGTGATCAAGATGGACGCGGCCTGCCAGCCGAAACCCTTGGCATTCAATAGACGGTTGCCTTTGTATCGGCGATTCAGCCAATTGGTGAGCGCCAGCAGAATGCCGTGATAAAAGCCGTAAACGATGTAGTTCAACGTTGTGCCGTGCCACACGCCCATCAGCCCCATCGTGATGATGTAGCCGATGTATGAAGCGGCATAACGATTCTTGAACCATTTATTTTTGAGCGCGGTAAAAACGAAACGATTGTAAATATGGTCGCGGAACCAGAAAGACAGCGTCATGTGCCAGCGGTTCCAGAAGTCGCGGATGTCGCGCGAAAGGAACGGACGGTTGAAATTTTCCGGCGTGTGGATTCCGAAAATATAACTGAACCCAATGGCGAACGCGCTGTAACCGGCGAAGTCAAAGAACAAATAAAACGTGTATGCGTACATGTAGGAGGCGATGTGTAAAATGTTCATGCCCTGCGACATTGGGTCGAGCCAGTATTGCTTGATCAACGCGGCGAGGATGAACTTGTAAAGGAATCCGGTGAAGATGCGGTGAACGCCTCCGTCGAGGTCGAGCAAAAATTCATCGCGCGTCCGCTCACGCTTCCAGTCTTCGTTGAAGCGGCGGAAGCGGTCAATCGGTCCCGATGAGATCGTCGTGAAGAGCAGCAAATACGTCAGATATTGAACCGGCGGCACGGACTGAATCATCTCGTCGTGAATGCCGATGATCACGTCCAGACTGCGGAAGCTCACGTACGACAATCCCAAAAAGAAAATCTGGTAATCGGGTCGAAACAGCGGGATGAACTTTGCGCCGAGCAAAGGCAAAAGACTCAAAAAGACAGCGAGATAAAAAATCGGCTGATTTTTGCCGCGCTGGCGAATGGACAAAAAGATGACGGCGAGCAGCCATTGATAAAGCGCGTACGCCACGACCAGCAAAATTTCATTGACCGGAAAATTTGGCAGGATTTTTTGCGTGGTGAAATATTGGATGATCAGCATCACCGCGGTTGCAATCACGAGCCAAATTTTCCATACGCGTTTGAAAAGACCCGCGATCAACGCCGGAATGATGACGTAAAGCGAAATCCCAAAATAGAGAAAGCTGGTGTATGGAATCATCGAAGCATCTCGGCTAATTTGCGTCGGTCGGCTTTGCCATTGGTCGTCATCGGGAATCCTTCAAGAAAAATAAATTTGCGCGGGATCATGTAATCCGGCAGGCGCTCGCTCAGCTCGCGTTTGAGTCCGCGCATAATTTCAAAGTCCGAATCATTGGGACGTGTTTTCAAAATTACGAACGCGGCCAAATAATCGGCTTGACCGTTTTTCATGGCGGGAATCACAACCGCGTCCTGCACAATCGTCAGCGCCTGTAAATTGGCTTCCACATCGCCAATCTCGATTCGATACCCATGCAGTTTAATTTGAAAATCCATGCGGCCATCAAAGAATAAAAGTCCGTCCTGATAATGTCCCGCGTCGCCGGTGCGATAGGCGCGCATTCCATTGACTTCATAAAACGCGCGCGACGTCAAATCGGGACGGTGGATATAACCGGCGCTGACGTTTTTTCCAACGATGACGATTTCGCCTCGTTCTCCGACCGGAGCCGGATTCCCGTTAATTAAAATTTTGACTTCGCTATCAGGCTTGGCGCGGCCAACCGGCAGCGGATTGTAACGCGCTAAAACGTCCTGATCGATTCGAATGGATGTGGTCGCGACCGTCGCTTCGGTGGGGCCGTACGTATTCCACACTTCGGCCGCAGGAAAACGATTGAGCAGCCCCGACGCCACTTCCGGCGCGAGCGTCTCGCCGCAGAACCAGAATTTGCGAACGGTTGGAATCATTTGCTCCGCAAACGCCGGTTCCGCAAGACACAATCTTGCAAACGACGGCGTCGAAACCCACACCGTGACGTTTGATTTCGCCAGCGTTTGATACAACAATTTTGGTTCTGCAATCTGATCTTTCGTCAAACTGAACAGCGTTCCGCCGGTTGCCAGACTTGAATACAAATCCATCACCGAAAGATCGAACGAGAACGGCGCTTGATTGAGAAACGTTTCCTTCGCTTCGATAAAATTTTGTTCGCCCAAAATCCAATCTACAAAACTTTCCAGACAGCCGCGCGTGATGACCACGCCTTTGGGTTCGCCCGTGCTTCCCGATGTGAAGATGATGTACCAGGCGTCATCCAGCGCCGGGCGGCGAACTGCAACCTTTGGCGCGTTTGATTCTTTTATCAGCGATTGGATTTTTTCAGGCGTCAATAACAACGACGCTTTTGCGGTTTCAATGATCGTTTCGACGCGCTGGGAGGGCAGGGAAGTATCCAGCGGAATGTAGGGATGCCCGGATTTGACGATGCCGAGGAAAGCGATCAACATTTCCGGCTCTTTGTGTCCAAGCACGGCGACTGGCGAGTGATCGGCTGGCAACGTCTGAATCAAATGCGCGGCCAATGCGTCCGAACGTTCGATGAGTTCGCGGTAGGTGAGCGATTGGTCGCCGCTGAGGTGCGCGGTACGATCCGGCGCGAGCCGACTCCAGCGGTCAATGCGTTCGATCAAATCCATATAGTCACGTTTATTCCAAAACCGATTTACAATTTTGCGCTCTCGGCGGCGTCCTGAGCAAGAATTTTTTAGAAGCCTTGATAGATAAATTTTGGCGTGGAAAAATTTCCCCGCCCGTACATGATGATCAACCCCGCGATGATGGCGAGGTAATAGAGCGTGAGCAAAACCACGCGCCCGGCGGGGTTATTGTATACGCCCGTGAAAAAACGCATCAAGCGTTTGATCCACATAAACCCATCCTTCCCGGCTGGTGTGAGAAGCCATGTCAATGCTGAAGTATTTATCCGTGCCGTATTGGTGAAAATCAACCAGCGGCACATGATAGGGATTCACCACCGAATGTAATTTCTGGTAATAAAAATTCTGCGCTTGTTCCGAGACGCCCAACGTTTCCCAAATCTGAACATTCATCGGGCGCGCCAGAATCAAGGGCTGTGCGCCGAGTTCATGCAAGACCTGAAGCATGATGTCGAGGTCCTGCCAATCGAGAGCCTCGTTGACGTGTTGAATGAAAGCCGCGTCGCGCGAGCCGGTTGGGAGCGGATCGCTCATCAGCGCCTTGTATTGCGGCCAGCGGCTGTTGTCAATGCCGAAGGGATTGCTGTTCGATTGTTTGATCTGCTCGGCGCGCGCGGCCGCTATCAGCGAAGCCCAATCCATGTTTGACGGAGTCCGCTGAACGTCCGGTTTGAGCGAGCGGCGGAACATGAACGAGACAACCGCGCGGTGATCCTGCAATCGAATCATCGCGATCTGAAGTCTGCCGAGCGGCCATGATAGATAATATAAAACTTGATTCGCCGGCGAATCGTTTGCAAGGTTGTTCAAAGCAAAATCCAGAAGTGGATCGTTCTTCAATGAGTCGGGAAAATCCAACATGCGCAGGGCGGCTTGATGTTTGGTTTTCATGCTCAGGTACGGACTGAACGCCAGCTCGTTGGCGTGCAAATCCGAAAAGTTGGCGTTGTAATTATCGGCGTTGACTCCGCCGCCCGGTCCCATTGTGACCGTGGAAGGCGTGAACGAGACGACAACTTTTTTGCCGCGCAAATCGGGGCCGAGCGCGGCCAGCGATTGGGCAATGGTCAAATTGGACGCGCCCATGTTGGCGACGTCGAACACTGCGAAGCCGGTTGGATATTTTGCAAAGAAGGTTGACGCTTCATATTTTGTGTTCAACATCGTAATCTCGGAACTTCCATAAAGCGTCAGCAAATCCGGCTGTTTGATCGCGGCGCGCTGCAACGCGCTTCCGTTTGCAAATTGCGAAAGGTCAAGCGTGTTCAATGCGTGAATGTAACGTTGTTCGAGAGCCTGGGCGTAATCGTCAAATCCCGCGGCGGCGATGACGAAAAGCAAAAGTGCCGACGCGGCTGAGATCAAATGCGGCCACCGCTTCACGGCTGTTTGACCCGCTCTTGAAAATAATCAATGATTTTGCGCGGCGTCGCCCACTGCTCGCGGTCAATTTGCCCGGGCGTGACTTCGATGCCGAAATCTTCCGACAATGCGAGAATCAACTCGACTGTTCCAAGCGAATCCAAAACCTTCTCGCCGAACAGATCGAGGTCGAGATTTTTCCGCACTTCATCCGTGCCGGTAATATTTTCCAATTCTTTGAGAACAGTTTCTTCGACGGGCATGGCTAAAAATCTTTCTTGAAAATAACAACGCCCGATTATACACTGTCTGCCTGATGAAATTTCATCCGCACGTCCACTGCGATTGCGCCTTTTGCCAAAGCGCGCAGGGGATTGATTTCGATTTCTTTTATTTCCGGATGTTCATGCGCCAGCCGCGAAAGTTTGATAAGGATGTCTTGCACGGCGGACTTATCTGCCGCAGGGATATTTCTGAAGCCGTCGAGTTTTTTCCCCGCCCAGGTTTTACGCATCATTTCCTCCGCCTCGAGCGGACTCAACGGTCCCAAGGCGAAAGCCACATCCTTGAGTCCTTCCGCTTCGACTCCGCCCGAACCGAACATGACCAGCGGCCCGAACGTTGGATCGCGCGTCACGCCAACGATGACTTCCTGTCCGCCTTCGATTTGGCGTTGGATGTGAATGCCATCAATGCGTGCATTCGGCTTCGCAATTTTGGCGCGTTCAATTAGTTGCGCGTAGCCACTCTGGGCGTCTGCTTCTGAATTGATATTCAACAACACACCGCCAATATCGGATTTATGCAAAATATCCGGCGAAGCGATTTTCATTACAACCGGGAAGCCAAGTTCTTTGGCAATCTTTGCGGCCTCGTTCTCATTGTGCGCAAGTTTTATTGTTGCAGTTGGGATGTTATATAAGGCAATAAGTTCATTGGCATCCATTGATAATGGAATATGGTTAATGGAGGACGGTCTTTCCCTTTGCGATTCGTTGTGTACTTTGTGCTTGAGAAAATCCGCCCGCCGCGCAAGAATCCCCAACGCAGACGCGGCGCGTTCGGGAAATGGATAGGTCACAACGTTGGCTTTGTTGAATCGCTCGAACGCCTTGGCAGTTAATTCTGAGCCAAGCAATGCCACCACGATCGGTTTTTGCGATGATTGAATGATTGGAATGATCGCATCGGCAACGGATTCGGTTGTGAACATCGGCGGGGGAGGCAGGATGACCATAACTGAATCAACGTTGGAATCATCCAGCAATAATTTCAGGCAAGCGGCGTAATGTTGCGGCGAAGCGGAGGCCAGCATGTCAACCGGATTGTGAATCCCAGCCGCGGGGGGCAGAGTTGCAGATAACGCTTTTAGTGTTGCATCACTTAATTTCGCAAGTTTCAATCCATTGACTTCCAACGCGTCGGCGGCGATGACGCCGGGGCCGCCGGCATTGGTTAATATCGCAACGCCCTTTGACTTCGAGGCGCTTTGCGATTCTCCGCTCAGGGCGTCAGGTAATGGACAATGCTCAAGCGCACGCGCCCAATCGAACATCTGCTCGGCGGTGTCGGCGCGGAAAATGCCGGCTTTGGCAAAGGCGGCATCGAAGGCGGTGTCAGACGCGGCTAAGGCTCCCGTGTGCGAGGCGGCCGCTTTCTGTCCAGATTCGAAGCGACCGACTTTCAGCGCGATGACCGGCTTGCGCTGAGTTACTTCACGAGCGGTTTCAACGAATCGAATCCCATCCGAAACGCTTTCCATGTATAACACAACGACGCGCGCATGTTCGTTATCGGCAACCACGGGAAGCACGTCCGTTTCGTTGACATCCGCCTGATTGCCGAGGCTGACGATTTGCGAAAATCCAAAACCCTGACGGCGCGCCCAGTCAATGACGGCCGCGGCGAACGCGCCCGAGTGCGAGACAAAGGCAATGCCGCCTTTGGTTGGCATGGGCGACTGGAGGAAAGTTGTGTCGAGCGGAAGATGCGTGTCAATCGTGCCAATGCAATTTGGGCCCAGCAGGCGCACGTTGTTTTTGCGCGCGATCTCGACGCATTGTTTTTCGAGCGCCGCGCCTTCTGCGCCTGCCTCGCGGAATCCCGCCGAAACAACGATGGCGGCGCGGATGTCGCGTTGTGCGCACGATTGGATTGCGCCAGGCATGGCCATATTGGGAACGACAAGCACCGCAAGATCAACCGGATCAGGAACTTGAGCGAGATCGGTGTACAGCGGACGCCCAAACAGTTGACCCTGCTTTTGACTCACGAAATGAATCGCGCCTGGATACCCGCTTTGAATCAAATTGCGCGCTACGCCGTAGCCAAGCTTTTCCGGCGATGTGGATGCGCCGACGATGACGATGCCATGGGGGCTGAAGAATGGTTCGAGGGATGAGTCCATGAGCGAATTAAACCACAGACGCGCAGAGATGCGGTATTCAGCATGGTAGAAATCGCTTTTGCGCGTTGGCGAATGGATGATATACTTTTCCGGCGCCTGCAATTCGTTTCAGCGAAATTATTGCTTTCAATCCATGTAATTCGCGAACCTGCGATTTGAGAGCGGCCGGTCCTGATGTGAAGGAGATTTTATGGACTTTCAACGCGATGCGGTTTCAATTGACGTGGGAAAACGTTTGAAGGAATTGCGCGAATTGCGCCGTATATCAATTCGGAGTTTGGCCTCTAAGAGCGGTCTCTCTGCCAACGCGCTGAGCATGATCGAACGCGGTAAAACCTCGCCCTCGGTCAGCACGCTGAATAAATTGTCCGATGCGCTGGGCGTCTCCATCACGGAATTCTTTGGCCCCCAGCCTGATAAGCAGAATGCTGTTCTGGTGAAAGCGGATGGTCGTACGCGCGTCCCGTTTGTGCGCGGGGTTTGGGAGGGGCTGGGCGGCGAGCAGTTTACCGGCCGCGTGGAACCGTTCATTCTGACGCTTGAAAGTGGCGCGGCCAGCGGTCCTCATAACATGGCTCACAGCGGGCATGAGTTTGTCTACTGCCTGCGCGGCCATCTGGAGTATGTGGTGGAGAAACAGGCTTATCTTCTGGATGCCGGCGACAGCCTTTTGTTCGCCGCAAATCTAAATCACCGCTGGCGCAATCCGGGCAATGTGGTCACCAACGCTCTGATTGTTCTCTCTGGTTTTTCGGAAGGGGAACAGCCTCACGCCATGCACTGGCGCAAAGGAGAATAACGTTATCTCTTGCTAATTTTTATTCTTCGTTCCGGCGTTTCTTTGCGCCTCTTGCGTTAAAAACTTTTTACGCATATAAGCCCCAATCCAATGCGGATGGGTCTTCCATCATTCCGAAATCCCACATATCTGGCAGCATCTCGATGGTCACTGGTTTGTTCAGCGCTTCCACCGCTTTCTGCCGCGTCATCTCGATCAGCGCCGGTCCATACGGACAGAACGGCGTGGTCAGCACCATCTTCATCTTTCCGATCCCGTCTTCGATGCTGAAGTCGCGCACCAGCCCCAATTGAATAATGCTCATGCCGATCTCAGGATCAATCACTTCAGATAATTTGGCGCGTAAAGGTTCCACCAATTCCGGGTTAGTGTCGTGGATGGTCCACTTGATTTGATTGACAGGTTGTTCTTCTGACATTTTCTAAATCAGTTCCTTTGCAAGTTTAGGCGGCTGTGCTGTGTGCAGGTTGTTGTGTACTACGTAGGTGCAATATGCTCCGCCGTTCAAAACGCACTGGACTTTTTCTACAGGCACAGCCAGCATTTTTGAAATGAGCGTTTGATCCACCGTGCAGACCTCCGGATGACTCACGCCAACCCGGTAATATGGGCATGAGATTTCATGGATTTGATATTGCTCACCTTTCTTTTCCCATTCCACCGTAAAGCCCTCTTCGCTCAGCATGGACTTTACGAAGTCGAGGCGTTCTTCCATGCTTAATCCTTGCATCTGGTCCGCGTATTCCTTTGCCAGATCATCGGCGATCTGGCTGAACAGCTTGCTGACCACCGGCGCGGGCATCGTCTCCTTCATCTGTGCCAGCAGACGCGTCGTCAATCGCAAGTAACGGGTCGGGAATTTCTCCATGCCCTCCTCGGTCAAAACGTAGACAAGACGCGGACGCCCCACACCGTGGCGTTCTTCTTCCGCTGTCACGAGTCCTTCCATTTGCAGGTTCGTCAAGTGGTGCCGTACAGAAATGGGATTGATGCCGACCGCCTCAGCCAGTTCATTAATGGTCCGGCGAGGTTGACGGAGCAGGGTTTGCATAATTCGATCACGCGTACTTTTCATGCTGACCTTTCTCCCGTCTCCAGGGAGTTTGGCGGATAAATCAGAGAGGAGTATACCCATTTCCGCACAGGCTGTCAATATATTAGATAAATATCATAAATATTCTGGTTCGTACCGCCCTTGCAAAAGTCGTTCGGCGATGGCTTTTACCTTCCTGGTGGACGCGCCTTGCGCGTGCATCTCTGCCAGCGCTAAGGTTAATACGCCTTCATTGAGTTCTGTAGGCAGAGTAAAATCCTCGCGGCAGGTTGCGCGCTTCTCCTTTTTGCTCCGGCAACCGCAAGGATAACACCTGACCTGCCTTTCATTGCAATTTACAGAAGTAATCCTGCTCTACTTTTTTTTTACACGACATCCGCAAATGGATCAATAAGAACGCGCAGTATAATCACGCCATGTCTGACACCCGTAATCCTGTGACAGGCCCGGGACGAGCACGACAACTCGACCCCGAGGCCAGGCCCGATGACCGTGTGGACAATGCGTTGCGTCCGCAAAAACTGGCGGATTTGATCGGGCAGGATCAAGTCAAGGAGAATCTTGGAATTCTCATCGCCGCGGCGCGTGGACGAGGAGAGGCTCTTGACCATGTTTTGTTTTATGGCCCCCCGGGCCTGGGCAAAACCACACTGGCGCATGTTGTCGCCAATGAGATGGGCGTTAACATCAAAGTCACATCAGGACCTGCCATCGAACGCGCCGGCGATTTGGCCGCGATATTAACCAACCTGCGCGCGGGCGATGTTTTATTCATTGACGAAGTCCATCGGCTCGGACGCGCCGTCGAAGAAGTCTTGTATCCTGCCATGGAGGATTTCGCGCTCGACATCGTGATTGGCAAAGGCCCGTCGGCGCGCTCAATCCGGCTCAAACTGCCGCGCTTTACCGTTGTCGGCGCGACGACGCGGCTGGCGTTGGTCACCGCGCCGCTGCGTGCGCGGTTTGGCGCGGTCTATCGTCTGGATTATTATGATTTGGAGGCGATGAAGGCTGTTGTCGCGCGCGCCGCGCATTTGTTGAATGTCCATGTGGACAAAGGCGGCGTTGAAGAAATTGGCCGCCGCGCACGCGGCACGCCGCGCGTGGCATTGCGTTTGTTGCGGCGCGTCCGCGATTATGCCCAGGTGCGCGCAGACGGGACGATCACGCAGAAAGTTGCGAAAGAGGCGCTTGACCTTTTGCAGGTGGATCCGCTTGGATTGGATGATGTGGATCGCCGCGTGTTGAAGACCATCATCGAAAAATATAACGGCGGCCCCGTCGGCTTGAATACGATTGCCGCATCCATCAGCGAGGAGCAGGATACGATCATGGATGTGGTCGAGCCGTATCTTTTACAGCTTGGATTTTTGGATCGCACGCCGCAGGGACGCGTGGCGACCAAGGCCGCATATGAGCATTTGGGATTGACGTATACTGAAGAAGGCCAGCCGAGATTATTGTAAGTTGGAAAGTCGGTATGTTGAAGAGTCTGCAAGTTCACCTTCCGGCCCTCAAACCTGGAACCTAAGAAATATGGAAAACATCGCTCGTTATTTAATGATTGGCGGCGTGATTCTGTTTTTGATCGGCGGCGGAATTTATCTCGCCGCCAAATTTGGAATTCCGCTTGGACGATTGCCTGGCGATATTCGCATCGAAGGCGAAAATGGGTCGTTCTATTTTCCAATCGTGAGTTCCATCCTGGTGTCTGTGATCCTGACGATTGTGCTGAATGTGATTATGAGGTTATTTAAGAAGTAGCGATTGGAATCAATGGAATTAATCGGCGCCGTTATTCTTCTTGAAATTGCCAATGAAGTGGGACGGCGCTTTGGGAAGATTTTGCTCCAAAGATGGCGAGAAGGATCAAGCGGAAATTCAATACGAATATTTGAGATAGAGAATTGAAAACAACTGACTTCGATTATCACCTCCCTGAATCTTTCATCGCGCAGACGCCCGCCGAGCCGCGCGATTCATCGCGCATGCTGGTCATGCATCGTGAGAGCGGCCAGCTTGAGCATCGCATCTTCCGCGAGATCGGCGAATATCTTCGCCCCAACGATTTGCTGGTTTTGAATCAAACGCGCGTCATCCCGGCGCGCATCTTTGCGCGCAAGTCAACCGGCGGGCGCGTGGAACTGCTCCTTTTGCGCCGCATTGATGAATTGACCTGGCAGGTTTTGGTGGGCGGCAAAGGCTTGAAAATCGGGAGCAGGCTCAAAGTCGAGGAGGGACCCGAAGCGGAAATCGTCGAAGCGCTGAACGGCTCCGAGCGTTTGATTCGCTTTGAGGTCCCGATTGAACCGTATTTTCCAAAAGTGGGCAATGTGCCGCTCCCGCCGTACATCCACGAAAAATTGAACGACCCTGAGCGTTATCAAACCGTTTACGCGCGTGAACCGGGGTCTGCGGCGGCGCCCACGGCCGGCCTGCATTTCACGCCGCGTTTGTTGGAAGAACTGCAAAGCAAAGGCGTGAAGATCGCTTATGTGACGCTGCACGTTGGCCTGGATACATTTGCGCCAGTCACGGAAGAGAATCCCGAAGAACATAAGATCCACACCGAGTGGTGCGAGTTGACTCAGCAAACGGCGGATGCGATCAATCAAACCAGGCAAGCGGGCGGGCGCGTCATTGCAGTTGGCACGACCACTGTGCGCACCTTGGAAAGCGCAGCCAATGGACGCGAGTCGATCGCGGCCTATCTCGGACCGACCAGTTTATATATTTTGCCCGGCTATCAATTCAAAGTGGTGGATGCAATGATCACCAATTTCCACCTGCCCAGGTCCACGCTGATCATGCTGGTCAGCGCGTTCGCCGGGCGCGAGCCGATTTTGCAGACGTACGAGATCGCGAAGCGCGAGGGTTACCGCTTTTACTCGTTTGGCGACGCGATGCTGATTTTGTAGTCAATGCTCTGGCGTTTGCCGCCGTCCGTTGCGGAATCGTGTCCGGCATGAAATTCATGGCGCGGTCAACGCCATCGTTCAGAATCATCTGCCCCAGTTTTTCGCCATAGCGGATCAGGTCCGGGATTCGCGCCGGGTCGTCCATGGGAATGACGGTATCAAAGTCTATTTGAAAGCGGCGGAAATCCAACCCGGTGAACAACTTCGTGACAAGGTCCACCTGCTGATCCGCGGCGGAATTTTCAAAGGCGTCGATCAGCGGAGTGACATATTGCAGAGGCAGAAAATGGTTTACTTCCCCCGGTTTGATTTTGTTCGGATCGCGTCCGGTGCCGAGGCTGATCAACGTGGTTTCTTTTAAATCCCATTTCAAGCCGAACATGATCTCGTAAGCGGCCAGATAGCACGGATTGCCGTATGAACCCACGCCGCCGTCTATGTAGCGCCCTTCGATGGCTGGGAAATAAGTGGGCGCGGCGGCGGATGCCAGCACGGCTTTTATGATGGGCCAGTCCTGGTATTTGTCCTTGTATGGTTTGATGAAGCGCGTACGGTTTTCAACGATGTCGAACGTGGTGATGACAACATCAATCGGATGATCTCCTTTCCATAAATCCGCAACCATTTGATTTCCCAAATATTTGTTGAGCGCTTTTTCAAGCGGCTTGTTCGAATAGCGGTAATTGAAGAGCGGCCAAAACGCAGTCCGGACGCTTCCGCGAAAAATTTCATTTCCCAAATCCACATAAAGTTGATTGATTGTCTTCGCGTCCAGCCTGCATGCGAGAGCGGCCGCGATGATCGAGCCCGTCGAGGTGCCCGAGGCGAGTCCGAGCCGTGTGTGAAGCGGATAACCCAGCGATTCCTCCACCATGGACAATGCCCTGGTGACCATCACGCCTTTGATGCCGCCGCCGTCTATGGCGATGGCGAGATTCTTGCGGAATGGCTTCATGCGTCCTCCTTTGTTATGGTTAGTGTAATGAAAATCGGACAAAATTCAAGTAGGGCGGCGTAATGACTGAAAGATTGAACGCTTCTTGACATTCCAACTTGTAAACCTGCGAACATGCCGGCTCTCAAACATGTTAACATTGAAACATGCCAACTGATTTTGATCAATTGAACAAACAGATCATTGCCTGTCATAAATGCCCGCGGCTGGTGGCGTGGCGCGAAGAAGTGGCGCGGACGAAACGCAAGGCATATCAGGATTGGGAATATTGGGGCAGGCCCGTTCCCGGCTTCGGCGATCCAAAGGCGCGCGTGTTGGTTGTTGGTCTTGCGCCCGGCGCGCACGGATCGAACCGCACCGGGCGGCAATTCACCGGCGACGCGTCCGGCAATTTTTTGTATCCGGCTTTGTATCGCGCCGGATTCGCCAATCAACCCCAATCCACCCGCCGCGATGATGGCCTGGAATTGCGCGATATGTACATTACCGCCTCCGTGCGCTGCGCGCCGCCTGATAACAAACCCACGCCCGAAGAATTGAACAATTGCCAGCCGTTCCTTGAACGCGAGATCGAGCTTTTGAAACCCAAAGTGATCGTGGTTTTAGGTCGGATAGCTTTTGAGAGAGTGCGGCGCATATATTCGGCGCGCAATTCCAATTTCAAATTTGGGCATGGCGCGTTCTTCAAACTGGATGGCGGGCCCTGGCTTCTCTGTTCGTATCATCCCAGCCAGCAGAATACATCCACCGGAAAGTTGACGACGGCCATGTTCGATCAAATTTGGAAGAAGGCTAAATCATTGTTGGAGACATCGTGAAAATTTTGAAACGCATCCTTCTCGGACTTTTGGCGGCCGCCGTTATCGGGGCGGCTGGATTCGTCGTTTGGGCGGAGACGCCCCAGGGTCCCGCGCCTGAAGCGTTGGCGGCGTTGAAGTCGGATGGTCAGGTCAACGTCACACAAGGCGATCTCATTGTCTTTGCGCCCGTCAATCAAAAACCGACCACGGGGTTTATCTTTTATCCGGGCGGGCATGTGGATGCCCGTTCGTATTCCGTGCCGCTTCATCAAATTGCCGCGCAGGGATATCTGGTTGTGGTTGTCCCCGTTCGTTTGAACCTGGCTTTTTTTGACGTTAATGCCGCAGATAAAGTTTTTGGCGCGTATCCCGATGTTCAACATTGGGTGATCGGCGGACATTCTTTGGGCGGCGTGGCGGCGGCGCTGTATGCCGAAAAACATTTGGACAAAATTGAAGGCATCCTCTTTTGGGCTTCTTATCCTGCGGATGACGCCTTGAAAAATTCATCCATCAAAGCGCTGACGATTTACGGCACCAATGATATGGCGGGCGCGGCGAAGTTCGATCAGACCAGATCCTTGCTGCCCGCCGACGCGCAATATCTTGTCATTCAAGGCGGGAATCACGGACAGTTTGGCGATTATGGCGCACAGCCCGGCGATAACGCCGCGGCCATTTCCCGCGCCGATCAACAGCAGCAGATCGTGGATGGCACCGTTAAATTTTTGGGAACTTTTTCGAAATGACAGAGCTTCTTCATCCGGGCGAACCTGCGCCTGAATTTGCGTTGACCGATACGCATGGACGCATCGTTCGGCTTTCCGATTATCGCGGCAAGCCGGTGGTCCTGGCTTTCCTGCGCGGATTCATGTGACCTTATTGCCGCGCGCAGTTGGCGCGCTTCAAACAGGATTATGAAAAATTTAAAGAGCGCGGCGCTGAAATCCTTGCGGTTGGACCAGACGGCCCAAAAGCCTTTCGAGTCTATTGGGGAGCCAATCAATTTCAGTTTCCCGGCCTGGCCGATGCCGATCATGCCGTGGCGCTTCGTTATAAACAGCAAGTGAATATATTCAAATTGGGGCGCATGCCGCTGGTCTGTGTGGTGGACGCGCATGGACTCATCCGCTACGCTCACTATGGCGCCTCCATGTCCGATATTCCCGAAAATAAAATTTTGCTGGACGTAATAGATCAATTGAACGCGGCATCCAAGTAACATGTCATTGGGACAAATTGCCTTTCTCGGTTCAGGTGAAACTTCGCTCGCGGGCGGCCGCATCTTTGAAGCGCTGGCGCGGGCGCTGCCTCAGCCTTTGCGCATCGCGATCCTTGAGACGCCTGCCGGCTTTGAGTTGAATTCGCATCAGGTGGCGGGACGTGTGGCGGATTTTTTGAAGACACGCCTGCAAAACTACAATCCGACGATTGATGTGATTCCCGCGCGCAAACGCGGCACGCCGTTTAGCCCGGATGATCCTGAAATTCTCAGGCCGCTCCTCTATGCCAATTTGATTTTTATGGGGCCGGGCAGCCCGACCTACGCGACGCGTCAATTGCGCGGCTCGCTGGCCTGGGACATCATCCGCGCCCGGCACCGCCTCGGCGCGACGCTGGCTTTTGCGTCTGCCGCGACGATTTCAATCGGCGCGTGGGCTTTGCCGGTTTATGAAATTTATAAAGTGGGGCAGGATGTTTACACCGAACAAGGCCTGGATTTATTTGCGGATTACGGAATGAGACTCTCGTTTGTCCCGCATTGGAACAACGCCGACGGCGGCCTTGATCTCGATACGAGCCGTTGTTTTATCGGCATGGAACGGTTCGAGATCTGGTGCAAGTCCATCCCTGGCGAGAACACCACGCTCGGACTCGATGAGCATACCGGCATCATCTTGGATTTTGCCGCGGGCGAATGTGAAATCGCTGGCGTAAGCACCGTTTCCATCGTCCGTGAATGTGACCCGATGATTCACCCCGCAGGCACAAAATTTCCATTGAGTGAATTGGGCACGCCGACGATCCCGGAACCGCTTGATAAAGGTATTCCGCCCGAGGTCTGGAAAATGGTTGTTGAGGCGCCGCCCGCGGAAGACGATAAACCATCTCAACGCGTAATTGAGCTGGCGGAACGGCGTCAACAAGCCCGAGCCAATAAGAATTGGGCTGAGTCGGATCGTTTGCGCGAGCAGATCGCCGCGCTGGGCTGGACGGTGC
Organism: Anaerolineales bacterium; assembly: GCA_042408355.1. Classification (GTDB taxonomy): domain Bacteria; phylum Chloroflexota; class Anaerolineae; order Anaerolineales; family Villigracilaceae; genus Fen-1038. The sequence goes on from JBHORD010000023.1 coordinate 18,457, forward strand.
AGGATTCAAAAGGCGGATATAAGCTGGTGAAAAGTTAATCGTGGACAGCAGACCGTAGACCGCAAAGCATTCTGTCGCGGTCTTTTTTTTTCTGCGGTTCGCCGTCTTTTTGCGATAAAATGATGGCGCAAGGAGAATGAAATGCGCGCCGTAGACATCATCATCAAAAAACGCGATAAAGGGGAATTGACGCAGGAAGAAATCAACTTCTTTGTACAGGGCTTTGTAAAAGGAGATATTCCCGATTATCAGGTCTCAGCCTGGGCAATGGCTGTGTTGCTCAATGGAATGACGCCGCAGGAGACAACGGACCTCACGCTGGCGATGGTTCTATCTGGCCGCACCCTCGATTTGAGCGGCGTGGTGGACATTGCTGTTGATAAACATTCCTCCGGCGGCGTTGGCGACAAGACCACACTTACAGTTCTGCCAACGGTCGCGGCGTGCGGATTACCGGTCGGCAAAATGTCGGGACGCGGCCTCGGCTTCAGCGGCGGCACGCTCGATAAAATGGAATCCATCCCCGGCTACCGTGTGGATTTGAACACGGATGAATTCAAGAAACAGCTTAAAGAAAAAGGAATTGTGCTGACGGGTCAATCCATGGACCTCGCGCCTGCAGATGGAAAGCTGTATGCGCTGCGCGATGTGACCGGGACCGTGCCGTCCATTCCGCTGATTGCTTCCTCGATTATGAGCAAAAAAATCGCGGCCGGCGCGAATGCCATTGTGTTGGATGTCAAAGTCGGCAAAGGCGCATTCATGGAAACGCTGGATAAAGCGCGTGAACTTGCGGCTTTGATGACGCAAATTGGCGATCTGGCCGGGCGCAAGACGATTTGTCTGCTCTCAGATATGAATCAGCCGCTTGGAAACGCGGTCGGCAATGCGCTGGAAGTGAAAGAGGCGATTGATGCCCTCCAGGGCGGCGGTCCGGCGGATTTCCGCGAGCATTGTTTGCACGTCAGCGCCCACATGCTGGTGGTCGGCAAGCGCGCAAAAGATTTGGGCGAAGGCCGCCGGCTCGCGGAAAAAGTCATCGCCGATGGAAGCGCGTTCGAAAAATTCCGCGTGCTTGTTCAGGCGCAGGGCGGCGACGTCTCTTATGTGGATGATCCTGGTAAATTGCCGCGCGCAAAATTCGTCGAGGCGGTAAAGGCGCCTCGGAGCGGCTGGCTGGCTCAAGTCGACGCGCGAAGCGTGGGCGAGGCCTCGGTGGCGTTGGGCGCGGGCCGCGCCAAAAAATCTGATCCGGTGGATCATGCCGTCGGCTTTATCATCCATCACAAGGTCGGAGATAAAGTCGAAAAAGGCGAGCCGCTGTTTACCATCCACGCGAATGACGAAAAAAAACAATCCGAAGCGCGTGAACGCGTTTTAGCCGCGCATATTTTCAGCGATGAGCCTGTGCCGCCGCTGCCTTTGTTCTATGATTGAAATGTTGTGCAGACTTGCGGATTTTTTAAGATTAGGGCATACTTGGAAGCGGAGAGCGTATGGCCAAAGTTTCCCTTCGGATTTATAACCGTGAAATTGAAAACATGATCGAGCGGGGGCAGCTCGAGGAGGCCATTGCGCATTGCCGCCACATCCTGCAGACATTTCCCAAATATCTTGAAACCTATCGTCTGATTGGCAAGGCGTATCTTGAAGCCAAACGTTATGATGAGGCGGTTGATATTTTTCAACGCGTGCTGATGTCTGTGCCGGACGATTTTGTCTCCCATGTTGGCATGAGCATTATCGCGGATGAGCAGGGAAAACTCGATGAGGCCATCTGGCACATGGAGCGCGCTTTTGAAGTCCAGCCGTCGAACGCCGCCATTCAAGGCGAATTACAGCGTTTGTTTGGGCGGCGCGATGGCGTTCAGCCGCCGAAGATTCGATTGACGCGCGGCGCGCTGGCGCACATGTATGTTCAGGGCGAGCTTTACCTTCAGGCTATTTCTGAAATCCAGGCGGTGCTTGGTAACGATCCCAAACGCGTCGATATGCAGGTATTGTTGGCCAAGGCTTATTTTCGCAACAATCAAAAGGTTGAGGCCACCGATATTTGCAATCAGCTTTTGAAGAATCTTCCATATTGTCTCGATGCCAATCGAATCATGGTTGAGGTTCTGCGCGCTTCCACAGCGGGAGAATCGACGCAGGTTTACCGCCATCGTGTCAATGAACTCGATCCGTACGCGGTATTCGTTCAAGATTCCATTTTCCATACGGATGAAGTTCCGGACGCAGCCGTCAGCCTGGAGCGGCTCGACTATGTTGGTCAGGCGGTGGAGATGGGCGCCGAGTGGGGAACCTCGCTTGGCATTGGGTTGGCAAACGGCACAGTTGCATCCGAGTCCAAAGCGGGTCCACCCGATTGGCTTGGCGCTGCGCCCGCATCGACTCCTCCTGCGCCGGAGCAGGCTCCACAAAATAACGAACAGATCCCGGACTTTATGCGCCAGGCTGGCTGGAGGGGATTATCCGTTGAGTCAAAGGAAGAACCTGTCAGCGAAGCTGAACCCGAGGCTGTTCAGGCAGATTTGCCTGATTGGGTCAAGGCATTGGCGCCTTCCGAAGAAAAAGAATCCGCTTCCGAACCCAATCAATCGGTCGCTCCAGCATCCGATATACCTGATTGGTTGAAAAGTTTGGAAGAACAAGCGCCCTCGGCTCCGGTATCTGCGGCTCCTGTTGCTGCACCTGAGCCGCGAAATGAACCGGATTGGTTGAGCGGTCTTGGGAGCGGGCAGTCTGGCGAAGAACCGGCCTCTTCGGAGGCGATTCCTGATTGGTTGAAGAATCTTGATCAGGAAAAACCGGCGCCGGCGTCGTCTGAGCCGATGAATGTTCAGCCGCCCGCGAGTCCAGTTGAGTCAACGCCTGTGGCGCCGCCTCCGTCGCTTGGGAATTTGGGCGCCAGCGCACAGGAGCAGGATGACGCCATGGCGTGGCTTGAAAGTCTGGCCATGAAACATGGGGCCAAACCCGAAGAATTGGTCACCGATCCAAAGGCGCGCACGGATATCGCGCCTGAATGGGTTGATAAAGCCAAACAAATCGGCGAACAACCCGTGTCTGCGCAGCAGCCATCGGAGTCCGTTCCGACAGAATCTGTTCCGGCAGAATCCGCTCTGGCTGATGAAACCGGTATGTGGTTAAAGAATTTGGAAGCGAGTGAAGCGGAAGCGCCGCAACCAGCCGAAGAGAACCTGTCCGATTGGCGCACCAGTCTTGCAGGTGAAGATCATTTTGCCGCTGAAGAAACGCCAAAAGAAGAGCAACCCATTGCCGGTTCCGAATCCATACCCGATTGGTTGAGCGGACTCGAAAACGCGCCCGCTGAAACACCTGAAGCGGCCCACAGTGAAGATATTCCCGAATGGCTGCGCGAGTCATCTAAAGAACCCCCCGAGCCAACGTTCGACGCTTCGCAGGATTTTTCGTTCGATTCAACATCTGCCGCGAATTTGCCGGACTGGCTGGCTGGTCTCGATAAAGAAGAACAGCCAGCGTTGACCACGCCTGAAGAGGAAGTTCCAAAGTGGGTGCAGGAGGAAACCAAACTGCCTCCCGAGCCGACGCATCCAACGGATTGGCATAGGATTGAAATCGAGTCGGCGGCGCAGTCTTTCGCTCCCGAAACAGAATCTGCAGTTGAAGCGTCCAAACCGGTGATTGAGCCGAAGCCAAAAGCGGAGAAGAAAGCGCCCGGAAAAATTGTCCGTTCAAAATCGGCCGCAGGGGCGAAAGCGGGCGAATCGTCTCTCGCTGCTGCTCAGGCTGAATTGGGGCGCGGTAATATCGCGGCTTCGCTCGAGATATATAACCGGTTGATTCGCAAGGCCAAATCGCTCGAGGAAATCATCCGCGATCTGCGCGATGCGCTCTATCGCTATCCGGTGGAGGTGCCGATCTGGCAGGCGTTGGGCGACGCGTATATGCGCGCCAATCGCCTGCAGGAAGCGTTGGACGCGTATACAAAAGCAGAAGAGTTGCTCCGATAACGCGTAGGAGCGGATGGTCATCCGCTCCTGCTGTTTAATTTCATTTTCTGGAGGAATTTGTGGAACGAACGCTCGTACTTGTCAAACCGGATGGTGTGCAGCGCGGTCTGATCGGTGAGGTGATTGCCCGCCTCGAGCGCCGCGGACTTCGATTGATCGCGGCGAAATTCATGAACGTCAGCAGACAATTGGCGGAGACGCATTACGCCATCCATAAAGGCAAGCCGTTTTATGATGGTTTGATTTCGTACATCACGTCCGCACCGGTAATGGCGATGGTGTGGGAAGGGCCGAACGCAATCGCCGCGGTGCGGCAAACGATGGGCGCCACGCGTCCGACCGAGGCCGCGCCGGGCACGCTCCGACACGATTTTGCCCTCGAAGTGGGGCGCAATCTGACTCACGCCTCCGATGAACCGGCCAATGCGGAAAAAGAAGTTGAGCTATGGTTCAAGAAGGAAGAATTGGTTGATTGGAAGCGCGAAGTTGATAAATGGATTTTCGAGAAGTGAGTTAGTGGACAGAAAGTGGTGAGTAATAAAACGTCCCGCAGATTGAATGTCTGCGGGATGTTGATTAAACCGTAATGCGTAATTTGTTTCATGGAATTGCTTTATTCCATATTTGTTGTACCTGTAATGCCTGCCAGTCATTGGGGTCAATAAGGGCATTGCATGTATATGCGGGTCACTGCACCCTCAACAATACCTTTCCATCCTGCCACAATTCTTCGAGGTCATAATGATCGCGCTGGTCGGGAGAGAAGAGATGCACAACCACATCGCCGTAATCCACGACAATCCAGCCTTCGCGCGCTTCGCCCTGTTTGCTTCCCTTCTTGCGATGCTTCGTGCGGACGGATTCAAGTGTGGCGTCGGCCAGCGCCTCCAACATGCGGTCGCTGGTGCCGGTGCATAAGACAAAATAATCGGTAAACGATGCAATCTCTTTGATATCGAGTAAAAGGATGTCCTCGCCTTTTTTGTCTTCCAGGGAATTGACGATGGTATGAGCAAGTTCCAGCGCGTTCAGAAATCACCTCTCATGGATGGTTAATCAGCGGAGCGGAAAAAAGTTTTGTGTAAACCGAGCCGGTCGGCTGTAAATCGCTTTTGAATAAATGGACGGCATTGATGTGAGCCGTACCCAGATTTCCAACTTTGGCGGCTTCGAGCGCGGCGCGGATTTTTTGAATATCGGCGGACGAAGCGTTTTGACGGACGCGTCCAATCGTCAGATGCGGGGAGAAACTGCGTTCTTCTGATTCGTAGCCGAGACGGGCGGCCGCGCTCTCGATCGAACGCTGCAGTGAGGCGAGCGTGGCCGGAGCGTTGAGTCCAACCCAGATCACGCGCGGCTGTTTCGCGTTCGGGTACGAGCCGATGCCTTCGACTTGAATGTCGAAAGATTGATATTGCGCGGCTTCCGTTATCAACATTTGTTTGATCAAATCCAGACTGGAGGGAGAAACGTCGCCTAGAAATTTGAGCGTCAGATGAATGTTATGCGCGGGGACCCAGCGCACCAAATCGTCTCCAAGCGTTTGCCGCAAATTGGAGGTTGACTTTTGAATCGCATCCTGGATCGAAACGGGAAGCTCAGACGCAAGAAATGCCCGCAACAGACTCATCCTGTTTATGTACCCTGCATTACGCTGTCCACTGCGTTTTTCAGATCAATGTAACCGACCGGCTTGGTGAGGTACGCCGACGCGCCCGCCTCCAAGCCGGTGCGAACGTCGGATGGCATGCTTTTGGCTGAGACAACGATCACCGGAATGGATGCCAGCGCCGGTTCGCGCCGGATATAGCGCAGGACCTCGATGCCGGAAATATCGGGCATCATGATGTCGAGGATGATCACATCCGGTTTTTCCTGTGCGATCAAATTCATGGCGGGCGTGCTGGAATAACTCTTGAGTACGCGGAAGCCGTTGACGCGCATCATCTCTGCAAACAATTCGGCGGCATCCGGTTCGTCTTCGATGATCATGACGGTTTTTTGAGCGGTGGACATCGTTTACCTTGCAATCAAAAATAGCACAAGACGAAGGAAATGACAAGGGCAGAGCATAAAGCAAGGCGGGTAAAACCGTTGACCGCAAAGTTCACGAAGGGCAGAAACCGAAAGCCTTTGCGGCCCCGGCGTGCTTCGCGGCGACGTAAGGATTTGGGTTTTGCGGATGTCATGTGTTTTGATCCCAATGGAGGAACGATGACGGAACTGGAAGAATTTCGCGCCGCAAAAGACGATTTCTTTGGACACGATCCGCAAAGTCCGCTGACGCCTCAGCAAAAGCGGGACTTTCGCGGACTGAATTATTTCCCCGAAAATCCCAGCCTGCGGCTCGAACTGAAAGCGGAACCGTTTCCGAAAAAAGAACGCATCGAAATGCAGACTTCAACCGGCGATGTGCAAATTTATTATCGCCACAGCCGGATTCGATTTTCGGTCGAAGGACAGGAGGCCGAATTGACGATCTACGAAGGCCCGAACGGATTCTTTTTGCCGTTCGTTGATTCGCTGGCGGGCAAAGAAACCTATCCGGCGGGTCGCTATCTCGAACCAGAAGAATTGCCCGGCGGTCGTTTCCTGGTTGATTTCAACATGGCGTATAACCCTTATTGCGCGTATAACGATCACTGGTCTTGTCCGCTGACGCCGCCTGAGAACCGCCTCAAAGTTCCCATTCGCGCCGGCGAGAAGATATTCGATGCGGAGCATTAGAAAACGCTGACGTACGCTAATACAAAAGAAAAAATTGCGTTTTCCGCGTTGAGCCGCGTCCTCCAGAGTCGGTTTTTGGCTTATTACCGATAGAGTCTATTAATTCAAAATCCGCTTTGCTGCCCAAAATCAAAACAACGAACTTTTCAAGGTTCGTTGTTTTGTTATTGCCTGACGTTCTGCGTAAGGCAAGTTATTGCTTCTCCATTGCAGTTTTTTTCAGCACGTCCAAAAGCGCTTCGTACTCGTCACAGCAATGGGAACAAATGTCGAGATGTTCGCGCAGAAGCGGCATGATACGAGCCGCATCGCCGTCCCGCACTTCTTTTTCGACATATTCGTCCAACTGCTTGAATACTTCGTTGCATGTGTAATCCTCCGCGCGCACTTTTTCAAGTTCACGGATGAAACCTTGCACAACGTCATCGCTCAGGCTTTCGTTTTTACGAAAGCCGCTGCGCGCCCACTGGAAGAGACCTTTTATATTCATTCGAACCTTCGCCTTTGACGTTCAGCCGGACGCCAATCTTACATGTCGTTTGTTACCTTGCTTCTGTTATTTTTGTTCGAACGCCGCCAGGACTTCCTGCGGCGTTAATCCTTCGGCAATGAGACGGCGCTTGAGTCTCAAGCGTGCATCATGCAAAAGTTTGTAGAGGGCATTGCGGTTTGTTTTCATCCTTCGCGCGGCCTCTTCGAGCGGAATGCCCTGAATTCCGAGCAGGGTGAGGGCCTCGCGTTGCTTGGGGGTCAATTCCTGCTCCAGAATGTGGCGGACGCGCGCCATCATATCGTCGCGTTCGGCTTTGGCTTCCGGTCCCGGCGCGTGGTCGGCCATCAGGCGCGGCGGGGCGGGCGATTCTTCGTTATCCACCAATTCGTCCAGGGATGAGTCCTGCCAGCGTTTGCGGCGCAGTTCTGTCAGCGCGATGCGGACGGCGATCTTATGCACCCACGTGGTGAACATACTGCGGCCCTCGAATGTGTCAAGCTGGTCGAGGACGCGTAAGAGCGTTTCCTGCGTTACTTCATCAACAAGCGGCGTGAATAACGGGTCGTCGGGCGAAAGCCAGCGGGACAGCGCGTAGGGCAATCCATGTTGGACGATTTCGCGCAGATCAGTCAAGGCGGCTTCGCGCCTATCGCCATCAGAACGCAGATCGGCAAGCCAGGTTTCGTTGGTGCGTGTGGTCATGAGTGTGGGCATTATATCAGAAGCATTTTTGGTTTTTCCGTAATTGATGGAAGAGTACAAGACTTTGTGGTCGAAAATGGTTTTCCCGTTAAAAACGGTAAAAAACCCGTCTTTTACTGAGGTTCCGCAATTCCCCTGTAGAGCGACATTCATGTCGTCTGAAAATACAAGATAAATCTCGCCCTCTTGCGAAAGGTGAGTTTTAAAACAAAAATCATCACATCCCAGTGATGACTTTGTGGGCGCATAGGGACTCGAACCCCAGGCCTCATCTGTGTGATAGATGCGCTCTAACCAACTGAGCTATGCGCCCCGGCAAATATTGCGACGCAGATTATAGCCGAGTGTACCGTCTTATGCAAGCTGTCTTATCAAGGCGCTGGCGATCGCGGCGGCAATACGCTCCACGGATCAATGACAGTGGACATCGTGCGGATTTCGAAGTGCAGGTGCGGTCCGCTGGCGTTGCCGGTCGCGCCGGCCGCGCCAATGACCTGGCCCTGCGTCACGCTTTGTCCGCATTGTACGAAGATTTGACTCAAATGTGCGTACAAGGATTGAAAGCCGGTTCCATGATCAATCATGATCATATTGCCGTAGCCATAATTGTTTGCGCCAGCGTAAACGACCACACCGCCGTCGGTGGCATAAATGTTATCGCCCAAATTGGCCGCCAGGTCAATGCCTAGATGATTGGTCTTGGTGGAATAATCAAATCCAGAAAGATAATGTCTGTCTGTTGGATACACAAAAGTTCCCGTTCCAATTGCGCCGCCATTGGTGGGCGGACAGGCGCCCGGGCCAGCCACCTGCGGGCTTGCCGGATTGCTGCGCGTGATGCCCAATGGGATTTGCCCCAGGGCGTGATACTGATAAACGCCGCCGGGGATGATGATCCACGTGCCGGCGGGAACGCTGGTTGCATTTGGGTCGAGGTGGTTATCTGGATAGTCAATAATGTCCGCTGGCGTGACCTGATAATACTTGGCTACCATTTCAATGGATTCGCCCGCCACCCATTGACGATATACGCCGTCCACGGGAAGGATGATCAGTTGTTGGCCCGGCCGAAGATTATGCGGATCATCCTGCAACAATCCGTAATTGGCGGAAAAAATTGTCTTGGGCTGCAGGTTGAAATTTTGCGCAATCCCAATGATCGTGTCGCCGGCTTGAACGGTGTACTTCACAATGCCCTGGCGCGGACGCGTCGGGATGTTGGTGTGAATGTCCGTTTGACGCAGGACGCCGAATGACGATAAATCCTGCGGGTCAGTGGATGCCTGGGATGGCGCGGCCGCCAGCGGCGTCGGGACTTGAGACGCCTGGCTGTTTCCCTGGGCTTGCGCGGCAGGCTGACGAAAATACATCTGCGCCAGCCAGACCACAATCGCAATCGCAATCAAGGAAAATATATTTGTTGCGGCGCGCAGCAAGGACTCGCCCAGCCCCATGTGGAGCAGGTTTTGCATCCAGCTTGAGAAACGACCGGGTTGATCTGTTTGCCTGGAAAGTTCCCTGGACTCTGATGTTTCTCCCTGCCGAGTCTTTGGTTGGTTTGGAAGATTGTTCTGCATGGTTCTCTGGCGCAAGATAATATCATGCCGGGAATCGAGCGTCAAGCAAGCCTGCCAAACGCTAACCTGACGTTAAGCCGACGATTTAATTGGCAGGCTCAATACATTCAGCGCGGTCGTTCGCCGGGCTGTTCACCAGCGTAGAAACCGGGTACGCTTCCATCAACCCGGCAGGGAAAGGCTTGATCAGCGGATTCAGATTTTGCGGCGTTTGCGGCGTTGGATCGAGCCATTGTGCATAATCATCCGCCTTCAAAATCACAGGCATGCGATCATGAATCGTTGCCATCAGTTTATTTGCGGCGGTCGTCACGATGGTGCATGTCCGAACCACTGAGCCGTCCGGCGAATTCCATTCATCCCAAAGCCCTGCGAATGCAAATGGCTTGCCCGTTTTGAGATGAATAAAATACGGGATTTTTGTTTTCGTCCCGGGCTGGGATTTCCATTCGTAAAAACCATCCGCCGGAATCAGACAGCGTTTGTATTTGTATCCGCCGCGGAAGGAGGGCTTTTCTGCCAGCGTCTCGCCGCGCGCGTTGATGAGACGATTGCCGATCGCCGGGTCTTTTGCCCACGAGGGAATCAAACCCCATATAAAAAAATCTGCCTTGTCGAGTCCGTCGTTGGGAATAGCGAGCACCGGCTGTGACGGCGCGATGTTGTAGCGCGGCGCGAATTTTTTCGGCAATGTGTAATCTTCAAAAGCCTCTTTGAGTTCCGCCGGGTCAACGGTTAAAGTGAATCGTCCACACATTATTGCCTCAACTTTCGATGATCGCCTTCGCGCATCGTCACGCCAATGGCGTCGAGGTGTTCGAGCAAAGCCTGCGCGTACTTGCGGCTGGTGTTGAACAGGTCCCGGACTTCAGCCAGCGCGATCTTTCCGTTCTTCTGAATCCTTGCGCGCACCTGGGCGACCATTGAATCATAATCCTGTTTTCGGAAGACCACGTCCGGCGAAACCGCGACGAGTTCGCCCAACTCGATCAGCGCGTTGACAATCTCCTCATCCGTTTCTGCCTGGCATTCCCTGACGCCCGGCGGTGAATACGGATTTTGTGCGAACTTCCGCATCAACGCCTGGACTTTGGCCTGCTGACCGTTATCGAATTTGATCTCGTGCGTCGAGAGAAAGACGCTGTTTCCCGAGGACGATATTCGATTTTCGAGTTTTGCAATAATCGCGTTGAAAACGCGCGGCGATAGTTTGAGTCTGCTCTTGAGTTCTTCGCGCGGGATGCCGCGCCGCAACGGGAATTGTTCGTGATAATTGCGGATCAATTTTTCCGCCCTTGTTTGCAAATCGTTCCAGCGCGGCGATGCCATCACCAAAATCTCGCTGGTTGGATTCAATCGTCCATCTTCCAGCGCAACGAGTTGATTCGAATCAAACAACTCGCGTATTGCTTGTTCGGCCTGTGTGGCCTCCAGGTGCGAACGCGCCACGATTTCTTTGAGCGGCGCGGCCTCGAGCGCCAGCGCGGCTTCGAGCAAAATGTCCGCGGGTGAGCCTCGAGACAGCGCGGCGAGTGATTTCAAAACGCTTTCATCGAATCGTCTATGACGATCTTTTGGCTGTGCGTCAACGATAACGCCGCCGCCCAAAGTCTCGCCGGGCGAGGGGCGGCGCAAAATATATCGGTCGCTGCGCACGCTGACCACCGGCTCGCGCAATTCGAGTTGAATCCAGCCTTCTTTGCCGGGCGCAAGTTCTTCTGTATCGAGCAGTCGGAGTCTTGCCATTGTTTCGGTCGTCCCGATAAAAACTTTTACCTCGCTGGCGTGTTTGAGAGAAGACGAAACATCGGACAATAAACGAAAACGCGCGTCGAGACGGCGCGTGGATTGATATTGTCCGGGGTGAATCAAAACTTCGCCGCGCCGAATTTGTTCGGATGCGATTCCCGAAATGTTGACCGCGGTGCGCGAGCCGGGAACCGCCGTCTCTTCTTTTTTTCTGTGCGTTTGCAGGCCGCGAATTCTCCCGCTCAAGCCGGATGGCAGGATTTGAATCTCGTCGCCGATTGCAAGATGACCATCGCTCAATGTTCCGGTGACGACTGTGCCGAATCCGCTCATGGTGAAGACGCGGTCAATGGGGAGGCGCGGGCGTCCCAGGTCGGGGCGCGCCGGTTTTCGTTTTAGGATTTCGCTGAGAGTCGCTTTCAGTTGGTCGAGTCCGCTCCCGGTCCGGGCGGAGACGCGGACGATGGGCGCGTCGCTCAGAACCGTGTCTTTGACCGCGGCGCGGATATCCGCTTCGACAAGGTCAAGCCAATCCCTGTCTTGAATCAAATCAATTTTTGTCAGTACGAGCAAACCGGATGGAATTTGAAGCAGATCGAGAATCGCCAGATGTTCTTTGGTCTGCGGCATGATGCCCTCATCTGCCGCGATGACCAGGAGCGCCGCGTCGATGCTCCCCACGCCTGCCAGCATGTTTTCGATGAAATCACGATGGCCAGGCACATCCACGATGCCGACTTCTTCGCCGTCTGGAAGCGTCAGCCAGCCGAAGCCAAGCTCGATGGTCATCTCGCGCGCCCGTTCTTCCTTCAGACGGTCAGGATGTGTACCGGTGAGAGCTTCGATCAATGTGGATTTGCCATGGTCAACGTGACCGGCAGTTCCGATAACGCGCATGTTTTACCACTCGCTTATGCCGCCGTCGGCACATTCTATCGCGCGGCCTTCTTCGCCTTTGTCTTTGCATGGCCCATAATTCGTTCGTAAGCCGTCAGCCATTCATGGGCGATGTTCATGAGTTCCTGGAGTTGTTGTTCGGTTGTGTCTGTGGTCTGATGCAGTTGATCCTGTATAGTTTGCGAGACATCATCAAGCTGTGTGATGCGCTGTTCGAGTTTGTCTATATCCTTGCGGAGATCGCGCATCGTTTCTTCCTGCGCAAGCGAATGACTCGTCCAGCGCTTTTGTTCGTCGGCTTTGAACGCCACCCATTCCTGCCGGATGCGCTCCTCTGCCAGTCTCTGCATTTCGCTGACTTCGAGCGTGCGGCGCTCCATTTTTTGATTGATCTCGGTATAAGCGTCCTGGGCGCGTTTGGCGGCGCGGATGGTGTCGTCGAGGGCGGCGACCTGTAGTTCGATGTTCTCGGCCTGTTTCTTGAACACTTCGTATTGCGCCTGCCAGTCTTTCCAGACGCGGTCGCGTTCCACCAGCGCCAGGGTCTGTTGTTCGAGAAAAGCGGTTTGCGCCGCTTTGCGCTCGTCTTCCGCTTCAAGCAGTTCGTTGATGCGATTCTCCAGATTGCGGATGCTATCCGAATACAGGACGGTTTTGTCGCGCGCCTCCTCCGCGCGTTTGCGGACCGCCGCCAATTCGCTCTGCAAGTCCGCCAGGCGTTTGGCGTCCTGCCGCCGCGCTTCTTCGATGGGTTTTTGCGCCAGCATGACCTCATTGCTCTTTTCCACCGCTTCATCAACCTTCACGCGCATATCCTGAAGAGCCAGAGCGAACCGTTGTTGGTCGTGAGCTTGAACTTTGAATTTCTCTTCGATTTCATCGAACTTTAATTGGCTGGCGATCTTCGTGATGGATTTATTGATCTCGTTTAGCTCCGCGCGGGCCAGTTTGGCGGCTTCCTGCTCGCGGTGCAAGGCGCGTTTTTCTGCCGCTTCGATCAGCTTGTTAAAGTCGGCGCGTTCCTTCACCATCATTTGCTCGAATTGATCCAGGCGCGCTGTGACCGGACCGATGTCTTCGAGTTCCTTGCTCAGACTCTTGATCTGTTTGCTCAAATTGTTGACAGTCGACTCGATGGAGGTCAATTGCTGACTCAAATCGGTAATGGCCGTTTTATTCTTCCGCTGTTGATCATCCAGCCATTCCAGACGTTTTGTAATCTGTTCAAATTCCATGAAGTCCTCCGGGGGCGGATAGATTATAGCATGTCCGTTAAAATCGCTTTACTGCCCCAAATGCTGGAACATCAGCGGTAAATTCTGAAGAAGCGGACGCATGATCTGTGGAAATATTCCCAGCAAAAACAAACCAAGCACGCCCATGCCCAACATGCCGCGTTGGATCCAGGATTCTTTTGAAGTCCAGCCGGTGTTTTCCTTTTGCATGACAAGGACGGCCAGCATCCTGACCGCTCCAATCAATAATCCCAGCAAGCCGATAAGGAACCATACCGCCGCGCCGATTGATTCGCCGGCTAGTCCCTGCCACAAGGCGAGGCGCGGCGGAAAGCCCGCCAGTAATGGAAAGCCCGCCGCCGAGAAAGCGGCAAGCGCCAGCGCTATGGATGTAAATGGATATGCGCGCACCAATCCCTGCATGGATGAGTACGAGAGCGAGGCATCCTCCTTTTTGAGAATGGATAAAGCCAAAGCCCAGACAGCAGTACCGAGTCCGCGCGGAATGATGAACAGGAAGAAAAGATCGAGGTTGGCGGCGCCGGTCAGGCTTAAAGTCAAAAGGATGAAGCCTGTTTCCGCGATGACTGTATAAGCCATTAACCTTCCGAGACTGCGCTGAAAAGCGGCCCACAAACCTCCGAAAACCAGCATCAGCAACCCTATCCAGCGCAGACCCGCCAGCACATCAGGCGAGGTTCGTAGCCATGCGTAACGGTCAAGAAAACTTAATCCGAAAATGGCGGCAATGGTTGGCAAGAGCCACAGCATGAATCCGGCGGCATACGGGGAGGATTCTTCGATCAACTGTGGAATCCATGTATAGAGCGGGAAGACTGCCAGCAGGAACAGGAAACCCAATGAGAGCATGATGGTGGACTCAACCGTAAGCGTCAAATCGCCGGGGCTGGCCTCCACGCCCGCCAACAGCCAGCCCGCAAAAAGGATGAATGGCATGGCGAGCGTTTGATAGATGAAGAAATGAATCACGCCGCGCCCGGGCCTTTGTTCTGGAGGCGAGAATAAGGGGATCGCGACCATCACAGCCATTTCGATGAACAACGCAGCGTACAGAAAAGGCTGCACGGCGATCGAAGCGACTAACAAGCCGGTGATAATCATTCCAAATGGAATCAGACGCAGGGCGACGCCTGCCGCTTCGGCTCCAAAAAACCATAACGCGCACATGCCAAAGATAATGACAAGCAGAGGCGCGTCGGTGGATGAGAGGATGAGACTCCGCCCAAAGATGGATGCAGACGATGAAATCTTCAGCGAGATCGGACCGATCAACAATGCTTCGTCAATCGGGACGACGAGGGCGATGCCCGCCAGCAGAAGCGAAGATACGCCTCCAATGAGCGTCACCGTGCGCTCGCGCAAAAACAATAATGTGAAACTGCCGATCAGGATGGGAAGCAAAATCCAGATAATAGGTGCGCTCACGCGGTATCTTCCTCCGGCGACAATGTAGTATTGATCAAATACGCTCCGACCAGCCCCACGCCCAGATTGACAGCCGCCAGCAATGCGGCAACAAGGATCGAACTTTCCACGGCGGCATAGATGATCTCGAATCCGGCCAGTATTGTCAGAAGAGCATATATCACGCGCGTCACTTCCGAGCGGGTGCCGAGGTGCAGTAAGCCGTTGCCGATCAGCAGTATTCCGCCGGCAACGACAGGCAGGCCAATGCCGGGAATGGTGCCATCGAGGCGCGGCGCGGCCGCAATGGTCAGCACCACAATCATGCCCACCATGAATAATCGAAAGGTGCGGCCGCCTGACCAGGTTTGCTCGATAGTTTCTTCACTCAGCGAGAGCGCGTTTAGCGTCATGCCAGTGGCGGCAGTTGCCATCCATCCGGTGACCAGTTTGACGGCGGC
>JBHORD010000026.1:0-19990 GCA_042408355.1 Anaerolineales bacterium
ATTGTTGGTGTGGACGACCACGCCGTGGACGCTTCCCGGCAACGTGGCTGTCGCCGCGCATCCCGAGGTGGATTACGTTACCGTCGAACGCGATAACGACGGCACGAAAGAAAAACTGATTCTTGCCAGGCCTTTGCTCGAAAAAGTGTTTCGCGGCGAAGCGGTCAAAATCCTCGAAACATTCAAAGGCAAGAAACTGAAAGGGATGAAGTATCATCCGCTGTTTACTTTTGTGCCCCCCGACAAGCCCGCGCATTTCGTCGTCCTTGGCGATTTCGTCACCACCGAAGATGGCACGGGACTCGTCCACATGGCTCCGGCTTTTGGCGCGGAAGACATGCAGATGGCGAATGAACACGACCTGCCGGTGTTGATGACGGTTCTGCCCGACGGCACGTTTATTCCCGAAGTCAAGCCGTGGCGCGGCGTCTTCATCAAAGACGCCGACCCGCAAATCATCGAAGATTTGCGGGCGCGCGGACTCTTGTTCCGCACCGAAGGATATACACACACCTATCCGTTCTGCTGGCGCTGTCATACGCCGCTGATGTATTACGCGCGCGATTCGTATTACATCCGCACCAGCCAGTTCAAGGATAGATTGGTTGAACTGAACAACACCATCAATTGGGTCCCCGCACATATCAAGGAGGGACGCTTCGGCAACTGGCTCGCCAACAACATTGACTGGGCGTTGAGCCGCGAACGCTATTGGGGCACGCCGCTTCCCGTCTGGGAGTGCGGCGAATGCAAACATCGCGAATGCATCGGCTCGGTAAAAGAATTGTCCGGGAAAGTCGGGCGCGATCTTTCCGATCTTGATTTGCATCGTCCGTACGTGGACGAAGTTCAATATCCATGCCCCGAATGCGGCGGGACGATGAGCCGCGTCAAGGATTTGATTGACGTGTGGTTCGATTCCGGTTCGATGCCGTATGCGCAGTGGCATTATCCGTTCGAGAATCAGGATAAGTTCAAAGAGCAGTTTCCCGCCGATTACATCTGCGAAGCCGTAGACCAGACGCGCGGCTGGTTCTATTCTCTGCACGCCATCAGCACGCTGTTGATGGATTCGGTCGCGTATAAAAATGTTCTGTGTCTGGGTTTGATCCTCGACGGCGAAGGCAGGAAAATGTCGAAGAGTCTGGGCAACATCGTTGACCCGTGGGACGTGATCAAAGTCAACGGCGCCGACGCCTTCCGCTGGTATCTGTATACGGCGACGCCGCCGGGAAATGAGCGCCGTTTCTCGTCTGAATTGGTCGGCGAGGTCGTTCGCACCTTCACGCTGACGCTGTGGAACGTGTACTCGTTCTTCGTCACTTATGCCAATCTCGATAAGCCGCAGCTGACTTCCGTGCGCGTTTACAGCGACAATGTCCTGGATCGCTGGCTTATCTCGGAACTTCATGCGCTCGTCCGCGATGTGACCGGCGCTTATGAAAATTACGACGTGACCGGCGCGACGCGCCCGATCGAAGGATTTGTCGAAAAACTTTCGACGTGGTACCTGCGCCGTTCGCGCCGCCGCTTCTGGAAATCCGAATCGGACGCGGACAAGCAGGCCGCATACGGCACGCTGTATACTGCGCTTGTCACGCTTTCAAAATTGCTCGCGCCGGCCATGCCGTTCCTCGCCGACGAGCTTTATCAAAACCTCGTCCGTTCGGTGGACAAGTTCGCGCCTGAGTCGGTGCATCTTGCCGAATGGCCCGCATACGACGAAGCGCTCATTGACGAGTCGCTCAACCGCGATATGGAACTGGTCATGAAACTTGTCTCACTCGGGCATCAAGCGCGCCAAAAAGCGAATCGCAAAGTGCGACAGCCGCTCAAGGAGGTTGCCTTCTCGCTTGGCAACGCGGCAGATCGCAAAGCGGTCGAGACGTTTGCAGATTTGATCGAAGACGAATTGAACGTCAAAACAGTTCGTTTGTTGGATGCTTCCACGGAAGCGGTCTCGCACACCGTCAAGCCATTGCCCAGGCAGCTCGGACAAAAATACGGCAACAAATTTCCCGCGCTTCAACAGGCCATTCTCGCCATGAACTCGGAAGATGTTGCGCGCGAACTGCTCGGCGGCAGAGCGCTCAGGGTGAATCTCAACGGCGACTCATACGACATTCTGCCCGACGAAGTCGAAGTTAAAGCGCAGGCTAAAGAGGGCTTTGCGGTGGCGGAAGAAGGCGCGTACGTCGCCGCGCTCGTCACCGAACTCACGCCCGATCTCGTGCGCGAGGGTCTGGCGCGCGAATTTGTCCGCCGCGTGCAGGATTTGCGCAAGAGCGCCAATCTCGAGGTGGCGGATCGAATCAATTTGTTTGTCGTTGCATCGCCCAACTTGAAATCAGCCATCGAAGCGCATCGCGATTACATCACAACGGAAACGCTGGCGGTTGCGCTTAATTTCAGCGAACCGCCACAGGCTGCTTCCTTGGCGGAGGACGAATTCGATGGCGAGGAAGTCAAAGTTGGGTTGGTCAAGGCATGATGTCATCGCGGGCCGCGAAGCAATCTCGTAAATAAATGATGAGATTGCTTCGGGAAAAGCGCCTTCGCAATGACGAAAATTATGCAAATCGAGATTGCAACTCAGACCACCGAAGAACTGTGGGATGCCTTTCAACGCCTCGTCCCGCAATTGACCTCCAACAATCCGCCTCCCTCGCGGGACGATCTGACGGCGCTCGTTAAATCAGAATCGTCCACGCTAATCATCGCCCGCGCCGACGATCATTCCATCATCGGCGCGGCGTGTGTGACGGTGTATCGCGTGCCGACCGGCATCCGCGCCGTCATCGAAGATGTCATTGTGGACGCGTCCGCGCGCGGACAGGGAATCGGCGAAGCGCTGGTTCGGCGTTGTTTGGAGTATGCGCGCGAAAAAGGCGCGCCCGGCGTATCGCTTACTTCGAATCCAAAACGCGAGGCCGCGAATCGGCTGTATCAAAGAATGGGCTTTACGAAGCGCGAGACGAACGCGTATTATTTCAAATTTAATTTGTAGCGGAGGCGGCCGTCCGGTCGCCCCTACGCGTTTGCGAAATATTTCCCTGTTGCTTTTCCCAACTCTGAATATGCCCCGCGGTATTCTTCCGGTAATAACGCCGCGAGACGATACATCATTTCATCCGCGATCTCTTGCCGCCTCTCGGCTGTAACGCGAATGCCGTTTGTTTTAATTTGAAACGGTTCGCCAACACGGATATGAAAATCCGTCCGCTTGAATTTTCTCAAATTGGATCTGAAGTTTTCTCCGCCCCAATGGGCTACTGGAATGAGCGGGGCGTTGGCCAACAACGCCAGCGTCACTATGCCGGATTTTGCGCGGATGAGTTTGCCGGTTTTATTGCGCGTCCCTTCGGGCGACATGCCGAAAATGTAGCCCTGTTTCAAAACTTCCAAAGCCCTTTTGATGGCGGTCAGATCTGCCTCACCACGCCGAAGCGGGATGCCGTTCCAAAGTGTGAAGACGCCATTCAAAAACCAGTTGTCCCAGCTTTCCACTTTCGCCCAGCCTGTGATGGGGCGAGGAAAGATTTCGCCGTAAAGCAGAGGCACCTCGAGCGAACCGGTGTGATTGCTGTAAAGAATCAGCGGTCCGCGCGCGGGAATTTTATCCAGATCGGGCGCGTCGACGCGGCAAAGAATATGCAAGCCGATTTTCATCAATCGTGTGGCAAAATAAACGAAGCGATTCATTCCCTGCAACCCCCGGCGTTCCATACCTCCAGGAGACATTCGTTGATTATTTGATTACCGACGGTTCGTTTGCAAACTTCCCCGAGTCTATCACAAACCGAATCTGAAGTTGCAGGCCAGGACAGCCTCAGCGCGGGGTTGTTTCGTCTTCCATGCGCGGCGTGCGGCGGTAGTCCGCGCCGTGACCGGAATAGACTTTGCTCAACGCCTCCATTAACTCATCCATGGCGTACGCCTCTTCGTTGTCCAATACTATTTTTAAATTCCTCAGGTGTTCTTCCAGTTCTGCCATCTTCTCGCGAAAGCCGTTGAACGTTTCGTGATTGGCGTTATCCTTCAATTCATTGGATGCCTGATGCGCCTCGTCCACTGCCTGCATGGCATTGTGAATGTACTCGAGAATCAGATCCCAGTCCGTCATGGCACACGCTCCTTTCGAACTGGCCTCAATTTCACATTACCACACTACGGATGCGATTTCAAGTAGTCCTCCGGCGTATCGAGGTCCTGGAGGATGGTGGGCGTGTCTGTTTCGATATAACGAATTTCATGCGCGTGCTTGTTCAGAAAATCGCGCGTGGAATCGGGCGGCTTCATTTCGAGGATTTCTTGCCAGAGTTGGCGCGCAACCAGCCAGGGATGCCCTCGGCGCATTTGATAACTGGGAACGATCAGCCCGGATTTTGTCCGGGAAAATTCCTCCAGGATAAGCCGTACGCTTCTTTCCTCGACTTGAGGCTGGTCGCCCAATGCGATAAGCGCTGCCTGCGTCTGACGACTCACTGCCCGCAATCCGCATTGTATGGAACTCAGCATTTCGCCGTTTGCATAATTCTTGTTGAACACCGCCTCCGCATTCCTCGATTTCGCGACAAGTTCCACTTCTTTTCTTGTCCCGCCCGTAACGACCAGGGCATTCTTAATTCCGGCCGATTGAAAGACATCAATAACGTGCCCAAGCACCGTTGTACCGCCCCACGGTAAGAGCATCTTGGGCTGCCCCATTCGTTTCGATTCGCCGGCGGCAAGGATAATGACCGCGATCATTCCAATTCCTTCATGTGCGGATAATCTTCGGGTCTGTCTACATCGAACAACAAACTGTCGTCGTGCCACGGCAGATATTCAACATGATGTTTTGAAAAGATTGCCCGTCCGCCGACATCGCCTTCGAGCGCCATCAAATCTGGGAACGTATCGCGGTCGAACAGGACCGGGTTGGCGCGGCGCTCCCTCAAAACTAGCGGCGCGACGATCGGGAATAGTTCAGCCGAATGACGCGCGGCGAGAGCGCGAATCACATCAGGTTTGATTTGCGGTTGATCCGAAAGCAAAAATATTGCCGCGCCAGTTTCGCTTGGCAGCGATTGAACGCCGGTCCGAATCGAAGATGCCTGTCCGCTTTGCCATTCGCGGTTGCGGATAATCTGCACGGGCAAATCTTGAATCGCCGGCTCAATTTGATCTGCGTTCGCGCCGGTTACAATAACGATTGGCGAGAGCCCAGATTCGATGGCGGTCTTTGCAATAACTCGAATAAACGGCTCGCCGCGCCAATCGAGCAATTGTTTGGGCCGACCGAAACGCGTCGACGGGCCTGCCGCGAGGAGGATGCCTGCGGTTCGTTCAATGGTCTGAAATTTTGAATGCTGTAAAGTCCCAATCACAACCGCGTCAAAGTGTGCAAGTAACGCGGAGGCCGCTTTCCCGCCGATGGCCTGCAATTCCGGAGTATCGGCTTGCGTGAAGAGAACGATGCGGCGGGCGCGCGGGGGAATATTTTTTAGTCCGCCATCTGGATGAGTCAAAACTTCGATCACCGCTTCGCTTGTGATTGAATCGCCGATTTTCAAGCCGCTTAACTTCGAAAATATTTCCGGGCGGTGAACATGTTCTTCTGTCAGCGGTTTATTTAACGCGGCCAGGCTTGCCACGACGACGACCATTTCAACAAAATCTGGAATGGCTGGTTCATGTGCGCCTGGCGCTTTCAACAATTTTTGACGCGCGCCGTCCGCTTCGATGAGCAGAAGCGTGTTGAGTCTCTTTGCTTCGGTTTTTAATTTGGATAAGACTTCATTGGCGACGCCGGTTGTTCTATCATCGTCCTCTTTGCCGCCGGTGATCAGCGCTACGCCGCGAAATTCATGGCCCATAACATCCTCAGCGGAATTTGCGGTGATATGTTGGTCTGCAAGCGGCGTTTGCCACGCGCCAAGATGCGTTGTCGCCGTGACGAGGATCGGCGCGTTTGTTGCAGTCTGCAACTCACGCGCCAAATGGAACATAAAGCTTGTTTTTCCCCCCGCGCCCACAAATGCGGCCGACTTTATCTGCGGCAGGGATAAGATTCTTAAAGCACGCGAGAATTGCATGGGGCGGATTCTACCCCATGCAATTCAGCGGTTGGGCCTTCGATTACCAAACGCGGATGACCTGCCCGGTGTAAATCAGGTTTGGATTCCAGATTTGCGGGTTGAGTAATTGCAGGCTGTAAACGGTCGTTCCATAGCGGCTGGCAATGATGCGAAGCGTGTCGCCGCGCTGGACAGTGTAATAAATCGGCGTAGCCGGCAATGTAATGACCTCGCCCGCGTAAATCCAGCTCGGACGATTGGCAAGCTGGGGATTCAGCGCAATGATGGCGCTTACGCTGGTCCCGTATCGCGCCGCGATCTTGGCGAGCGTGTCTCCCCATTGGACAACATATTGCCTGCCCGGCGCTTCCGATGGAGTCGGATAGTTTCCTCCGCCCGGTATGATCAAAGTCTGCCCGGCGAAAACCCAGTACCATAATCCCGGATTGGCGGCGCGGATAACCTGCATCGTTGTGCCGCAATTGGCGGCGATTTCGCTTAACGTGTCGCCCCACTGGACGGTGTACGTCGAGCCGCATCCCGACCAGGCGTAGGCGTGGGTTGTACCAGCAAACGCGGTGAAAACGACAAGGGCTAATGCGAATAGCTCAAAAATCTTTTTTCGTGACATGGCGTGCCTCCTTGGTATGCTTACGGCGATTCATAGACGAAAATTACTTGCAAAATGTTTCGATTCGCGGAGGGCCGTCTACCGCAATCAATCTCGCTTTGTTCATTATCGCGCTGAATGGGCAATTTTCAACTGGGATAACAGTGCCATTTCCTTGACATTCGTTCCAAAGCGTAGTATCTTTCGTCTACCGACCGTTCGGTAGGTAAAAGATGACCAGAGACGATATTCTCGATGCCGCCGCGCAGGTGTTTCGCCAAAAGGGATTTCATGGCGCGTCTATGGCTGATATTGCAGAAGCGGTGAATTTACAGAAGGCCAGTTTATATCATCACGTTTCTTCCAAACAGGAAATCCTGCTGGCCCTTCTTGACCGCGCGCTGGAAATGCTCACCGAACGGATTGCTCCAATTGCCAATCAGGAAACTTCTGCCGATAAAAAGCTTCGCGGGATGATCCGCGTGTACTTGAAGTCGCTGTCGGAAAATTCCGATCTCTCTTCCGTGCTTCTGTTTGAGCATCGCTCATTGGATAAAAAATCTCATGCCCGTCACGTACCGAACCGCGACAAGTTCGAAAAAATATGGCGCGATGTAATCGAGGAGGGCATGCGGTCAAAAGTGTTTGACTGCGAGGACGCAGGCATCGCGGTCAGGGCATTGATGGGGGTGATGAACTGGACGTTAACCTGGTATCGCCCGGATGGTCCCAAATCCATTGAACAAATTGCAGACGAAGATACAAACCTGTTTTTCGAAGGCTTGTTAGCCAAAAATAAATAAAGGAGGAGCGGATGTATTCTTTTGAACCATCGGAAGAACAAAAGATGTTGATAGAGGCGGTCAGCCGTTATGCGGCGGCTGATCTGCGTCCTGCGGCGCGGGAGGCGGAGGAGAGCCGCGAACTGCCAATGAAACTCATTGGCAAGGGATGGGAGCTGGGTGTGCTTCAGGCGTCCATTCCGGAATCATACGGCGGGTTTGGCGAACGCTCCGCCGTCACAGGCGTGCTTGCAATGGAGGAGCTGGCGTTCGGCGACCTGGCGGGCGCGTTTGCCATCGGCACGCCCAATCTTTTTGCGCTTCCGATTTTGTTGTCTGGCACGGAGGAGCAAAAGAAACAATATCTCCCCGAAGTCATTGAGGGCGATTGGCGTCCATACACGGCGGCGTTGATCGAATCTTCTTTCGACTTCGATCCCAACGCGCTCAAGACAACTGCAATTGCAGACGGCGGCAAATATGTTCTCAACGGCGAAAAAGCCTTTGTGCCGTTCGCAAAAGACGCCAGCGCCATTTTGGTGTACGCCAATCTGAACGGTCAGACACAGGGCTTCATCGTCCACAAAAATGCGGCGGGTCTGACAATTTCAGAAGAACGCGAAAAGTTGATGAGCTTGAACGCGCTTCCGCTCTATCGCGTCGAACTGGACAATGTGACGGTTGCCGCCTCGGACAGGTTGGGCGGCGCCTCAGGCCACAACTTCGATCCGATTCTCGCTTCGATGCGGCTGGCCGCGTCTGCGGCCGCGCTCGGCGTCGCCAAAGCCGCGTTCGAATACTCGCGCGATTATGCCAAAGAGCGCGAAGCGTTTGGCGTCAAGATCGCCCAGAAGCAGGCCATTGCATTCATGCTGGCTGAAATGCGGACTGAGATCGAAGCCATTCGTTTGTTGACGTGGGAAGCCGCGTGGAAATTGGACACAGGCAAAGGAGATGCATGCGCTGAAGCGTATCTCGCATCCGTCGGCGCGATGGACATGGCGATGATGGTCACTGACCGCGCCGTGCAGATTTTGGGCGGGCATGGATACATCCGCGAGCACCCCGTCGAGATGTGGATGCGGAACGGGAGAGGGTTTGCTCTGTTCACGGGACTGGCAATCATCTGATTACCATTCCAGTTACTTGATGTGAATCGTGATTGGTAAGGAGAAAACATGGCAATCGAATTTGAAGCACCAAAACCCATTGTCCAAATGCAAACCGTCTTGAAGACGGTTGCCGATAACATGATGCGTCCCCAGTCGCGCTATTTCGACGAACATGAACATGAAATCCCGTGGGATTACATCGAGTTCATGAATACAGCCATGAAAGCGGCAGGCGGCGGAAGTTTGGCGCCGAAGGAAGAAAAAAAAGAGGAAGATTCCAACCAGCCAAAACGCCCTCCGATTGGTTATCAACTGCTGGCATCGCAAATTGAAATGCTGGCATGGGGCGATGTAGGCATGTATCTCGTCACGCCCGGCGGCGGACTCGGCGCGGCGGCAGTGCAGGCCGCAGGTACGCCTGAACAGCGCGCGAAATTTCTGGCGCGCTTTGCCGGGGAAAAACCAACTTTTGCCGCGATGTGCATGACCGAGGCAGGCGCCGGCTCGGACACAGCCTCGATCCGCACGCGCGCAGTGCTTGATGAGAAGACTAACGAATGGGTGCTCAACGGCGAAAAGATCTTTGTCACCGGCGGCGATAAGTCGCTGACGCCATACGAAAAACTCGGCAAGGGGTTTATCGTTGTGTGGGCCTCGATTGACCCCTCCGCGGGACGCGCCGGGATGCGCGCCTTTGTCGTGGAGGCGGGAACGCCCGGCGTAAAAGTCACAAAGCTCGAACATAAAATGGGCATCCGTGTCAGCGATACTGCCGCGATTTCGCTGGTGGATGTCCGCGTTCCGTTCGATCACATTCTTGGAAGCCCAACCGTTGAAAAGACAACCACGGGGTTCAAGGGCGCGATGGCGACCTTCGACGCGACGAGGCCGCTCGTGGCCGCGTCCGGTTTGGGCGTGGCGCGAGCCGCTCTTGAGTTCCTTAAGGAAAAGCTCAAAGAGAACGGTATCGAAATCCGTTATGGATTGCCGCGTCAGAAGTTGACCAATATCGAACGCGAAGTGATTGACATGGACGTCATGCTCAAGTCCGCGTGGCTGATGGTGCTCAAAGCCGTCTGGATGGCGGATAACAAGAAACCGAACGCGCTCGAGTCTTCGATGAGCAAAGTCAAAGCGGGAGACGTGACGACGAAAATCACGCAGAAGGTCGTTGAACTGTTGGGCCCGCTCGGCTACAGCCGCGAATTCCTGGCGGAGAAATGGTTCCGCGACGCGAAGATCACCGATATTTACGAAGGCACGGGACAAATCAATCGGTTGGTCGTGGCGAGGCAGATACTTGGGTATAGCGGGAGCGAGCTGAGATAATCGGAGGTAGAGATTGGTAATTGGAGATGGGTAATTGGAGATGGGTAATTGGAGATTAGTAATTGGAGATGGGCGATTGGAGGCAGGCTATGGCTATTGGACTGGAGGACTTACAAGTTTTGAAGTCGGCCGAAGAAATTGCCGATTCGATTTGGAATCGCGTCGTTCAATGGGACGAGTTTGCAAAGGATGTTGTTGGAAAACAAATTACTCGATCCGCCGATTCGATCGGTGCAAACATCGCGGAGTCGTTTGGACGGTACAACTTTGGCGAAAAGATTCAATTCTTGTATTACTCACGTGGAAGTTTGTTCGAGACAAAGTACTGGCTCACCCGGACGCGAGCGCGCAGCTTGATGAACTCTGATGAAGTTCAGAAATATGTTGACATGCTGACTTCATTAGCCCGTCAGTTGAATACGTTTGCCAGCGGTTTGAAAACGGTTCGAGCCGAAATGTCAACGAAGAAATCTGCTGTGCGAGAATCTCCCGCTGAATATATAACGGACGAGTTCTCTGGCGAGTTATTTTCCAAAGAGGACTTCACCTTCCTCAATCTCTAATTACCACTTACCACTTGCCACTTGCCAGTTACCAATTACCAATCACCAATCACCAACGAGGAGACACACATGAACTATCACATTCATAAAGCGGTTGTCATCGGTTCGGGCACGATGGGCGCGGCGATTGCGGCACATCTTGCCAACGCCGGCGTGCCTGTGACTTTGCTGGACATCGTTCCAAAAGACGCGCCGCTTGGAAATAAAGAAGCGCGCAATAAAATCGTTAATGAGGGCTGGGATCGTTGCGTCAAAGCCAAACCCGCCAATTTGATGTCTTCGGATTTGAAGACGCTGGTTAAACTCGGCAATCTCGAAGATGACTTTGGCGCCGTTGCCGAAGCGGACTGGATCTGTGAAGCCATCATCGAGGACTTGAAGATCAAGCAATCGCTGATGGCGCGCATTGACGAAGTCCGCAAGCCGAATTCGATTGTCACCACAAACACATCCGGCATTCCGATCCACGCCATTGCCGAAGGACGCTCGAAGGATTTCAAGAAACACTTTCTTGGAACGCACTTCTTCAACCCGCCGCGCTATTTGAAGTTGCTGGAGATCATTCCAACTGCAGACACGGACAAAGAGGCGGTCAAATTCATGTCCTGGTTCGGCGAATATAAACTTGGCAAAGGCATCGTGCTTTGCAAGGACACGCCGAACTTCATCGGCAACCGCGTCTTCTTTGGAACGGCTACGTTTGGCATGAATTACATTCTCGAAAACGGCTACACCGTTGACGAAGTTGACTCCATCACGGGACCGTTGATGGGCCGTCCGAAGACCGCCACATTCCGCCTCGCCGATCTTGTGGGCATTGATGTGTGGGAACACGTGGGCAAAAATCTGGGTCCGATGATTCCGCACGACAAACTCGCGCAGGAATATCTCAAGAACGAATCGTCAACCAGACTGATTGCGGCGCTGGTCGAACGCAAATGGCTGGGCAACAAAACCAAGATTGGTTTTTACAAGGAAGTCCGCAAGGATGACGGATCGAAGGAATTTTGGCCGCTCGATCTCAAGACGCTGGAACATGTGCCGCCGACCAAGCCGCGCTTTGAGTCGGTTGGGAAAGCCAAAGATATTCCGGAGCTTGGCGAACGATTGAAAGTGTTATTGAATGAAGATGATAAAGCCGCACAACTTGTTAAAGCGTTGATCTATCAATCCTTCCAATATTCGGCATCGCTCCTGCCCGAAGTCGCGGATACGCCCAAGCCGATTGACGACGCCATCCGCTGGGGCTTTGGTCACGAAGCGGGTCCGTTCGAGATATGGGACATGCTCGGCGTCAGGGAGTCCGTTAAACGGATGAAAGCCGCAGGGTATCCCGCGCCCAAATGGGTGGACGCCATGCTCAAGTCGGGGAATGAATCGTTTTATCAGTACAAGAACGGCGACAAGGTCGGCGTCTATGATGTCAATAAGGAAAAATATGTCCGCATTGCGAAACCCGAAGGCGTAATTGCGCTCAAAGGCCGGAAAGTCATCAGCGAGAACGCGGGCGCGACGTTGTATGACATCGGCGATGGCGTGGCGTGTGTAGATTTTCATACCAAGATGAACGCGCTCGATGACGATATTTTCGCAATCGTCAACGAAGCTTTTGATCGCCTTGAAAAAGATTTCGATGGTCTGGTTGTCAGCACGCAGGCTGATAATTTCAGCGCGGGCGCCAATTTGTTTATGGTGGTCGTCGCCGCGCAGCAAGGTATGTGGGACAATCTCGATCAAGCCATTTGTAAATTGCAAGGTTTGAACATGCGCATGCGTTATTCGCCCAAGCCGATTGTGGTCGCGCCGATGGGACTTGCTTTGGGCGGCGGATGTGAGATCGCCATGCACGCCTCGCGCGTGGTCGCTTCGTCTGAGACGTATATCGGACTTGTTGAACTTGGCGCGGGAGTCATCCCGGCGGGCGGCGGCACGAAAGAGATTCTGCGCCGCATCGTCAACCCGCCGATGAAGACGGAAAACGCCGAAGCGCTTCCGCATTTACAACGTGCCTTCCTGCAGATCGGTCAGGCCAAGGTTGCCGCGTCTGCGGAAGAGGCGCGGCAGATGGCGATTTTGAGTCCGCAGGATCGCATCGTGATGAATCGCGATCATCTGCTTGCGGAGGCCAAGCGCGAAGTTTTGCACATGGCGGCCTCGGGGTATCGTCCGCCCGCGCCCGAAATGATTTATGCCGCAGGCCGCGATATGCTCGGCGCTTTGCGCGTCGGCGCGTGGATGTTCAAGGAAGGCAGATACATCAGCGAGTACGATCATCACATCGCGGGCAAACTGGCTTACGTGATGTGCGGCGGCGAATTGACTCGTCCGCAATGGGTGAGCGAGCAATACATTCTCGACCTCGAGCGCGAAGCGTTTCTGTCGTTGTGCGGCGAAGAGAAGACTCAAGCGCGCATGTGGTCGCTGTTGCAAACGGGAAAGCCGCTGAGAAATTAAGTTGACAGGTTAGAATGTTGGCAGGTTGGCAGGTCGGAAGGTTGGCAGGTTGGAAGGTTGACTTGTAAACCTGCAAACTTTTCAACTGTTGACAAGGAGAGAAAACATGAAAGATGCAGTAATAGTATCCGCAGCCAGAACTCCTGTTGGTAAAGCCAAACGCGGAGGACTTGCCACGGTTCGCCCCGACGAAATGGCGGCCGCCGTTATCCAGGCCTTGCTCAAGCGGACGCCGAATCTCGAGCCCGCGCAGATCGAAGACGTCATCATGGGCTGTGCGTTTCCCGAAGGCGAACAGGGCATGAACATGGCGCGCATGATTGCTTTACGCGCCGGCTTGCCTGAATCGGTTCCGGGTGAAACCATCAATCGTTTCTGCTCGTCCGGCGTGCAAGCCATTGCTCACGCCGCGTACGCGATCCAAAGCGGACAAATCGAAACGGCTGTGGCGGGCGGCGCGGAATCCATGACGATGGTGCCGATGACGGGTTATAAGTTCTCGCCCAATCCATATTTTGCGCAGGACTTGCCGCATTATTTTACCAACATGGGATTGACCGCCGAAAACGTCGCTGTGAAATATAACGTCAGCCGCGAAGATCAGGATGTGTTTTCGTTGAAGAGCAATCAAAAAGCCTCGAAGGCGGTTGAATCCGGTTTGTTTGACCCTGAACTTGTGCCGATTGATGTTGAAATCACCGAACTCGGCGCGGACGAAAAACCCGTCAAAAAGAAATTCACGGTGAAGCGCGACGAAGGTCCGCGCGCGGATACATCGCTCGAAGCGCTCGCCAAACTCAAGCCCGCTTTCAAGGAAGGCGGCGTGGTGACCGCTGGAAATTCATCGCAAATGTCCGACGGCGCGGCGGCGGTGGTGGTGATGTCGGCAGAGAAAGCCGCGTCGCTGGGGCTCAAGCCGTTGGCGCGATTCGTTTCGTTCGCGGTCGGCGGCGTTCCGCCCGAATTGATGGGCATCGGCCCGGTTGTCGCCGTTCCGAAAGCGTTGAAAGTCGCGGGGCTTTCGTTGAACGATATTGACCTGATCGAATTGAACGAGGCCTTTGCCGCGCAGTCGCTGGCGGTGATTCGTACGCTCGAATTGGACGAGAGCAAAGTCAATGTCAACGGCGGAGCGATCGCGTTGGGTCATCCGCTTGGGTGTACGGGCGCGAAACTCACGACGCAATTGGTGTACGAGATGGGACGCCGCAAATCCAAATATGGCATGGTGACGATGTGCATCGGCGGCGGCATGGGCGCCGCGGCGATCTTTGAGAACCTTCAATGAGTTTAAAGGAGAAATTATGCCTCTCACAATTTCTGATCTGATGTCCAAAATGCCGGGCGCGTTCATCCCTGAGAAAGCCGTGGGATTGGACGCCGTCATCCAATTCAAATTCACTGGCGCCGAACCCGGCGACTGGTATGCCGTCATCAAAGACGGGCAATGCAAGGTGGCTCAAGGGGAAGCGCCCTCGCCAAAGATGACCCTGACTGCTGACTCGGCTGACTATATCAAGATCTTCACCGGCGAGTTGGATGGGATGAAGGCTTTCATGGAGGGCAAAATCAAACTCGGCGGCGATTTGAATCTTGCGATGAAGTTAATGCAGATGTTCAAGATTCGCTGACGGACGAGCCTGAAGGAGCGGAAAAATCCTTCAGGCTCTTTTGTTTCTGGCGGCGAACCCTGGCGGGCGGCGATCGTGAGCGGGATTAAACAAAGATAAGGAGTACAAGATGATAAATCATTAAGTTTTCAATTGCGGCGCTGCAATCACCGTGCTATTAATTCGCTCCGTTACGTTTAATTCGTCAGGAAAGGATGTGGAAGAATGTCAAAGCGTTTGGCTTCGGTGTTTGCGATACTCGTTATTGTATTATCGGTGACTGCAGTGCCCGTTCTGGCGGCCGGAAAGACTCCGCCTCAAGATCCGGGAAAGTCCGCCCAGGCTCCGGGAAGGATTCGCGGCATCGTTATGGCTCGCAATAAAGCGAGCGCCGGCTTCAGCGCCTATGGCGGCAATTTGTTATACAACGGCGGGCCTGTGATGCACACCAATAAGACGTATGCCATCTATTGGGTGCCTTCGGGTTATAGTGTCGCTTCCGGATATGAGAGCCTGATCAATGGTTTCTTTTCCAATGTTGCCGCCGCCAGTGGAAAAACAAGCAACGTTTATTACAGCACCACCCAGTACTACGATACCGTAAATGGATACATTCTTTACAAATCCACTTTTGGCGGAGCGACGGTGGATACGCACGCGTACCCGGCAAGCGGATGTTACGATCCGTATACCAAGATTTGCCTGACCGACAGCCAGATTCAAACTGAGATCAATCGCGTTGCCAGCGCCCATGGCTGGAGCCGGTCTGGAACGGAGTTCTTTATGTTCACCGCGAAAGGCGTCGGCAGCTGCGCTGATGGGTATTGCGCCTTTACGGATTATTGCGCCTACCATAGCGATTTCATCGCTTCTGCCGGCGATACGTTGTACGCCAATATGCCTTATGCCATGACGGTGCCGGCGGCATGTGACAGCGGCCAGCATCCAAACGGTAATGCCGCCGCTGACGCCGAGATCAATTTGATCAGCCACGAACACGCCGAGACGATTACTGATATGTTGGGCACTGCCTGGTATGACATTTATGGTTATGAAAATGGCGATAAGTGCGCCTGGAACTTCCTGACGCCGTTGGGAAAGACCGCCTACGGTGAATATAATCAGGTGATCGGCTCAGGCAAGTATTATCTTCAATCCGAATGGAGCAACAAGTCTTCCGGATGTGTGCTGACCGGCTTATGAGTTTCTTGCCGTTGTAAAAATCGTTCAATAGCCGCGTTGAAAATCAACCTGATACTGCAACGGCTTGCCTTGAATATAACGGTTGTAGTTTTCAATGAACAATCGAGTAATGTCTTCGGGGATGCTCGGCGCGGACGTGTGAAATGTCATCAGCAGATTTTTTGTGCGCCAGAAGAAATGATCGGCGGGAAGCGGCTCCTGTTCGAAGACATCCAGAACGGCGCGCGCGATTTTTCCGGAATTGAGCGCGTCCGCCAGCGCGGATTCATCCACCGCGCTGCCGCGTCCCACGTTGACGAAGACGGCGCGCGGCGGCAAAGCATTTAACAGCGCCGAATCCACTATATGACGCGTCTCATTTGTGTTTGGCACAACGCCGACCAGATAATCCAATTCGTTTGCAAATTCCAGGAGTTGATTACCGTGAAAATATTTGTCAACGTCCAGACACGATTCGCTTTCGCGCGTGTAGCCGCGCACGTTCATTTGAAAATGTTTTGCCGTACCTGCAAGATGTGCGCCAATCGAACCGACCCCAAGCAGACCAATCGTCTTGCCGCGCAATGTTCCGGCGGCGGTTGTGTCCCAGCGATTTTCCTGTTGGGATTGGAGCCGTTCGAACATGCGCCGCTCATGCGCAAGCAGATAACCGAACACATATTCTGACATCCATGCCCCGAACACGCCGCGCGCATTGGTCAAAATGTAATCTCTTCGTAAAGACGGATCAAGCAACTGCTCCACGCCTGCAAAAACGGATTGAACCCATCGTACATTGCGTAAATTCGGCAGCGCCTCACGGATTTGCTTTGGCTCGCCAAGAACGATTTCGCAATCCGCCTCCGGTGAGTAGACAATTTTTAAATCAGGAAGATTTGCGGCTTCGATAAGCCGCCGGTAATCGGCCTCGAAACGCGAAAGGATGATTAATTTTTTCACGAGCGCCCTCCAGAGGAACAGTGTTAAGGCTGAAAGCGCAGTATGGCCCGCTCGGGGGTTTATTCGTTTACAAACACCGGGTCTTTCATCTGCGTGATGACCAGCAGGCACACAATCAATAATCCCGTGGCGAGCAAAAGCGACGGAGTAAATGAGCCGTTGGCGCTTTTCATCGCCACCATTACATAAAAGAATCCAATGGACGTTTGACCAAACAGTTGGATCAGGCCGTTGGATGTTCCTTCAGGAGTTGGATGGACGATCTCGGCTCCGTATTGAAAACCAACCGGCGCGATGCCCACCAGGAAAAAGCCCAGCCAAAATCCTGAAAGCATCAATAGCCAAAAACTTGTGGCGTAGGCAATGCCGAGCATACCGGGGAGGGAAAGCAGAATTCCCAGGAACAGATAACGCCGGCGCTTCCGCTGTTTATCTGAGAAATAGGATAGGACCACTGAACCGAGAATACTCCCGACGATAACCAACGCGCCCAACGTACCTGCATCGGTGGATGTAAAACCACGCGGCAGGATGATATCTTCGATCAGGGATGAGACGCCATTAAAAATGGCAAGGGCTACGAAAGCGATAAATATCAAAAGCCAGAAATCTTTGACGGCGAGCGCATGTTTCAATCCCTCGAACATTACAGAACGTTCCTCCTGACCGGGAGGGCAGGGCGGCGTCGGCGGTTTATCGCGCCCCAGGAGCAGAAAGAGAACCGATGATAATGCGGCTGTCCCGCCAAAGATCAACTGCTGAGTCGGAATGGGCATGCCGCCGTCCAACAGGATCGGAGGCAAGGCCTCGCCAATGGCAATGCCGAGAAGATTAGACAACGTGACCAGTCCGACAATGGTGGCGCGATCTGCGGGCGGGAACCAGTGCGCCGCAAATTTTGTCCATGAGTTGAGCAGAAACGGTTGAGCAACGGCAATTCCGGCGGTGATCCAAAAGACCTGTGTGTAGTTGACGGCAAAGCCGCGCCAGACCCCGAAGATAGCCATCAATACTCCGCCCGCGCCGATAGTGGCGTAAATACCGTATGTGTCAATTGCCCACGAAGCGGGAATGGATAAAACCAGGTAAGCAACCAGCCAGGAAGTCACCGACAGCGCCGCGATTTGCGTATCGGTGACGTGATAGATTTTTGCCGCTTCGGTGATGATGGGGGCGTAGGAAATCCACAGAATTTGAAGCGTAAGGTTGATGAACATGACCACCGCCAGCACCACCCAGCGATATCCGTATACACGATAACCTTTGTCAGTCATGTTTTCTCCGGTCGAATGAAAGATGATTTGGCATAATGCTGGAAACACCTGTCTGCGGAATTGGTTGCCGTGAGCAAAGCGTTTTGGCTGGAGATTTGAAAAGCTCCCTTCACAAAACTATATCGAAATATTGTTTCAAAATATCTGGAAATTCTTTTTCGCTCACCGTTCTTTCTTCGCGTTGACCATCTCTGGTGACGATCAGTGTTTCATTTTGAAGTGTGACGCGGCGATCCGGCGCGATGGCCAGGCTGATAAGCCTCTCTCGTCCAAAGAACGAAGTTTCCGGATTCTGGTGATAGGAACAGCCTGCGAGATAATCATCCGGAAATGTACGCGGCGCGAGATCAAAGAAATATTGACGCTTCCATTTGCCGTCGTAATCTTGCTGCCACATCTCGTAACCGCCGTCAGCCTGCTTGAGCCTGTAAGCGCGCCGACCCTCCACATGGTCCCCGTTTGACGCGAACCTCAGCGGCTCCAAAAACGAGTCGCCGAAGCCGACATCCGTCAGCCATTGTTCGGATTGTCCCGGCGCGTTCACAAGCAATGTGAGATGATCGAACTCAATGCCAAGCGATCCGTCGCCGCGATAGACGCGGCCGTTGAGATAGGCAACGTTGAAACCGATTTGTTTAAGAAGCCACGCGAACATGCCGTTGAGTTCATAACAAAATCCGCCGCGCTTGCGGATGACGATCTTGTCCCACAATGATTCTTCTTCAAGTTGAATGGGGCGGCGGAGCGGAACGATGTCCAGATTCTCGAACGGCACACTCAGCATGTGAGCGCGTTGCAGTCCGCGCAGAGCTTCGTAATCTGGCTGGACCGGCTCATCAAAATGGATACGTCTAAGGTAAGTGCGGACATCCATGAGCAGGGATTATACTCATTTGAATCCGGCCTTTGGAAGCCCCCAACTTTCGCGGCATTTGTTAGAATAACCGGCATGCCCACTCTAACTCGCTGGTTCATCAAAACATCTTTCATTTACCTTGCCCTGGCATTGATCGCCGGGTTGCTTTTGGCCGCCCCGTCCATTTTCAGGCTATCGGCTCTCGGCGGGCTCTTTCCGGTCTATATTCATCTTCTGGTCTTTGGCTGGTTGACGCAACTGGTCTTCGGCGTGGTGTTTTGGATGTTCCCCAAATATTCGGCTGACAAGCCGCGCGGCAGTGAGACTCTCGGATGGTGGACATATGCCTTGCTCAATGCCGGCTTGATTCTGCGCGCGGTTGCCGAACCGATTCAATCGGTCAGCCCCAATCCGTTCGCAGGCTGGACTTTGGTCGTCTCAGCCGCCATGCAATTTTTTGCCGGTCTGACGTTTGTCCTCAATAGCTGGAACCGTGTGCGGGTGAAATGATGCCGCGTTTATCTGCCTGGTTTGTGCGCGCTTCGATGATTTATCTGCTGGCCGGCTTCACGCTCGGCGCGTTGATGCTGGCTCAGGACGGAATCTCGTACGACCCTGCGATCATGGCGGTCCTTCCCATTCACATGGAATTCTTGCTGGTCGGCTGGCTCGTTCAATTGGCGATGGGCGTCGCCTTTTGGATTTTTCCGCGCTTTGGTTTGGGATTGCCGCGTTCGCGCGGAAACGAAACATTGTTTTGGATTTCTTTCGCTCTGTTGAATGCGGGCATCTTGATTGCCGCGTTGGAGCTTTGGATTCCGATCGCTTTCATGAGCGGGCGCGCCCTCCAGGCCGCCGCGGTGATCATCTACGCCGCGGGCTTGTGGCGCAGAATCAAACCGCACGGCGCCCCCGCATCATAAAAATCGGCAAAGATAATTTACAACCCCAGCCACTTCCCGGCTTCACGCGAAAGATTCGCGGCGGGACCCTGACGCGCCGTGCACGGCGGCAGGGATTCCAGGAACAAGCGCCCGTATTGTTTTGTCAACACGCGGCGGTCCAGAATCGCGACCACGCCGCGGTCAGATGCGGTGCGAATCAAACGTCCAAAGCCCTGGCGGAATTTCAGGATGGCTTCAGGCAAATAATATTCGTTGAACGAATCTTCGTACATTTCGGAGCGCGCCGCGATCAAC
>JBHORD010000027.1:0-33140 GCA_042408355.1 Anaerolineales bacterium
TCTCTTCAAAAAGCCCAGCCAACAAGCCGAGCACGATAGCATCGGGCATGATTCTCCTGCCCATCCTCGCGTGGATTTACTTCGCGCACAAGTTCAGCCTCTCCTGGAAGCTGTTGCTCGCTGGCGGATTGGCTTTTATCGCTTCGCAAATCCCGCACATCCCGCTGACCATCGCCTTGGCTCCGGCGCTCAAGAGCTGGAGTTTCATGACCGATGCTATCGTGCTCGGCTTGTTGGCTGGGCTTTTTGAAGAGACGGCTCGTTATATTCTTTTCAAGTTCATCCTGAAGAAGTCGCGGACCTGGCAGGAAGGAATCTTCGTCGGACTGGGGCATGGTGGAACGGAGGCAATCCTCCTTGGGATTCTTGCTGGAGTATCGTTCGCCCGAATGCTGGCTCTCCGCAACGTTGACCTGGCGGCTGTGCCAAGCATACCAGCGGACCAACTCGCCTTAGCCAGACAACAACTGGCCGCATTTTGGTCTACTCCTGCTTATATCGCAATACTTGGTGTGGTCGAAAGAATCTTCGCGGTCTGTTTGCATGTTTCGTTGTCGGTTATGATTTTGTACGGCATTGCGGCAAATAGACCCGCCTGGTATGGATTGGCGGTCCTGTGGCATACCCTTGTAGATGGAATTGCCGCATACCTGGGATTGTTAAAAGTTAATGCACTGGCGATAGAAAGCCTGATCGGATTGATGGCAATCGCAAGCATTGGGCTGGTCTTTGCGCTGCGCGGAAAATTTCCGGCCGCCGCGCCGGAAGTAACGCCGACGGAGCCTAACAATCCATAGCGGAAGCAATTCAAAGGTCAGAAAAGAAGCGAAGTTTGAACGCTATGAATTTTTGGGCTGGCAAATTAGCAGTCCGTTTTCTCCATTCAAAGATAGAACGTTTGTTCTGTGTCTTTTATGGGATTGTTCTTCGTTGACAGAGCCGTTAGACTGTCATCATGCCCAGCAAAAAAGTTCAAGAACTGGAACAGCGCAATGAACAGCTCAAACGCCTCGTTGAATTAAGCGTCACCCTCAACTCGACACTCGATCTCGATGCCCTGCTTGGGGAAATTACCAGCACTGCCACCGACCTGCTCGACTGCGAAGCCGCGTCTATTTTATTGTATGACGAGAAACGCCCGCATCTCTATTTTGCCGCCGCCACCGGCTCCGACCCGAAGAAACTGGCCGAAGTCCCGGTGCCGATCGAGGGAAGCCTGGCCGGGACAATTTTTCGTACGAACCGTTCGATCATCCTAAATAACGTTGAGCAGGATCCCCGTCATTATGCGCTCGTTTCGGAACACATCCGTTTTCATGTGCGTTCACTTCTCGGCGTCCCCATGCTGATCAAGGACCGCATCATCGGCGTGTTGGAAGCGGTCAATAAACGCAACGCCGAATTCACAATACACGATGAGACGATCTTGATGGTGACCGCCGCCCACGCGGCAATTGCCATCCATAACGCGCGCCTGATAAAGACCACTCAGCAGGCATTGCAAAAAGTTAAAGAAGCAGATCAATTGAAGAGTAATTTCCTGGCGCTGGCGTCTCACGAATTGCGGACGCCGCTTGGCATTATCATCGGCTACGCTTCGTTTCTTCGCAAAGACTCCACAGGTGAAACATCGGAACATGCGCAACACGTATTAAACGCCGCGCTTCAAATGCGCTCCCTTGTTGAAGACATGACAAACCTGACCATGCTTGAAACCGAAGGATTGATGTTGATCAAACCCCAAAACATCATCCTTCAGGATGTGTTGAAAGCCGCCTACAGCGAGGTCAGCGAAATTGCAAAGGCAAAAGATCAGAAAATCATTTTTGCTTTTCCCGATTCGCCGATCATGGTCAACGCAGACCCGAACAAGACAAACATTGTATTTGTCAACCTGCTCAACAACGCAATTCGCTTCTCGCCGCAGGGAAGCGAAATCACAATTGGCGCAACTCAACAAGGAGACCGCATCATGGCGTGGGTACAGGATAGAGGGGCTGGGATTCCATCTGAGAAGTTAAAGAAAATCTTCAAGAGCTTTTATCAAACAGAGCCTCCCGCTACGCGCCGCTACGGCGGCCTCGGCATTGGACTGGCAATTGCCAAGGGATTGATCGAAGCGCAGGGCGGAAAAATCTGGGCCGAGTCCGAGGGGAAAGATAAAGGCTCGACGTTCAAAGTCTTATTGCCAAAAGCATAAAAGAAAAGACGACCCGTCAGGTCGTCTCAAACCTTCTAACTTCCCAGCCTTTAACCTAAGTGCATCGGCATAATCACATGCAGAAATTGATCGTCGCCGACCGGCCGCACCACGCCCGGCGCATTCGGTGCAGACGTTTCCAGCGCAACGTTTGGCGTCTTGATCACCTCCAGCACTTCGCGCAAAAACTTGACGTTGAATGCAATCAAAACGCCGCTGCCATCCACCGTCGCTTCGACAATGGTTTCATTCTTACCGGTCTCTTCGGACGCGGCCGAAATTTCGACTTCACTTGGCTGTAAATCGCTGGCCGCAGATTTGATATTCAACCGCGCCACGTTAGATCCTTCGCGCGCAAAAATCTCGGCCTGCTTGCAGGCTTTGAGCAGCGCCGCCGTGGACACCAGCGTGCGCGAGGTATATTTGCGCGGGATGATTTGCTGATAATCCGGAAAAGTGCCATCAATCAACTGCGAAACCACCTCGACATCTTTGACGCGGAACAGGACCTGGCCGCGCCCTTTTGGAACCACCATGTAAATCGGCTCCTCGCCGTCGCTGGCAACACGCGCCAGCTCAACCAATGCGCGCGCCGGGACGATCGCCGTCAGCGGAGCGGGCGCGGGAGAGGACAAAGTAGCTTTTCGAACCGAGAGTCTGAATCCGTCCGCGGCGGCCATTGTTAATTTATCTTTTTCAACCTGAACCAGCACGCCCATCAAAACCGGACGCGCCTCATCCGTCGAAGCCGCGAACGCCACCTGTTGAATCATCTCGCGGAAGTCCGCCACATTGATCTGCACCGCGCCGTCCAAATCCGGCACGGGAAGCGGCGGAAATTCCTGGGCGTCAATACACTTGATATCGTTGGTCGAAGTTCCCCCGCGCACATTCAACGTCTGCGTCCTGGTATCGAGCGAGAGCATCACCTGATCGCCCGGCAGCGCATTGACCAAATCAGAAAATGTCCGCGCCGGGACGGTCGTTGAACCTTCCTCTTCGATGCGGGCCGGAACCCAGCATGTAATTCCCAATTCAAGATTGGTGGCGGAGAGGCGCAAACGTCCTTCATCCGATGCAATCAACACGTTCGCAAGCACCGGCAATGTACTGCGCGGCGATACGGCGCGCGACACAATACCAAGACCGCGAGCAAGATTCTCTTGTAATACGGTCACTTTCATGATTTAGCCCTCGTCATTGGGATGATGTCGAAGTATATCATTAACGTACAAAGGCAGACACAACCAACGCCGTCAAAAGAAACAGGATTTGGAAACCAAACAAGGCGGCCGCAACATAACTAACGATAACCCAGCCCGAACTGCCGCCGCTTGTTTGACGGACGGGTTGCCCCTCAGCCAATTGGCGGACGATTTGCGCCGCCTGCTGGATTGCATTTCGGTTGACGCCGCCTGCCCAAATGATTCCCTGCGCTTCATTCGGGACGATGATGCGGATTCCGCTAAATGAGCGCATCCACTCTGGAGCATCCATCGCCGAACTCCCGCTCAAAACAACCGCATTGAATTGAGCATTCGGTTTTTCGCCGGCAATCGCCACCGAGACGTTGGGAGCGATCTTTGCAATCGCGGCCTTGACCGCTTCGCCAAAGCCATTTTCCGAATCCGCAATCAAGACGTTAAAAGCGCTTTGCTTCCTTGCCAATGCGCTGGCGGTAAACAACCCATCGCGGCGCAGCGCCCACACATGATAAATAAACAAAACGATGAACAATACCAACAATTGCAGATCGTTTAGAACCGTGGAAAAGAATGCGCCGCCGGTCTGACCGCCCAATAGCGCATTCAGCAATTGAAAAACCAAAGCGACGGCAGATCCCATGCCGCCGATCACGCCGGCAAACAATGCCAAAT
This sequence comes from Anaerolineales bacterium, assembly GCA_042408355.1. Classification (GTDB taxonomy): domain Bacteria; phylum Chloroflexota; class Anaerolineae; order Anaerolineales; family Villigracilaceae; genus Fen-1038. The sequence goes on from JBHORD010000027.1 coordinate 4,078, forward strand.
ATAAATAAGCCTTTCTGACAATTGAACGCCGCGCATGTTCGGCTATGCCGCCTTCTGCAAGCGCCTCACGTTGCATCGGGCGCCACGTCATCAGCCAGAGCGGAAGCCAGGCAACAATCAAAGAAATGGCAGTTGCGAGATTGGCGCGCAATGTATCCGTCAGAATCAACGCGCCGCCGGTCAATACATCAATCATGAACTTGAGCAATGCGGCCACGCCGATAAATGCGCCGCCCAATCCCAGCGCGGATAAAATATAAAAATAGACGCGCTTCATTCCCGCTTGCTGAACGGCATCGCCAATCGAATCAATGTGGCGGCTCAGCCAGCGTCCATAATAAGCCCATACAACTCCAAGCGGCGCGCCAACGGAAATCGGACCGCCAATTTGATGGACGAAGTCTGCCGCGGCAATATCGGCGCCAAGGATTTTCGCGACGACAACGTTTACGACCATTGCCGCAGTGGTCAGCACGGTGATGACTCCGCCGAGGGCGAGGAGATAGAGGAAGCCGAGGCGCAGATTCGACCCTTTTTCCGCCGCGTCCGCCAACGAGTCCTGAATGATGCGCCACGAATAAAACCATACCGGCGTCCCGACTGCCAGCAAAGCAATCCCGTTGATGAGCGCCTCGCGTCCGCCTTCGCCCAAAATATCCGACGGCACATAAAACAGAAAGTTTAAAACCTGTTGTGCGCCCAAAATCATCATCAACAAACTGTAAAGCGTCCAGACGTAACGATACAGCCGCCGAACATCTGCGAAGTTGTCTTTGGATGGAAGCGTTTTCCATTCGTTTCGCAGAATATTCCAAAAATAGACGGCGACAATGCCGTTCATCAAGATGGCGATCAGATTATCCGGCCAGGTTTGCAGGCCGCCCACCAGGGCGCGCCCAGCAGAGAGATGAACCGCTTGCAGGAAAGTGCGGTTGATAAATGCCAGTAAATTTTGAATCAGCGGAATGAGCGTGCCGATCAAAACTCCGTAAAGAAAAACAGCGCGCAGCCTGGCGGTTTTCTCTTCTTCATCGCGGGCAGAGAGGCGTTGCGCCCACAGCCAATGAATCAGAAAAATCGGCACGCCGACCACAACCAGCGCAAGCGCCTGAGCCAGCGCTTCCGCACCGCCGCCGATAGTTTGATCCACAATCGAACGGAGAAGAGCGATTAGCCCCCAGAGTACAACCTCAAGGCTAATGAGCGCAACAGCATAAAAATAAAGCCTGCGGACGGTTTTCATCGCATTCTCCTATGGCTTGGGCAGTGCCTGATACCAACTGTAATCCCACAAATTATAGGTGGGCATGGACGAAATTTTCCACACACCGCCCTGCTTCACCAGTTGTGCGGCGCCGACATCGCTATACCCTGTAGAAAAAGGATCGCTGGGCGTGTAAACCATGCTGACTTGAACCGTCGCCATGGAGCCGTTAATTTCCGCCGCGCCGATTTTGATGCCGCTATTGGACGGATTCAATTTTCCAACCGCAAATGCCTGGCGAAATTCGTTGAGGGTTGGCTTATTATCGAGGTCAGCCAGGTAACTGTATGCTTTTGAATAATCTTTATTGAGCAAAGCCAGCACATAATTGTGGACAACGCCATCCGGCGTGTTGTCCGAAACATACGTTTGCGCACTTTGCCGGGTAAAAAAGACGCCCAATGCGGCTGCAATCAAAATCACTATGCCGATCAAAATCCCGGTCAGGAAACGGTCTTGTTTCATATACAGCTCCATGTTTTGTTTTCATTGTATAAGGTTTGGAAATGGAAATCAAGAAAGAAGATTTTTTGAGCATTGACTCTGCTGCAAAATAGCCTCTTCACCGCGAAGTGTGCGAAGACCGCCAGGAAAAAATGCATGCCGCCAAAAATCATCTGCCCAATTTCCTTGGCCGCCTTCGTGTTTAAAAAGGTTTTTCAGTTAATTGATGTTACACAGTTTTCCCTGCGGAGCGGCATTCATTCCGCCTGAAGGTGCGAGATAGCCCTACTATGTAAGATGAGTTAATTCAGTGTTTGTTTTGATATATGGAATTCGTAGTCTTAGTAGACACTGTGGATACTGTGGAGAATGACCGATCGTCGGCATTGGTTGGGTGTTGTCAATTCGTTTAACGCCATATCTTGGATTTTGTTCGGGACAGGCAAATTGAAAGCATGTGAATAACTATCGGGACATTTTTTACTCGAAAACGGTTTTGCTCCAAACATTCCATATATCGGACGGGCGGCTTATTGCCGCCCATATATGGGGGCTTGTTCCGCGAGGTTTTCAGCCTGTTTTTCGGATAGTTGGAACGATTGTCCACAGGTAAGGCGCTTTATCCACAGTTTCGCCCCCGTTATCCACAAAACAATCGTTTCGAAATTGGATTTGTCTAACCCAGATATGGGAATCTCACAGGCTGGTAGATGTTTCCAATCCATTTGCCACTGCAATTTCGTCTAGCCGAGCCTCGATTTCGTCCAAATATTGATCCAAACCAGATATCCGTTCTTCAAACGAGCGTCCGAGCAGGCCCAGCTTTTGACATGCCTCATTCCACGGCTGAGATTGCTTTTCGTTCAAAACAGTGACCGCCAGTGTCCAAGTGTGAATAAGCGGCCAGAGCGCTGTCAATGGCGTCTCCCCAGCGAGCAAGGCGTTCATCGCTTTTTCGTAATAATTCAGCCTGGCGGCGTGGATGCGCTGTTCGACCTTGGGGTTTTCTGCCGCAGCGAGGAAGGATGATTTCCATTCAGGCAGCCAGCCGGAAAGCGTTTCGGCATCCACATGGCTGGCGCCTATCAGGTTGAAAAGCATCGCGGCGAATTCCGGACGCTCGGCGGCTTGTGCCCGCGCTGGAAAATCCACCAGGAACCGGCGTTCGGTCAATGGACCGCCGCTCAATTCAGCGATTGTATTTGCCGCATAATGTAGAGCGCGAAGAAATTGCCGGACCTGCGTTGCGCCGGCTTTATCCGGGTTGACATCCGAAAGATCAATCCAGCCTTTACGCGCCTCAGCCAGCAGTCTTCGACAGCGGCTCAGAACCGGCGCCGGCGACTGAAACTCGAAGCCGGCGCGCAGTCCGGCTTGTACAAACTCAAAAAATTTTTCACGTTGATACAAGAGCATGGGGTCGTACATTTCATAGCCGAGCATCGGATCTGTTCGCAGTTGGCGCGGCGATTTGAAATCTGTTCTGGCGCGGTGGGCAATATCAAGATGAAAATCCGGCGTGAGCTTGACGATCTCGCGCTTGATCGCCGGCTTTGAATTATGAACCAGCACGAGATCAATATCGGCTGTGCCGCCGAGCATTGGGTCGGCCTCCGAGACGAGCGAACCGGTCAAATACGCGGCGATCACATCGCGGTCGTTGAAGGCCCGTTCCTGGGCGGTCTCTTTGGCAATGCGGATGAGCGACTCTCGTGTGACGCGCATAATGGCATTCTACTCGTTGAGCGGCAAACCGGGTTGAAATGGATTCATCTTCAAGGTCTCGCGGATGCGGTTTTCAATCATCTTGATGTGTTCGGGGTTTTGAACAATGTTCAGCAGATTCGTATCAATCGTCAAAACCGGCGTGCTGTCGTAAGGTTTGGAAAAGAATTCTTCGTACGAACGATTCAAGAGATCAATATAACTGCGTTCCATATTGCGTTCGTACGGACGATCGCGCAAAGCAATACGCTGCATAAGCACGTCGGTGGCGGCGCGCAGGTAAACGATCAAATCGGGTTTCGGGATTTTCTCTCCGAGCGCCTCATGCACTTTGTAATACATTTCCAGTTCGTCGCCTTTCAAGTTGATGCGTGCAAACAACGCGTCCTTGGCAAATGTGTAATCCGAGATCAAAGATTTGCCAGCCGCTAAAAGGTCCGGGACGGTGCGGCGTTGCTGGTGATAGCGGCTGAGCAAAAAAAAGATTTGCGTCTGAAACGCATAGCGTTCGCGGTCACTGTAAAAATCGGATAGAAAAGGATTCTCCTCGAAGATCTCCAGCAAAATTTCAGATTCAAAGATGGGCTGTAACAAGCGGGCCAGCGTGGTCTTGCCAACCCCGATCACTCCTTCGATGGCGACGTACATGAACAACTCCCGGGTAAGATGCGTCAAGGATACCATAAAACCTGAGGCCGACAGATCGCGGGATATAATTCCTTCAATGACGCGTATTTGCATTGTTCCTGCGGTTGACGGAATTGGCGGCATGGCCTCTTTTCGATTCAAATTTGAATCGGGATTGAAAGCCCGCGGCATCGAAGTAACTCATAACCCTGACGAATCGGCGGATGCGATTTTGGTCATTGCCGGGACGAAGAATCTGCTCTCGTTATGGAAAGCTCGCCGCCGCGGCGTGCGGATCGTACAGCGCCTTGACGGAATCAATTGGATCCATCGCAGACGTAACACCGGCCTTAAACATTTCGTCCGGGCCGAGTATGGCAATGTGATTTTGTCGCTGATTCGCTCTCGGATCGCGACGCGGATTTTGTATCAAAGCGAATTTTCGCATCGCTGGTGGGACGATTGGTACGGCAAACAAGACAAGCCAGCCTTTGTCGTCCACAACGGCGTGGATTTGAAAGTGTATTGTCCCGGCGATTCAGGCGAACCATCCGCTGACCGATGCCGTTTGCTGATCGTTGAAGGCAATCTCGGCGGCGGCTACGACATGGGGCTGGATCATGCGGTTCGATTGGCCGAGACTCTTTCCGGGGAATATAATTTTCCGATGGAATTGATGGTGGTGGGCAAAATCAGCCGCGAGCATAAAGCCGCGGTCGAATCGAAAGCACAGATTCCCATTCTTTGGGCGGGGGCCGTTCCGCGCGAACAAATCCCGGAGATAGATCGTTCCGCGCATCTGCTGTTTTCCGCCGACCTCAACGCCGCCTGTCCGAATTCCGTCATCGAAGCGCTGGCGTGCGGGTTGCCGGTGGCCGCCTTCGACACGGGCGCGTTGAACGAACTTGTGCTTGGCGATTCGGGGCGGGTGGTTTCGTACGGCGGCGATCCGTGGAAATTGGATCCGCCGAATATTCCCGCACTGGCGGCCGCCGCGGCGGAAATATTGAAGGCTCAGGCGCATTTTCGGAAAACCGCGCGAGCGCAAGCTGAAAAGTCTCTCGGCCTTGATCAAATGATGGACGGCTATTTGAAAGTCTTGTTGGGTTGATTGACCGCTGATGAACGCAGATAAACGCAGATTCTTCGGAAAACTCGGACTGCAACAACGCGTCCTCCCCAATTACCGCGCCCCGTTTTTCGATTTACTGGCACAATCCTGCGACGGCGGCATGAGTTTGTTTGCAGGATTGCCGCGTCCAACGGAGGAAATTACAAGCGGCAAACTGCAAATTGCAAATTATGCTCCCGCCGAAAACATTCATCTCTTCGGCGGATCGTTTTATCTTTGCTATCAGCGCGGTTTGCTTGATTGGCTTTCAAAGTGGAATCCCGATGTGTTGATCGTCGAAGCCAACCCGCGTTATCTCGCCGCGCCGTCCGCCGTGAAATGGATGCATGCGCGCGGGCGCAAGGTCATCGGCTGGGGCCTGGGCGCTCCCTCGCCGCTTCGCCCCTCTCCTAATTTGGGGAGGAGGATTTGGGCTCATTTCATTCGCCAATTCGACGCGTTGATCGCCTACAGTCAGCGCGGTGTGGATCAATACGCCGCGCTCGGATTCCCGCGCGGAAAAATTTTTGTTGCGCCCAATGCGGTTGCGCCGCGTCCCCTCTTTCCTTTGCCTTCGCGCCCTTTGAGGATTAAATATCCTGCGATTCTCTTCGTTGGGCGTTTGCAGGCGCGCAAACGGGTTGATTTTTTATTGCGGGCCTGTGCGGAATTGAATGAAAATATTCGTTTGATGATTGTGGGCGACGGCCCCGAAAGACAGAATTTGGAAGCGCTGGCGAAGCAAGTCTATCCATCCGCAGAGTTTATCGGAGCCAGGCATGGGGTGGAGTTAAAGCCTTATTTCGCGGAAGCCGACCTCTTTGTCCTGCCCGGAACGGGCGGATTGGCCGTGCAGGAGGCGATGAGCTACGGTCTGCCCGTCATCGTTGCAAAAGGCGATGGCACGCAGGACGATCTCGTCCGCTCATCGAACGGCTGGCAGATTCCGCCGGATGATTATGCTTCGCTGGCAAGCGCAATCAAAATGGCTTTATCGGATATTCAGCGGTTGAGAAGGATGGGAGAAGAATCGTATCGGATTGTTTCGGAAGAAATCAACCTGGAAAAGATGGTGGATGTGTTTGTGAACGCGTTGAACGGACTGGATGCGGCGCCGCTCAGGAGCTAGATTGCCAATCAAAGTTCCAATTGCATTTTTTCTATTTGATGATTGAATGCCGTGAAGAGTCTCGGCGGTTTTTGATTTTTGAGGGTCTTCCACATCAGCCACAAAATAATCAACGGTGCGAGGAGACGCCCATACGACCAGGGGAAGAAATCGAACGTCGGCAAAACGAATTCGAGGAAGCCGGCAAATCCAAACCACATCCATTCGGAGGGCGAGTCGATTTGCTTCAGCATCAGGAGAAACGACAGCGTCACGAAGATTCCGTGATGTTCCCAAACGAGAGGCGAAGCCAGCGTCATCAAAATGAATAAGGGTGGAGCGGCGTTTAAAAGATTCGCGCCGCGTTCCTCGGATGCAAAGAATGTTCGTATCTGCACACATTTGGCCATTACATAGAACGTTGCCGCGGCCAGCAAGACTTTGGCTGTATCCGCAGTGATTTCTATCCAGCTTCTATTTATTTTTAGCGCCGGAAGAATGAAACGGAAAAAGGAATCAAAGGAAGTATCGTGAAAGATTGAATCGTGCAGTTGTGTCAACCCGCGGATGTTATTTAGGTAATCAAAATAGGGTGAGACGCCGTTCACTGCCGCCGGGATCGCAGTGAGAACCGCGAAGCTGAACGCAAACCATCCGAGCCAACGCCAATCCTTTTCAAGTAAAAAGGCCAGGACGATCACTGCCGGCGATGTTTTTATCTGAACCGCTACTGCCAGCGACAACGCCGAGAGGAACGGTTGCTTTGGATAAAGCAGGAAACTCAGAAAAATAAAATTGATGACCAGCAGGTTGACTTGCACATAGCCCAGAGTCCGTAACAGCGGTGTGTTAACCAGAATAAAAAGCGTTGTGACGATGGCGGCGAGTCGAATCGAGAAACCGTATTTTTCAAGCAGGCGGTGAAGCAAAAAATAAAAAAGGAAAAGTGAAAAAATATTGACCAGCCATAAAATCAATAAAATAGTTTCGTCTCCCAGCGGAACAAGCGGCTCCAGTATTGTGGCCCATAGCGGCAGGTAAAGATAAGTGTCAGGCAATGGTTTGTGGTTGAGCAGGTTGCTGGCGGCTTCGATGTAATACATGTAATCGCCGTAGCGGAATCTCTCGCTCAAAATATTCAAATAGACAAATGCGGTTAGAAAGAATCCGGCGAAGGTCAAGGCGTTAGACGCGTTGATTTTTCTATTGGCCAATAAGTACAACAAGAAACCAGCCAGCAGCCATGTCAATGCGGTGGACGCCAGCACAATTGGCAGATTCGTCAGCGGCCATTGTTCGATGAAGAGATCGAATCCGGCGATGCCCCACTTCAGGTAGATGACCCATATGCTGGCCGCGACCAGTGCAGTGGCCGCCGCCCAGAAGATCAACGCTGTTCGAGCGGTGCGTTTCATTGACTCAACACGACATATTGAGCGGCGACGTACCCTCTCAACCCATTGTCGTCCCGCACGGCGATCCATTGTCCGGCAGCGCCGATCTTCGGCAATGCGGAACTCGGCGGTTCGATTACGGTGAGCGCCGCGCCCGGCTGTTCAATCGCAACCAGCGCGCCGCCCATCGAGGGAACTTTTCGCAGGCGCAATCCTCCGGGCGCCAAGGTAGGCGAAACAATGACCTGGAATTTTTGCGGCGCGGACGCGGGCGGAGGCGTGGTCGGTGCGGGAGGATTCGAAGGAGCGGGAGCCGGCGCCGGTTCAGGCGTGGACCCACCAGCGGGCGCGGCGTCCGGCGCTTTTTCCACGTACCAGGCCGCCACGTATCCCTGATTGAGATTCGGGTCGCGCACATAAATCCATTGATTGTTGACTCCGATCTTCGCCAGCGCGGCGTCTTTCTCCTCAATCACATTGAGTTGCGTACCGGGCATTTCCGCAAAGTTGGCGGGCGAATCGGCGGAGGGTTGTGTGTGCAAACGGAGGCCGGCTGTGGCAGAGGCCGCAACCACAACAACGAGGTCCGTTTCAACGGCGGGAGGCAGAGGAGCAGAGGGCGTCGTTGTGGTGGAGCCGTCTGGCGTCGAGGAAGGAGGCGGCGTTCCCGCTGCGGTGCAAACGTACCATGCCACCGCTTTGATGGCGCGTTGAAGCGGTTGTCCCTGACTGAAACGCGACATCAGCGTGACCGGATTTGTTTCCGGCGGATTCGGCCACGGATCTTGAATCAAATAATCGTTGCCCTGTTTGGCGTAAACCAGGACCCAATGTGTTTGCAAACCCGCATCGGGCGAATAATCCACCTCGACGATGACCGGTTGTCCCGAGGCGAGGGAGTCGTCTATCTGCGAAAGCGGCGCGGCGCTGTTCTGGCAGATGGTCAAGCCGGTGCTTTGGATTTGAGGGTAAATTGCGCTGACCTTGGACCATACGATGGCTTCATCAATAAACCCGCCAATGGCCGTCAGTTTTTTATTGAGCGTGGCGGGTGTTTCGGTATAACCCCAACCGCTGACAAGCATGGCGGTGCTGGTCAATGCACAGCCGATGTAACCAATGGTATCGGGACCGCCGCCGATCTTGTCGTCTTTCCATTGCGGATCTTGTTGAGAATAGCGAACAAGATTGAAAGCCATACATGCCTCCTTCGGTTGGTAAGCGCGATGGTTCGATTATACACTTGGAAATCGGGAGGACAAGGAAGGAGATGCCTGCGTTTAAAAGTTGGCAAAGAAGGAGCCGATCTGAATAATCAGGATAACCGCCGCAATCAAGACGATGATCCAAAATGCACAGCCGATCGTGGAGAGCAGGCTGTTCCTCACAATGCGCATGGGAGTTAGAGAGGATTGTTCAGCCTCCGAAAATTTGTCCAGGGTCCGGCTCATCTTTTTGCTATTGTTTTGTTCACGATCTATCTGTCGAATTACAAAAAGGAGAATGACAGCGGCAAGAAAACCATAGGTTGCCCCGCAAGAAAAATTGTTGAATATATTTTCACTCCCCATACGATTTACCCTCTTTGAACAATGGACTTTATCGGAATTAGCTTTTGTCTGCGAAGTTCGCGAAGAGAGGCGGATTTCTTTCTTCTTTTCGTGAAAATTCGTGCCCTTCGCGAATGATTTTCCTGTTTTCGACAATGACTAATTGATCTCCTGCATAAACGTTCCTGCCGCCGGGAACATGAATGCTTTTATTGACTTTTGCAAGAGGTCCAATGTTGTTTTTTATGGCGGCTTCATTATACTTTGGACTGGAAACGGCGATGAGAAAAGCCGCGTCCATAGGACGCGGCCCGAACTCCCCGTTACTATTCCTTGTGTTCTAATCAAGTTTTCCTGTCAATGTTGCCAGCTTCAATTCACCGATGGCTTTTGTGATTTGAATATCGCGCGGGCAGGCCATCGTGCAGTTGTAAACCGTGTGACAGCGCGCCAGTCCGGAGGTCTCACTGACGATTTGCAATCGCTGGGCGGCGGCTTCATCGCGGCTATCGAAGATGAACCGGTGCGCGGCGACCAAAGCGGCGGGACCCAGATAATCGTCACTGCCCCAGAATGACGGGCAGGAGGTTGTGCAAGCCGCGCACAAAATACATTTGGTCGTGTCGTCGAAGCGGGCGCGCTGTTCGGGAGATTGAAGCCGCTCTTTTCCATCGGCGGGAAGCGGGCTGTCGTTGATGAAATACGGCAGGACCTTTTTGTAATTGTCGAAGAACGGCTCCATATCAACAATCAAGTCCTTTATCACTTTCAAACCGAGCAAGGGTTCGACCGTGATCTTGTCGCCGACATCGCGCACCAGTGTTTTACAGGCCAGCATGTTACGCCCATTGATACGCATGGCATCCGAGCCGCACACGCCGTGCGCGCAGGAGCGCCGGAACGAGAGCGAACCGTCGTAATGGCCCTTGACCAGTTCAAGCAGATCGAGAATGCGCTCGGTCTCTTCGACATCGAGATTGTACGTCTCGTAATGCCATTTCTTGTCAACATCAGGATTGTAGCGGAAGACTTTTAAAGTAACTTGCATTGTTTATCCTCGTTTGCGTTTTTTTACGAATCGAACCTCGCCGGGTACGCAATTAGTAATTGGTAATTGGTAATTAGTAATTAGTAATTGGCAATTGGGGAGTGGGGATCAGTAAACGCGCTCCTTCGGCTGATATTTGGTGATGACCACCGGCTTATAGCCGATCTCGATTTTGCCGTTCCTCTTCCAGGCCAAGGTGTGCTTGAGCCAGTTGACGTCATCGCGTTTTTGGAAGTCTTCGCGCGAATGTCCGCCGCGCGACTCCTTTCGATTCAGCGCGCACTCGGCAATGACCTCGGACACTTCCAGCATATTGCCCAGCTCCCATGCGTTGAGCAATTCGGTGTTGAAGATTTTGCCCGTGTCTGTGATGCGAACGTGTTTGAAGCGTTCCTTCCATTCATGGATTTTTTCGATGGCGGACTTCATGCCCTTCTCATTGCGGTAAATGCCGACTTCCTCGAACATTACTTTTTTCATTTCACGGCTGATGTCGAAAACGTTCTCTTTGCCGGACCCGCTGCGGAGCCCGTCAAATTGAGCGCGCGCTTCTTCTGTCGGATCCTCCGGCAACTTCTGGAAGTCGGCCTGCCGGGCGTATTCCGCGGCGCGCAAGCCTGCATGTTTGCCAAACACCACGAGATCGAGCAACGAATTCGTTCCAAGCCGATTTGCCCCGTGGACGGAAACGCACGCGCATTCGCCCGCCGCATAAAGTCCGGGAAAGACCGTGTTTTTGTCGTCAATCACCACTTCGCCGAATTTATTGGTGGGAATGCCGCCCATCGTGTAATGCGCCGTCGGTTGGATGGGCATCATCTGTGTCATCGGGTCAATGCCGAGGTAAACGCGGTTGAAGTCCACAATATCTGGAAGTTTCTTTAGCAATTCCTCGGCGGTAATGGTATATGGCGAGCCGTCGGGATTGGTGCGCCCGTCCTCTGCCGCGTATTTGACGATTGACTCGGGACGCGCGTCAAGATAAACATAATTTTGTCCGTTGACGCCGCGTCCTTCGCGGATTTCGGTGTAGATGGCGCGGCTCACCACATCGCGCGAAGCCAAATCTTTGACGTGCGGCGCGTACTTCGGCATGAAGCGTTCGCCCTTGCCGTTGATCAACACGCCGCCCTCGCCGCGCACGCCTTCTGTAATGAGAATTCCCAATTTATAAATTCCGGTTGGATGGAACTGGAAGAATTCCATATCTTCGAGCGGCAAACCCCGCCGCAGGAGGATTGCCGCTCCATCGCCGGTGTACGCGTACGCGTTCGACGTCACTTCAAAGACGCGGCCATGTCCGCCTGTGGCAAAGATGACCGCTTTGGCGTGGAACGTGTGAAGTTCTCCGGTTGCCAGTTCAACAGCGACAACGCCGGCGGCTTTGCCGTTTACGATGAGAAAGTCCAGGACCTGATACTCATCGAAAAAGTTGACGTTGTTCTTCAGACATTGCTGGTACAGCGTTTGGAGAATCATGTGACCGGTTCGATCGGCGGCGTGGCAGGCGCGTCGGACGGGTTTGCCGGTCACGTTGTTGGTATGACCGCCAAAGTTGCGTTGCAGGATTCGTCCTTCGGGTGTGCGGTCGAACGGCAGTCCCATGTGTTCGAGTTCGAGTACCGCGTCAATGGCTTCGTTGCACATGAACTCAATGGCGTCCTGATCGCCAAGATAATCCGAGCCTTTAACTGTGTCGTAGGTGTGCCATTCAGGTTTGTCTTCTTCAAGGTTTCCAAATGCCGCACTGATTCCGCCCTGCGCCGCGCCGGTATGGGAGCGGGTTGGATATAACTTGCTGATGACGGCGGTCTTGGCGTTTCGCGAAGCATACAAGCCGGCCATGAGGCCGGAGCCGCCCGCGCCGACAACCACTACATCAAATTCGTGAACGTTTGCCATGCAAAACTCCTAAGAAGTCCAGATTACGTAAAGACCGATGATAATCATCGCGGCCATGAAGACAATGCTGATATTTCGAACGATTCGCCGTCCTAATGGTTTTACGATGTAGTCATCGCAGATTACAACCAGTCCATGCACACCATGCGCGGTCGCAACGAGCAATAACAGGCTGGCGACGAATCTCCAAAATGGGGTTGACCACGGCGCCAGGTCTGGCACGTTCGTGTTGCGCACATGGGTGAGGTTGGGCATGAAGCCCCAGCGCATTACATCCGCCAGATTCATTTGCGTGCGCGCGCCCATGATGAGCGCGCCGATGATCGCAAAGAGAATCAACGCGTACATGGCCAATGCGGAAAGACGCGTGAAAATCCACATGATCATTTCGAAATTAAAGCCGCGTTGGGTGATGGGCACGGTCCTCGATTTTGGTGCTGTGGCCATTTTAGCCTCCCAATCCTGTGCGGATGATTACGTAGAGAGCCAGTCCGTAAATGGGCAGAAACACCGCCCATTCCACCCAGATGGCTTCACGTTGATAAACGATCAATTTCGGGAACAGATCGAGAATGGTGATTCGCAGGCCATTGATGGCGTGGAACAATACAAAAAAGAAAATAAAGATTTGAAAGCCCCAGTTCTCATAAATGGAATTGGCGAAGATTCCAATCTGTCCTCCCACGAATGATGCCAGAATGTGAATTGTGATGAAGATCGCCATTCCCAGTCCGCCGATGCGGTGCAGGATAAACGTCAGCATCGGGCCCTGCCCTTTGTAGCGCAGAGCAGTCGCCAGGCTAACGTTCCTTGTCAGACTCATCTTTGCCTCCTTGGAGAAATTTTGCATGAGCACATATTTTACCTCTTGTTGGGTATGTGCAGTATTCGTTTTTATATTTGGGCTCTTCCGTGATTAACTGAAAAGAACCTGACCACGAAGGTTTGCCCTGATTGGCAAAGCCGCGCTGAAGTGTGGGGCAATGCTTGAATTTTATGGCAGTTTTCCTTCGTGACCTTCGCGTCACGTCGGCTGGCTTGGTACAAGCCTTTGTGGTTGAAAACGGTTTTCCCGTTAAAAACGGAGAATCATATTTTGTTATTGTGCGCCAGCAAGTGACGCAATGGAGCAAGAGGCCTCTTGCTCTACAAAGCGCATCGCTTGTTTTGAGTCATTCTCGCGCGATAAGCGGGCCGCCAAATAACGAGGCGATTATCCTTTGGCAATTTAAAGCCAGAAAGTGACAATCGTCCTCGTTATTTCATTCCACACATCCTCTAATGCAGGGCTGATAGACCTTTATAATCCAAAATGAAAGATAGTATTTATTGTATGGATTATGAAATTCTAATTGAGTTGTTGCGTCATTGCGAATGCGAAGAGACGGGACCCATTTGGGAGTGAATCCATTCCCATTTTGGGTCTCTTATAAATTGCACTGCCGCACGATTCTTGGAGGTGTCTATGTCTGACGAAAGCCATTCGGGCCCCAACGAAATTAGCCGCCGCGATTTCATCAAAGTCACGACCGGCATCGTTGGCGGAGTGATCGGGCTGGTGGTCGGGTTGCCGGCCATTGCTTATTTGCTCGATCCCGCTTTCAAGTCCGGGGCGAAAGAAGCGTGGATTCCCATCGGTAAAGTGGCGGACATGCAGGTTGGCACGCCGTACGCGTTCTCGTTTACGCGCGTGCAGGTCAATGGATGGGAGCGCACTTCGACAAGTCATGGCGGGTTTGTGATTCGCAAGTCGGATAATCCAAGCGACATGGTTATTTTCAACAGCCGCTGTACACACCTCGGCTGTACGGTCAATTGGAAGGCTGATGCGCAGGCGTTTATCTGTCCGTGCCACGATGGAAAATTCAGCATTGATGGAAAAGTTTTGGGCGGGCCGCCGCCGCGCCCGCTCGACAAGTTTACAGATTTCCGCGTTACTGAAGACGGTGTGCTTGAAATCTTTTATAAGGAAAGTTAGCCATGTGGAAAAAAGTTTATGAATGGCTGGATGAACGGCTTGGCCTGAACGATCTTTATAAGAATCTGCTTGACCGCCCCGAACCGAAAGGCAACTGGTGGAACACCCTGGGCTCCGCCAGTTTGTTTCTGTTCATCATGCAGGGCGTAACCGGAATTTTTTTGACGGTTTATTACACGCCTTCGCCCGATCATGCGTATGACAGCATCAACTACATCATGAACGGGGTGGCGTTTGGCTGGCTGATCCGGGGCATTCATCATTGGGGCGCAACCCTGATGGTGGTTGTTGTTTTCATCCACATGCTGCGCGTATTCGTGACTGCTTCGTTCAAATACCCGCGTGAGCTGACGTGGCTGATTGGCATCGGCTTGTTCCTTGTGACGTTGGGGATGGGCTTTACCGGATACCTCCTTCCATGGAATCAGCAATCCTATTGGGCGACGACGGTCGGCACACAGATTGCGGGAAGCGTTCCGCTCATCGGCGATTTCATTCTCAAAGCCCTGCGCGGCGGTCCGGACCTGAGCGCGCTCACGTTACAGCGGTTTTTCTCCGCCCATATCTGGATGCTGCCAGCCGCTTTGGCCGGTTTGATCGGCGTGCATTTGTATCTGATCATCAAACATGGCGAATCTAACTTCCCATCGAAGGAAGATTAAGGAATACGCTATGGATAGCGAAACAAAACAGAAAATCAACAAGCGCTATGAGCGCGCCCTCCATCGAGGCGAACGATTCTGGCCCGACAGTATTTTCAAAGACGTGATCGTATCTTTGGGAATCTTTATCCTGCTGATCATGCTGGCGACCTTTATCGGCGTAGAAGCCCAGCCCCGGGTTGACCCAAGTGATACGACTTACATTCCCCGCCCCGAATGGTATTTTCTCTTCCTGTTTAAATTCCTTGCCATCTACGGACAGATTCCCGTGCTTGGAAAAATCGAATGGCTGGCGACCGTTCTCGTTCCAGGGCTGGCTATTTTGATTTTGGCGTTAATGCCGTTCATTGACCGCAGTCCATATCGTTATTACGGGAAACGCGTCCTGCCGATTTCGGTCATGGCGATCATTGTAGTGGACATTGTGATGTTGACGATTATGGCGGATGTCCCCACCGTCACCGAAAATGGCTCAATGCTGCCCGGCATCCTTCAAGCCATTGCGGGCATGGTCATTCCTCTGGTTGCGATCATCCTGTTGTTTCTGATGGCGTTTGTTTTCAAGAAGACCTCCACCAAAACCATGATCTGGATAGCGGCCATCTCAGCCGTCTTGACCATCGGATTGACGGGCGGCGTGCTGGCGGCCTTCCCCGCGCCTGCCGCACAGGAAACATCCGTGGCGACGACATTGGTTGATCAAATCGTGGCGGGACAGGATCTGTATTCTGTGAACTGCACGGAATGTCATGGCGAGGATGGCAAGGTCACAAAGATCGAAGGGGTAAAAGGGCTGGAGGGTAAATTAATTCCGGCCATCAACAGCACCGATGTTTTGTATACGCTGGATGACGCCACTCTGGCGCAGGTCATCGCGTATGGTCGCCCGGAGGCGGGTATGACGCCGTTTGGGAAAGCCTACGGTGGCCAGCTCTCCACGAGCGATATTAACAACATCGTCACTTTCATGCGGTATACGTGGGATGATCGTTTTGAAGCGCCGAAACTCAAGCCTCTTTATCCTCCGCTGGCGGCGGGTGAAGTGCCATCGTACGACGTTCACATCGCACCGATTGTCAAACGTTATTGCCTGTCCTGCCATCAGGCTGGAAAGCAGAACAATAATTATCTGATGGATACATACGACGATATCTTGAAGACTGGCGATCAAGCGCCGAATGTGGTCGCAGGCGACGAGAACAGCATTCTGCTGAAAGTCATCGAAGGCACGCCTATTCCAGACCCGAGGAATCCCACGCAGACATTGATCCGCGCCATGCCGCCCAACGGTCATCTTAGCCCGGATATCATAAATGTGTTTAAACTCTGGATTATGAATGGTATGCCGCAGACGGCTGAGGACGCCGCAAAACTCTCGGTCACGCCGACGCCGGCAACGGCTCCCGCGGGAACGCCCCCCGTTACGCCGACGCCGTAGACGATCTTGTCAAAAAGCCGCCTGTCATCCAGGCGGCTTTTATTTTTGCACGAATCGAGTTTGGATTTTTATCCGTTGATACACTGTGAGAAATATCTGCGCCAACTGTCGCGAAATTTATGAGATGCGGTTGCCATGCCTGATCGTCCAATCAATACTGGGCCGCCGCGTGCTATAATTTTTCAACTCGTATGAATTCACTTTCCGACTTTCCAAAAGTTTCCATCGTTACTCCGTCCTATAATCAGGGCCGCTTTATTGAAGAATCGATTCGCTCCGTTTTACAGCAAAGTTACCCCAACATCGAATATATCGTCGTGGATGGCGGCTCAAAGGATGAGAGCGTCGAGATCATAAAGAAATATCAGGATCATTTTGCATGGTGGGTTTCAGAAAAAGACCGGGGTCATGCGGACGCTTTGAATAAAGGCTTTTCGCATGCCACAGGAGAGATTCTGGCGTGGTTAAATTCGGATGACGTTTATTTTCCAGACGCCGTTTCTGAGGCAGTCTCCATTTTGAAAGCCCATCCTGAAGTTGGGATGGTTTACGGCGACGCGGAGCTTATTGACGATTCCGGCGCAACCATCGGACAGTTTGCATCCAAACAGACGGATTATCGGCGGATGCTGCGCGGCTCGGTGCATATCCCGCAGGCCACTACATTTTTCCGCGCAGATTTATGGCGCGCGGTCGGCCCGCTCGATCTCTCACTGTTCTTTAGCTTTGACTACGATCTTTGGGTCCGGCTGGCGAAAGTGTCGAGATTGCTGTATGTTCCCAGACGCTGGGCGAAATTCCGCATTCATGGCGAAGGGAAAACCGTCATCAATGATGACCGCTGCTATCCCGACATGTTACGTGTGCTCGAACGCGAAGGAGGCCACTGGCTTTCGTGGCTGCGTCTGCGGATGATCACGCGTAAAGTCTTCTATTCCTGGCTGCCGTGGAAGTTTCGACTCCGCCTGCGAAAACTTCTCACACTCTGACAAGAGCGTTATAGAGTATCTTCAACGACTCTCTCACCCGCTTTGCGGGCATAATATTGCTGTTCGATCCAGGCGTATGTCTTTGCCAGACCGTCGCGGAAATGCGTGGACGGTTCCCAGCCGAGCACCTGCTTGATGAACGTATTGTCGCTGTTGCGTCCTGCAACCCCTCTCGGCGCGCTCAAGTCGTATTTGCGATTAAGTTTCACCTGTCCGATCTCTTCGGCAATGCTCACCAGCTCATTCACGGAAATCAATTCACTGGAACCCAGATTGATGGGAGTGGCAATCAGATCGTCGCAATGAACGATCATGTCAATACCCTTGATGCAGTCTTCGATAAAAGTGTAACTGCGCGTCTGTGAGCCGTCTCCCCAGATCGTGATCTCATGACTGCCGGTATCTTTGGCTTGAATCACTTTGCGGCAGATCGCGGCAGGCGCCTTCTCGCGGCCGCCGTCCCACGTGCCATGCGGACCGTACACATTGTGAAAGCGGGCAACGAACGTTTTCATGTGCCGCTCCGCCCAATATTCCTGACAAAGCATTTCGGCAAATAATTTTTCCCAGCCGTAGCCGCGTTCCGCCATGGCGGGATAAGCATCCGATTCTTTGAGCGGGCGCACGTTGGGGTCCTGCTGTAATTGGGTGTTGTAAACGCAGGCGGAAGACGAAAAGAAATAGCGCTCCACGCCCGCCCGATACGCAGCTTCGATCAAATGCGTGTTGATCAGGGAGGAGCGCATGCATTCCACGCGGAAACGTTCGATGAAGCCCATGCCTCCCATGTCTGCCGCAAGATTGTAAACTTCGACAGCGTTTTCCACGGCGCGCTCACAAGCCTCCCGTTCGCTTAAATCGAGACAAAGATTTTCAACTCCGGGAGTGCGTTGATACCAATTCTGCAGAGGTTTTTTGTCAACGGCGCGTATGCGGGTAAAACCCAAATTGTGGAAATAACGGGTCAGCCATCCGCCGATGAAACCTCCGGCGCCGGTGATGACGATCAGATCGCCGGGTTTCAAATTGCGGTTGATGTTCGTCGAATGATTGTTCATTTTCTAATCTCCTGTCAGGGTAGCGGAATTTCGTTGTGTGTCAAACCACGTTGAAGGATGAGGAACGTATGGAAAGAAACGGTCAGGTCCAGCTCACTTCGGGATAATAAAGATGCGCGTCTTCTTCCGTTGCGCGGCGGATACGGGCGATCTCTTCGGACGAAAGGCGGCGCTTCCAATTCTCGAGATTGGCGCGGCTGTCGAGTTTGACCGAATGAACCTTGCCACGCGATAACTCCGGAGGATTCTCGGAACTGCTGGAGTTGAGGATCGTCCGTTCGACGCGCGGAGTGAAGTCCAGACCCAGCGCCTTGTATAACTGACGATAACCGGCGGCGGGGTCAAGGGAGAGGTCTTCGTGGCGGACAACTCGAATGGCCGGTATCCGCTCACGGTCGGCGTGAACGACGCGGTAGATCATCTTCCATAACAAGGCGCCCTGTCCGATGATATCGTCTTTTGCAACGGCTTGCATTTCGTTTCGATACGGTTCCAGATGGTCGCGCATCAAAAAAGGTTGATCGAGTAGATCGGTAAAATCGAACGGCCAGTTGAGCCGCTTGAGACTGCTCGCAAAGGCGGCGGGATGGCGCACAGTCACGATGATTTCGCAATGCAGACGTTCTGCGAACCATGGCAGGGAAAAGACGGCGAACGGATCTTTCAACAAGGGGCGCTGACGGAGCGTGCGTCCGCGCAGAAAAATGCCGAAGTCGCGTCCCATCCGCAGAAAATCCCTGCGCGAGCGAAGCGATTTGATTTCGCTCAGCAAATGGTAACGAAAGGCAAGCAGTTCCTGAAATGCGTCCCAATAACAACTCTCGTTTTCACTGCAAATATATTCGTACCAGTGTGAGACCTTTGCTCGAAACACACCGGGACGATGAAGAAAATTCAGCGGCTCGCTGATATAAGCCGTGCGCGGATTGGCGGCCAGCATTTTGCCAACCCAGGTTGTGCCGGTGCGGTGCGCGCCGGTCACGAGAATGGGGCGCAAAAGGGATGGATCCATCACGGCTTTCCCAGATCTGTGGCGCTGATGGATTGCACGCCGTAAAATTGCGCGGCGCAGCGATTGACCCAGTAAGTTGAATTCAAATCGAGTTCCTTGATGTACTCAAGGCCGGGCAGCCGCTGGACAACGAGGTTCTGAATGCCACGCGCTTTCTCCGCAGAAATTTGCAATTGACGCGCGTCCCATTGAGAAGTCCATTCCCGGTAAACCGGCAAGGATGTTTTCAAGACGTTTCCAGCGGCGCGCAACGGATAAAACGCAGACATGACAGCCAGCAGACCCAGGGCCGAAAAATTTATTACAGATTGCCGCCGCAATCTAATCTGAGCCATCGCCACGCCGAAACATGCTCCTTCTATCATCAGCGAAACGATCAAGGTCAACTGACCTGCGAAACGGGCGCGTTCTTCGGGAAACGACTGACCGTAAACGCTCGGCGCAAAGCTGGCGGCAATTAAGATATACGCCAAAACGGGAGTTGCCAGCATGATCGTCCATGTTTTTTTTCGTTGATCCGGCGAAAGCATGGGTCTGCTCTGAAATAAATAATAAAACAAAAGGCAGGGCATGGCAACCGAAAGCAGAGAAGGGATGGGAAGGGTCGCGAACGAATTCAGGATGAATTGAACGACGTACAACAAAGTTCGGGTTACGAGGTCTGCCAATCGGGGGATGGAGCCGTTATTGAGGCGAAACGAATTGCCGGGAGAGAGCGCCATCACCAGCAAGGCAATCAATCCGCCGGCCAATGTCCATGAGACGCTTGAAATTGCCGGCCGCCGCCGCGGACCTTTCTCCAGAATCACAATTGCGATCAAAGCCAGGGCCGAGAACACGATCAGCATGGCGTCCGGCGGTTCCGAAAAACCGCCGCCGATGAATGCCAGCGCCAGGAATAAGGGCCCGCTCCAAATTGTAGAATGCGCTCCTTCTGTCTTGCGGGTTTGCCTTAATATCAAGGCGCTCATGGCCGCGAGGTAAACAAGCGGGGCAAAATGAGTTGACATCGCCGAACGCCAATAAATCGTTTGAAAACGATTCGGCGCTTCAAGGATCGAAAAGAAGGACAGGAATGTCCCGAGGAAGAGGTCAACTGCAAAGGGCCAATCCAGACCGGCAATAAGTTTGATTTCGCGCGCCAGCCAGATCAGCGCGACAGTCCATAGCACGATCATAACGATTGGCATAACTTGAATATTACGCGGAAAGACGAATTCGCTGAGCGCTTCAAAGAGCAGGTTGGAATAACGGTCCGAGATGGTCTGGTAACGAATTGCCAGCGCGTGGAGAACGGATCCGCTCTCCGCCAATACCGTCTCGCAATAATCGTCGGCGAGGTAACGGGTAAAGGTTCCAAGATAAGCAAAACTGCCCAATGCGATGATCAGCGCGGCGATTCCCATGCTCAATACGGCATTCAAGAGGGCGGATTTGGCGTTGCCGGGTTTCAGATGATTCATTGATTTTGTTTCTTTTCGTTAGGGAGTTGCCGGTTTTGTCAGATCGTAGATCACGAAACCGTCCCCTTGTTGATACACCGAAAACCTGGCGAGCTGTTGTTGAAGTTGAGGCTGGCGGCCAAGCTCGGCAAAATCGGTTACAAGAAAATAACGCTTGCCTTGAGTCAGGTTGTCAAATGTTTGACTGAATTTAAATGTGGCGCCGCGCACATCATGATAATCAATGTCGCCGGAATTGGGCCAGATGGTCGCATTCTGCCAGCCCCAATACGCCAGCCTGCCGCCGTAATCCTGTGTCAACGCCACGACGCCCGAACCGTGATTGAAGATTGCGCCGATCTCGGCCCACATGGCGGCCTGCGGACGATAATCCACAGCTTTTAACTGGCTGTGGACATCCCAAACTGTGGCCAGCACCCCATACAACAAAACGAATGAGGCGGCGATACGCGTCCAGCGCGTTGTCGTCATTTCAGCGAGGCGCGACATCAACCAGTCTGCGGCAGGCGCGAGGGAAATGGCAACCAATGGAATGAACGGCTCTTGATAATAATCGTGCGTGGCGATGTGATAATCGAAAAACAGACCATACAAAATGTACGCGATCCACAACCCGATCAAAAGACTCCGCACGCTTCTTTCGCGGACAAGGAAGATGCCCAGCAGCCCGAGCATGATCGCCAGCCCGCCTGCGGCCAGGTCCGCCTTGACCGCCCAATCAACATAATTGATCGGACTCAATAACAGACTGGGAATGAATCGTCCGCTGAATTGTCTGCCGAGAAAACCGTTCAGAACAATTCCATAAAAAAGATATGAAGCGCCCGGCAGGATGCCCAACACAACGATTGTCCAAATTTGAGCATTGCGAATCAAGTTGCGTAGTTTGTAGCGTCCCAGCGCTTCGCCGAGCGCCGCGCCGATCACAAAAAACGCGGCGTAGAATTTGACAAAGATGGCGAAGCCGCCCAAAAGTCCGGCGAGAATCGCAAGTAACCAGGATGGCCGTTTAATCCAAAAATGGAACGCCCACCAAAAAGCGATGATCAACATCACCATGAATGGATCGGGCTGGAAAGCGCGGCTGGCGATGATCGCATACGGGAAGAAAAGAAAATATGCGGTGGCGATGACCGCGCCATCGGTTGAAGTTAAGTCCTGAATCAAAAGGAAGAGGAAAATCCCGCCGATGATCCAGAACAGCGACGAATAAATCCGCGCCACCCATAAATGCTCGCCGGTGAATTGATACGTGAATGCGACGAGATGCTCGACCACTTCCGGCTCAACCTCGGCGCGCGTCCGCCATTGCTGTAAAGCCATTTGTCTTTGCCAATCGGGAACGCCGGGGGCGGTCTGATAGTACATGCCGCGCGCTTTGAGCGCGCTGAGCAGCTGCCGCGTGGGATGAAAATCAAGGGGAAGATTGGTCAGATCGTAAAGGCGGATGGCAAGCCCAAGTCCAAATAAAACGACCAGTGCGGCAATCCGAAGCCAGCGCGGCGCGAAAAAAGAACCTGCTTTATTATTTGACGAATTCATCGGGCGCAAATTCTAACACTCCTTGCTTAGGGATCAATAAGCGCTTTGATCTGTGCGGACGCCGAGCAAGCCAAAGTGGAAGTCGAAGTTTTTGGGTCCTACCGTTTTTAAGCGGAAACCATTTTCAATCGTAAAGGCTTGTACTGAGCCTGCGAAGTGACGCGAAGGCCGCGAGGAAACTGCCATAAAATTCAAGCATTTTCCCCTTTATGCACCTTCGGCACGGCTTCGCCAGTCAGGGCAGGCCTTCGCCGTCAGGCTCTTTCCCGTTAAAATTACGAAAGAGCCTTTTTTTTGTTCAATCTCTGGCTTCTACGTTTCAAAACAATTTCTCGCACGTGATTTAGCCCAACCAGATCGAGCCAGGCCGAGGCAAATACGTTCATCCGCGTCAGCGCGGCAGGCGGATGAAGCGCGAAAGCGTGCATCCAGGCTTTGAGGGCGGGCCACGGCTGTCCGCCGTCGAGAAAATAACGCGCGTTCACGCGATAAGCCGAAGCGCGTGCGCGCCGCTCGATTTTTACCATGACTGGCGCGAGACTCTGCTCGCGCAACGCCCAATCCAAAATGCGGAAAGCTTCGCGTCCGAATCCAGGAGCCTGAGCGCGATTCTTGGCTTGCGGATGAAAACGCGCCGCGGCCCATGTTTGGTCCGCATGGACGATCCCGCCCTGCTGGGCGAGTTTGATCCAAAGCTGATGATCGAGCATGAAATGGAAGGCGGTATCAAGTCCACCGGCTTTCTCGAACGCGGCGCGGCGCATAAAAACGGCGGGCTGGCCGATGATTTCAAAACACAACAAGTCTTCAAGCGAGAGCGGACGATACTTCAAGACGTTGATCGTCCGCCCGTTTTCGTCAACCGCGAGCATATTGCCGTAAACCATCACGGCATTGGGATGATCCTCAAACACCTTCACCGCCGCGTTGACCGCGCCGGGTAAATAAGTATCGTCCGAGTTCAGCCAGGCAATGATTTCGCCGTGAGCGCGGGCAAATCCTTTGTTGATCGCGTCGGCTTGCCCCCGATCTTTTTCGCTTGTCCACCACGCCAGGCGGTCCGAATATTTTTTGAGGATGTCCACGCTGGAATCCGTCGAGCCGCCGTCCACCACAAAATACTCGAGGGCGGGATAATCCTGTTCGAGAACGGAACGGATGGTTTGCTCCAGAAAGGCGGATTGATTGAATGAGGGCGTGACAACAGAAACCGGAATCATTTCAGGCGATGCAAATTATACAAAATATAACCGTCGCCCTGCGACGCAATTGCATAGCCAGCCAAAATCTTTTTAAGGTCAGGCTGTTTATCCAGTTGGTTGGAGGCGGTTACCAAAAAATAATCGTCTCCGGCTGTGATGCTCGAAAACTCCGACGCCAGATTCCGGTCGGGGTTTTTGATTGTTGCAAGGTCTGTGCTGTACGGCCACAGATTCACTTTACGCCAACCCCAGTACATCAAGTCATATCCATAATCCTGGGTCAACCCGATCACGTTTGCATTGGAAGGAATGACGTTACCCAGATGTTTCCAAAAGGCCGGTTGTTGACTGTAATCGTTTGCGACGAGATTGGATCGCGCAATCCACGATTGATATCCGATGGCGGCGATTACAATTCCGACCAACGCCGCCTTCCAAAAGCGCCTCAATCCGGACGCCCTGGCGGCCACCGCTTCGGCGACGGGCGCCAGGCCCAGGGCGATCACCGGCGTCAATTGGATGTGATAATAACTGTGCGTGTACATTTGGAATGGCAAAGTTAAGCCGTAGAGCAAATAGCCGATCCATAAGCCGATCAATACCCAGCGAAAGGGCGGCGGCGCGAGCAGGGTTCCAGCCAGGCTGAGAAACAGAATCGTCAGTCCAAACAAGCCGCCGATAAATCCGAGCCATTCCGCGTAGAAGTGGATGCTGGTGATCAACTTGAGCAGATCAATCGTCCACGAAAAAAAATATTCGGTGGAACGACCCGGATGACCCAGCACGTAATATCCGAATGCGGGCGCAATCATCAATGCCGCCATCGCCCACACCTGCTTTGATTTCCAGAACTTCATTCCAAGGGTTGCCAGCGCCGCGGCAATCGCCGCCGCGCCGACCAAGAACGCAATCACAACTTTGACCAGCGTCGCAAAACCCAGAAAGAGCGCGGCGAGGATGGCCCATTTCCAAGTTTCCCTCGTTTTGGAAGCGGGGTCAGAGGGGAGGGATGCCGTCCAGCGATATAAGAAATAAATTCCAATAACAAACGAGGATGTCATCAACGGATCTGGCTGGAAAGAGCGGCTGGCTTGTACTGCGAAAGGCAAAACGAGGAAATAGGCCAGCGAAACCAAACCCGCAACGGGTGAGGTCATGCGGCGGCACAAATCGAAAAGTGCGATGCCTGCCAGCAGCCAGAAAATCGTCCCGTAGAGGCGCGGGATGGCAAACGATTCTCCACCGACGAACAAATATGTTGTAGCGACGATGGTTTCGGTGATGGGCGGTTCGTATTGTCCAACCGCGCGGTAAAACGATTGGGCCAGGGCGCGTTGTTGAGGGTCCGCGTTGGGAAGGAGATTGTAGTAAATGGAACGCGCAACGAGAAAATTTCGCAGTTGGCGCGTCGAATGAAAATCAAGCGGAGGCGCGTGGAGGTTGACGAGTCGCAGAGCGGCGCCGAGGATGAGTAAAAGGATCAGAAACGGGAGCCAGCGCCGGGTCCGGGAAAGAAGCGTCGTTTTCATTTGAAGAGCGAATTGTATTCCACTTTTGGGAAGATAGTCAGCTTGCCGCCGATGGTTGCGTCCAGCACTTCACGTCCCGCTTTCTGATAGGCGTCGCGCGCCTTTTTGTATCCGATCTCGGATGTGTCGAGGTCGGGCAGTTGCCAGCGAAAACCTTTGCCGAAATAACGCGGGTCGAAATGATTCGGGTCGTCGCCGGCGGAGACAACAGTTTTATTCGCTTGACCTTTGTCGGTGAAATTGTGATCCACGCCGATCAAAATGACTTTTTCGAAGCCCATGTAAAAGGCAAGTTGAAGCGCGACGTTCGTGACGGTGGCGCCCTCCCAGATGCGCCCGGTCATATCGTATGCAAATTTCGGGCCGGTGTAGGTGGTGTAAAGAAAGGCTGGCAGGCTGGCAGGTTGTAAAGTTGAAGGGAAGTAACGATGCGAATGCCAGGCCAGAAACTTGGGCATGGGAAGTTCGAGAATCTCATGAACGCATTGCTCGATGACGAGGTCGTTGATGGAAACGAAATAAGTCGTCGAAAAGCCAAGCTCGGGAAACAATAAATAGATGCGATTCATTCCAAACGTGAATTCGTTTTTTAATTTCGTGAGATCGGTTTGCTTGAGGCTCGGCCCATTGCCAATGATAAAGGCGCGTTGGCCTTTGTGAATATCTTTGAACGTTTTGATTCTGCGGATGCTTGCGCGCCGCCATGGATGCAGATACGCGGCGGGAACCTGCGGCAGGCGGCGAATGGCGTCGTAAGTATTTTTAGTCGTGTGAAGAAGGGGGGAGGGGAGAATTGCCTCAAGTGTTCGCTTCATTGTTTATCTGTGGTTTATTCCGTGCTCAATCGCGCGGTCGCGCCGCCGTCTACAACAAGCGCCTGACCCGTCATAAATGACGATTGCTCATTATCGGCAAGGAAATAGATCGCGTGTGCGATCTCTTCGGGTGTGCCCACTTTTCCGCTGACGGTTTTGCGCGCCAGGTTATCGAGCCGCTCCTGCATGTCGCCGCGGCCGGCGTGGCCGCGCCCGAGGCCGGCGCGCAGCATGGGGGTATCCACCGCGCCGGGAAGTACCGCGTTGACGCGGATGTTATCAGGCGCGAATTCAATCGCCATGGCGCGTGTCAGGGCGAGCAATCCGCCTTTGGAGGCGGCATATGCGGCGATGTTCGCCGATGTTTGAATGGCGTGGACCGATGAAACGTTCACGACCGCGCCGCCGCCCGCTTTTAAAAGCGGATGCGCCAGTTTAACTCCCAGGAACACCGAACGCAAATTGGAGGCCATGACCGAATCCCATTCTTCGACGGTGGTCTCGATCAATGGCTTGGCAACTTGAATGGCGGCATTGTTGACCAGCGCGTCGAGCGAATCCGTGAATGCATGAGCCTTCTCGAAAATAGCATGCATATCTTCAGGACGCGCAATATCGGACTGAATGAAAAGTCCGTTGCGAGGAAAATCTTTTCTGAATTCTGCGCGGTCCACGCCGATGACGCGCCAGCCCTTTTCGGAAAACAAGTTGACGGTGGCGCGGCCAATGCCGCCCGCCGCGCCGGTGATCAAAACAGTCTTATCTTTCATTCCTCAATCCATCCGATGAAATTCCCAACCCATCCAACAAATTTCGAATCGTGTTCCAGTGAATACGCTCCCATGCAGTCGGGCTGGAATTGGAATTGTGCGGCGCGAGCAGGACGTTATCCATTTTCAAGAGCGGACTATCCAACGGAAGCGGCTCGACCTCGAAGACGTCCAGGGCGGCTCCCGCGAGACGTTTCGTCTGCAGCGCTTCGATCAGCGCCTTCTCCTCGACGATGGGTCCGCGCGCCGTGTTGATGAGAATCGCCTCGGGCTTCATCTTTGCCAATGTTTTTGCATTGATTAAATGATAACTGGTTGGATTCAAATCGCAGTTGACGGAGACGAAATCGGAATTCGATAATAGATGTTCGAGGCGCGTCATCTCGATGCCGGTTTCGGTAACGAAGACATGATCAATTTCGGCGATATCCGTTCCATAAACTTTCATGCCGAAAGCGCGGGCGCGGCGCGTCACAGCTTTGCCGATGTTGCCAACGCCGATCACGCCGAGCGCGCATTCGCTCAGACTCTTGCCGGGAATTTTTTTCCATTCGCCGCGTTTCATGGCCGCGTCCATCCACGGCTGGCGGCGCGCAAACGCCAGCATGTATCCGAGAACGGTGTCCGCCACGGGCGTGGTGAACGCGTTCGTCGTCCGGCAAAGTTGGATATTTAAGCGGGAGCAGGCTTCGGCATCGATGGAATCGATTCCCGTCCCCCATTTTGAAATCACTTTGAGCCGCGGCGCGCAGGCCTCCAAAACGCGCGCGGTGTAACGGTCGTCGCCGCAAATCGAGCCGTCGAATTGACCCGCATATTTCAACAGATCGGCCTCCTCCATCCGTTCGCGAACTTCGGGGACGATTAAATCAATGCGGTATTTTTCGAACACCGGTTTGAAGCGTTCGAGGAAGGGAATCATGTAAGGGGCGGTCAGCAAAACAGTTGGCATAATTATTGACAGAAGGATTGTTGGATGTAATCGCTCATGCCTGCCTGAACATTCGCGTTTGAATTCACCAGTTTGGTTAAGTCCTGGCAGGCCTGCATTTTCAGAAATGCATCGGCGTTGATGATGCTGATCAACGGATGGATATTGTTGCGCTCGCCCAGCATCACATATGCGCGCAGAAAAGGCATCCACTCCACGCGATCCGACGGATACAAATCTTTACCCAGCGCTTCATCGCCCAATTGAACGACAGTCTTCCAATCGCCTTGCTGTGCGGCGAGCGAAGCCTTTTCATAATAATAACACCAGCCATGCGGCGGTTCGGGGCCAAAGACAGCAACTGGCGGACGCGGCGAATCTGCGTTCAAGACCACATTGCTGATTTTCGATTTCGGCGCGACCAGCATGATGTTTTGCGCGTCGGCGCTCGAGACATCGGGCTGGCTCCCGTCAATCACGCGGACACAGCCGCCGGTGGTCGATTCCGCCAAGACCAGCACATTGCTGTAATCCTGCATCGAGGCGTTGCCGCGCCGAATAAAATCCAGATGGCCGCGCCCGGCGATGATCTGCAAAACAATATCGGGGGTCAAAACCGCGGCGGGCACGCGTATCGCGATCGGATCGGCTGTCTGTTTTTGCGGAGAATAAATCAAGTTTGCCGGCCCCCAAACAAAATAATCTTCCGAAATTCCGGTATTGCCGGGATAACTGGCAACCAGCGTCGTGCCGTCTTTGAATTGCGGCACGCGCCATGCGACCTGCCACCAGAAATTATTAATTATGTTTGTGCTTTGCACTGCATTAACAGCATTGGCATAATGAGTAAGAGAAGCGGTTGCTACAAGCAAAGCCAAGAACCCAGTGAGGACACGTCTTGAGGAGAGATAAGCGATGAGAGCAAACAGGACCATCACACCGCCTGCCATACCAGTTAGAGAATAACGGGAATAGCTGGCAAAATCCACATGGCGATTGGCAACAACGACTGGCAATCCTGCCCCGAGAACCGAGATAAAACCTGCGATCAGCGCCTCCCGCCTCCAATCCCATTTTGGCGCCGATGATAAAGTATCTGTCCTATCCCGCTGAAGCCAGCGGAAGACTAGAACAGCCAGCACGGCAAGAAAAATAGCCGCTCCCAATCCGACAAGAAAATCACGTAGGCGAAGATTAAAACCAAGATCGTAGAGGGGCACACCCCAGGCCAGAAAGATAACTTTAAAGGTGTCTTGTATGAGGGCGACCAGCCAGGTTGTGGCAGTGTAAACAGGTGAGATAAAAAGCTGCCCGACCTGAAAACTGATATCAGTGGCCCGGCGGGCGCCTTGAAAATAGAATAGGCGCCAGCCCAAAAAGCCTGTAGCAATGAGCGAGTATGGAAGCCACTTCAAAATTACCCGACCGATTCTCTTTTTGACTTCAACCTTATTTTCGCGCCAGACGAGCACGACAATCCACATGAGGCGGAAGACTTCCA
>JBHORD010000033.1:0-101825 GCA_042408355.1 Anaerolineales bacterium
GGTAACGATCAGCAATTTACAGGCCAGCGGAAGCGTCGCCGGCCAGGGCGCTAACATCAGCAATGGCAACGCCTCCACAGCCTCCGCCTTGTCGTTGACCGGCTCCAGCGTTTTCTGGAACAATTACCTCGATGGCTTGTATGTTTTCAACTTTGGCCCCATTACCGCCAATAATCTGACAGCCAGCGGAAACGGCGCAGGCGGCGCACATGGAGTTGGCGCTTATCTCTGGAATGCCAGCGCAAGCGCCCCCCAAAAAGTGACCGTGACCGGCGTCAATACTTTTAACAATAATTATTACGGCGGTTTGGCTGTTTCATCGCTGGGACCGGTTGCCGTCTCGAATGTGACCGCCTCCTCCAATACGCATGGTTCAGGTGTCAATATCACGAACAGTTTCAGCGCTGCCTACGGCGGCGTGACCTTGAGCGGCACAAACGTGGCCAACGACAATGCCTCCCGCTATGGCTTTGAAATCTATTCCGCCGGCGCGATCACGTTGAATAATGTGACCGCAAATGGAAATACCGATGGCGCCCTCCTGGAAAACGACAACTATGGGTCTGCCGGCATTGCGATCACTGGAATGAATTCATTCAATAATAATTCCATGAACGGCATGGAGACGTATACAAAAGGAAGCATTACCCTGTCGCAGAGCGCCTTTGATGAAAATACCGGAACAGGCCTGTTTGTCCATAACGGCTCGTTCAACGCTTTCACCGTTACCATGCTGTGCGGCAGTTTTACAGGCAATGCCAGCGGCCTCGCCCTTTCTTCGCCCGCGACTCCGATCACGGCTATTTATCTAACGGGTGTGGTTTTTTCAGGCAATACTACAACCAATACCCTGATCGGCACTACGCCGTTGACACAGGTTCGCAATTGTCCTTTGCCGTAGCGTTACGGACGGAGATCAGGCGCAGATATTGCTGGCCGCCATGACTTTTCGGCTATAATCGAGGGACGGCAGATCTCGTCCCTCGAATTTTGCCTCCCAGAAGGAACCATGATCAAAATTCGCTTCATTTTCCCAATCGTTTTGCTTTTTGTTTCTCTTTCGCTGGCTTCTTGCGGCCTTCAGACTGCGCCTGCGCCGACCGCTACCGCGACCATTACTTTCACGCCCACATTGACGCCCACACCCGATCCCTGCTCACAGGCCAACATTGCGAATTCCGTCAACGACGTGAATAAGATCATGCAGGAGTTCGATGATTCCTCGCTCCTGGCGCAGAACACGCCGATCTCTCAAATGCTGCCCGCCATTGCCGACCTTCAACGCATCCGACGCGAAGCCGAAAATCAAAGCGTGCCGTCCTGCTTGATCAATCTTAAGACACTGCAATTGAATCACATGAATACCGTGATTGATACATTGCTTGCCTTTGTCAAAGGCGCAGACACAGCAACCATCAATCAAGGCATCGCGCAAGCCCGTCAATACCACGATCAATACACCATCGAGATGGCGCGCCTGTTGGGAATAACGTTGACTGCGCCCACCCTTGAGCCAACTGTGAACGCCACCGCTTCGCCGACAGCGGCGGGAACCGTGACTCCGTAAGCGGCGGCGTGAACTCAATCGCTGACAAAGCAAAATTCCTCCCGCAACGGGCGGGAGGAATTTTTGGCGGCGCAAAGTAAGCGGCGACCCTCAACGTGAATTTTGCGCGCGGACGAACGCCGCGAATTCCTTTGCATTCTCAAACCAAACGGCGCAAATCGCCATCGCTTTGCAAATAGACCCCTGCCGAATTTTTATTTGCTTCCGCCCGCAATTTCCTGTTTTACGGCGTGATAAAGGTTTTCGGCTTTCAACTCGCTCAACGCATAACACGGCGCTTTGAGATGATCAGCCAGCATTTGCGCTAATCCCTGGTCGAACGCGGCGTGTTCCATATTAATGACCACGCTCTTGACGTGTTCCGTTGCGATCAATTCCGCGAAGCGATAAGACTCTTCCTGCGGCGGCAGGGTGCCAATCGAAACGTTGCCCGCCCCATCCGTCAACACAATCAGAAGCGGTTCAATATCGGGATGAGTATATTTCTCATGCTGTAAGACATCCGCGGCCATCAGCAATCCCGCCGAAAGCGGAGTCTTGCCGCCGACCGGAATATCCATCAAGGCTTTTTGCGCGAGTTGAACGGAATTGGTCGGAGGCAGAACCAGCGTGGCGCGATCTTTTTGAAAGACAATCAGCCCTACGCGGTCGCGGCGTTGATAGGCGTCCGTCAGCAGGGAAAGGATTGCGCCTTTGGTCGCGTTCATGCGTTCAGCCACCGCCATGGACCACGAAGCGTCCACCAAAAATAAAACCAGATTGGCCACGCGCTTCACGCGAATTTTGCGCTGCAGGTCGCTCCGCTCGATGGCAAAAGCCAATCGTTTGCGTTTTTCAGCCCGGCGTATCTGGAATGGAGCCGCGGCGCGGAATGTTGCATCGAAGGCGATGTCGTCCAGCTTATCTCCCGCCGGGCGCGCCTTGATATAACGTCCGTGTTTGCGCTCGGTCTTGGTTAACGAACGGCGGCCGGCGCGTTTACGCGCCAATTTATCGAGGGGTGTATTTAATTTGCGCGGCTGGAACGTTTCGCCCGGTTTGATTTTTTGTCCGCCCTCCCACCATTTGGCGTCGGTGTGCGCGAAGACATCCTGAGGCATCGGCTGCGGCGTGCCTTGAGGCTCTTCTTTTTCCTCGACGTCATCATCGAGCTTTAAGTTTTTTTTTCCTGCGGCTGGGCGTTTTCTTCGTCGGTCTTTTCGTCCGTTTCGCTTGGGACGGATTGAACTGCCAGTTGCTCGATGCGTTCCTGCAATTGCTCGGATGTGATCTCGGCTTGCTGGAACGGCGTCCGTTTGATGCGGTGGGGCAGGGCCAGTTCGGCGGCCAGCGCGATATCGTGGTCGTTGATCTTCGTGCGGCCCTCGAACGCGGCCTGTGCGCGCGCGGCTTTGAGAATCACCAGATCGGCGCGGTGTCCGTCCACATTCAATGAAGCAGTCAGCGCGGCGATGGAAAGCAGATCGCGGCTGGTATATGTCACCTGGTCCACCAATTCGCGGGCGCGTTCGATTTGTTTTGAAAGTTCTGCTTCCTTCGGCATCCATTCTTTGCGGAAAGCCTCCGGATCGCGCTCGAACGAGAGATTGCGTTCCATAATCATCACGCGTTCGCGGGCGTCGCGGATGCCGACGATGTCAACTGATAAAGCAAAGCGATCCAAAAGTTGCGGACGCAGTTCGCCTTCTTCCGGGTTCATTGTCCCGACCAGAATGAAGCGGGCGGGATGCGAGAAGGAGATGCCTTCGCGTTCGACGACATTGACGCCCATTGCCGCCGAATCCAGCAAAACATCCACGACATGATCGTCGAGCAGATTCACTTCGTCAATGTATAACAAACCGCGGTTTGCGGCGGCCAGCACGCCCGGCTCGAAGTGGCGTTCGCCTTTTTGGATGGCTTGCTCGATGTCCAGCGTTCCAACGACGCGGTCTTCTGTCGCGGAAACGGGAAGATTTACAAACGGTGTGGTCTTCATGTGAGAAGGCAGAGACGTCTTGCCGTCGGCGCGTTCCCGGCATTCGGTGCACCATGTTCCCGGTTTATCGGGATCGCAACCGAAGCGGCAGTCTTCAACGACTTTCACTTGCGGCAGCAAAGCGGCCAATGCGCGTGAAGCGGTTGATTTGGCGGTGCCGCGTTCGCCGCGGATCAATACGCCGCCGATGCGTGTGTCAACGGCATTGAGAATCAAAGCGCGTCTCATGCGCTCTTGACCAACGATAGCAGTAAACGGATAAATTGCAGGCATTATTTTCTCCGCCGCTGATTATATCGCAGGCGATAGGCCATGCAAGGGGAATTATCATTGTCACAATGATTGGGTGACAGGCAGGGTTGTCAACTTGTGCAATCACCTTTATAATCTTATCTACATTTCTTAATTCGGAGACAATCAACGATGGATCAGAATCAGACCCTGCCCGCTCAGGGGAGCAACACCAACCAGCAGGGAGACCAGAATAATCAGAGTATGGAATCGCTGCTCGCCAACGAACACCTCAAAGTGGATATGCCCCAGCAGGGCGAAATTCGCAAAGGCGTAGTGGCGAGCGTGACTCCGACTCAGATCCTCGTGAGTGTTGGCGCGAAATCTGAAGGCGTGATCTCAGGCCGCGAACTCGAACAACTCAACGAAGAAGAACGCGCCATGCTTCGGGTGGGGGCGGAAGTCCCGGTTTATGTCGTCAATGTGGAAGATGAAAATGGCAACGTGGTTCTCTCGCTTCGACGCGCACAGGAACAAATTTCCTGGGAGAACGTGGAAAAGATGCTCGAGGAGGACCGCGTTTATGACAGCAAGATTGTTGGCTTCAATAAAGGCGGATTGATCGTCATGGTCGGCGGCCTGCGCGGTTTTGTGCCTTCTTCGCAGATCAGCGCCATACGCCGGGCGCAGTCCACTGGCGATACGCCCGAACAACGCTGGCAGAAAATGGTGGGCCAGCCGATCAGTGTCCGCATCATCGAGGTGGATCGCGAACGCCGCCGCTTGATTCTTTCCGAGCGCGCCGCCTCCGCCGAATCACGGCAGTCGCTCAAGGAACGCGCCATCGAGGGACTGGAGGTCGGTAAGGTTTATACCGGCCGCGTAACCAGCCTTTCGGATTTTGGCGCCTTCGTCAATGTGAATGGCGCGGACGGTCTGGTGCATCTTTCCGAACTTTCATGGGATCGTGTCCAGCACCCGCGCGAAGTTTTGGAAGTCGGGCAGGAGGTCAAGGTCAAGGTCGTTAACATTGATCGTGAGAAGAAACGCATCGGGCTTTCGATCCGCGCCCTGGCGGATGATCCGTGGAAGACGCGGGTCGAGAAATTCAATGTCGGTCAACTTGTGGAGGGCGTGATCACGCGCCTGACGAAGTTCGGCGCGTTTGCCCGCCTCGAAGGAGACATCGAAGGTTTGATCCACATCTCCGAGATTGCCGATCATCACATTGATCATCCGAAGGAAGTTTTGAAGGAAGGCGAAGTGCGCACCCTGCGCATTGTCCGCATCGAGCCGGATCAGCATCGCATCGGCCTCAGCCTCCGCAAAGTCGATTCGGGCGCGTATGCCGACAAGGATTACAAGAAACTCATCGAAGAGTACGGTCATACCTCCTCCGACGAGGACAAGCCCCACGATAAAAAGGATTAAGCGGTAATCTTATGGACGGGAGCGTGGCTTTATCGCCACGCTTTTTCTGATTATGAACCTGATCATTGACTCCCATTGTGACCTTGCATGGAACATGCTCAACTACGGGCGCGATTACACGCGCCCGGCGGCGGAAACGCGTGAAAAGGAAAAAGGCACGAGCGTCCCCGACCAGAATGGCGATACTCTGATTGGCTGGCCTGATTACCAAAGCGGTCAGGTCGCGGTTGTCTTTTCGACGTTATTTGCCGCGCCGATCCGAAGGAAGGAAGGCGATTGGGATAAACTCTGTTATAAAGATTACGATGAAGCCCACCGCCTCTACATGGACCAATTGCGGCTTTATCACCAACTGGCCGATTCCAGGCCCGATTATTTCCGCCTGATCTTCAATTCAAAGGATTTGCACGGCCACATTTCCGAATGGCGCGACGCGTCGAAGAAAGAACGGCCGGTCGGTCTGGTTGTATTGATGGAGGGCGCGGAGGGCATCCGTGATATTGATGAGCTTGCCGAATGGCACGAAATGGGCGTGCGGTTGATCGGACTCGCCTGGGCGGGCACGCGTTATTCGGGCGGCACGCGCGACCCGGGCCCGCTCACGGAGGAGGGCCGTCGTTTGCTGAAAGCCATGGCCGATTTCAATTTCACCCTCGACCTCAGCCACATGGACGAACAGTCGGCGTTGGAAGCGATTGATCTTTACGAAGGACCAGTAGCCGCCTCTCACGTCAATTGCCTGGCTCTTCTTCCGAATTTCCCGACGAATCGCCACTTCAGCGATCGTGTTTTGCGCGGCGTGATCGAACGTGGCGGCGTGATTGGAAATGTGCCGCTTAACGCATTTCTCAAATCCGGCTGGAATCGAAAAGCCGGTTCGCGCCGCGAGGAAGTTTCGCTGGATACGTTTGCCGCGCACATTGACCACGTGTGTCAGCTCGCCGGCGATTCTCTTCATGCGGGAATTGGCTCGGATTTCGATGGAGGTTTTGGCGTGCAGTCTGTTCCGCCGGAGATTGATACGATTGCAGATTTACATAAACTGGTCCCGTTGCTGGCGGCGCGCGGATATACCGAATCAGACGCCGAAAACATTCTTGGTCTGAACTGGCTCAATTTTTTGCAACGGAATCTTCCAACATGAATGCTTCAACGCCTGCCTCTTATCCTGTGGATACACAGCCTGTGCCGAAAGGACCTTCACGCCTTCGCCTGCGCGTGGGCCTGATCACAACGTTGGTGGGGCTGTTCATTTTTACAGTCGGAGCAAAACCCGGCTGGTTTGGCTGGGATCGTAGCGCTGGCGTCGGCTTCGTTCAGATCTCTTTCTTTTTGTTCGGACTGGCGGTGATTTCTCTTGGGGGTTATGTAGGCATATCCGCTTTATGGGCGGGATCTCAGCGCACGATTATTGCCGACATTGGAGCGCGCCTCGTGGCAACAGGTTTTGTCATCTCGATCTTTGCCGGAATGGCTGATGTCTTCGGAATGGGCTCTCAATCTCCGCCGCAGATACCGTACTTTGGACCCTGGCAGGCGACCGGCGTCTTAATCGGTCAAGCGGTGATTGCCGTCGGCTTTTTGATGTTTATTCCATATCAAATTCATCACGCGAAATGAATCCCGCTTTCAACAGGGAGGTTTTTATCGTGTGTTCCAACAATGACGGCTCTTTCGCAATTGATGGGCAAGAGCCTCACCACGAAGGCCGCCGTGTCGAAGGGTACACATACAGGGAAACGCTTGAATTCTTTGGCGGTTTTTCTTCGTGACCTTCATGTCATTTCGACACGGCTTCGCCAGTTGCTACAAGCCTTTGTGGTTGAAAGCGTCTTTCCTGAACGGTAGAACCATGCAATGATTCAAATATCAGCCTCCGGGGAGGAGCCTGAAAAAGAAAAGCCCATCGCGCAGAGCAGGATGGGCTTTTCTTTGTGCCCCCATGGAGATTCGAACTCCAGTTTTGACCTTGAAAGGGTCGCGTCCTGGGCCTCTAGACGATGGGGGCTTGCTTTGTTGTATACAGCGCTGACTCGTGCCGGCGGTGTAAAACGGAGCGGCTTGAAGCCGCTCCGTTTCAAGCGGGCGGATTTTATCATCCCGCTCGAAACAGGTCAAGCGCTTTGGCGATTAACTTTCGGGCTTTACGCGTTGATTGAGCAGCGCAATCAAATCCACCTGACGGCGATTAATCAACATGCCGCCGCTTTCGATGCGTAAATTCGGAATCAAAATGGCCGTCAGTGTGGCGTTGAAGATGGGAAGAAAATCGCGCGTTCCCTCGCTCATCAATGACGCAAAATCGAGGCGCCCCGGAATCTCCATGATGCCTTCGATTTCGAACATCTGCGTGGTGACGCGAATCGGATATTCCACAATGCTGGTATAGCCGCCGCGCACCAGCGCCTGCGGCCCCAAATCTTCGCGGCGCGCCATGCACACGGCATACACATGCGATTTCATCATGCGCGTCAATTCGAAATGATCCACCAGTTTGGTCGGCATGTGCAATCGAGCCAGCCGCGCATCGTGAACTTCCAGAACGGATTTTGTATTGTCATTCAGCAATCCCATGGTGCCGGTGCTGGTCACCATGATTTTGCCAACCACGCGGTAGCCGGAGGTCAAAACATCGGCGGGGAGGAAACGATAGGTGCGGGGCGATGTATCCATGACCATGGCGGGACGCCTCGTCAGCGGAGATCAGCCACAGGGCGGGGGGAGGAGCCCCGTGTCCGGCGGGAAGAGGCGGGTTTACGTCCGGTGGGCTTGCCCGCGTTGGGATCCAAAAGCGTCGCCAGCCACGAGATGGCTTTCTCGTCGTATTCGCGGCGTCCACAGACATCACAAACCCAGGCTGGGAAATTTTGAACCGTGATGAGTTCCTCGCCCAGCCACGTAAAGTAGGTGATGAATCGCAAATTCATCACGCCTGCCTGACATTCAGTGCATGGGATTGATTCGGAGGATTTATCTTTATTCATGGGTGCCTCTATGGTGCGGCGAGTGCGATTCTCACGTGATCAATCATGGCCCATTCCGGCGGCGGCCAGTAAATCAACAAAGCTTTGCCGATCACATTTTGCATCGGCAGGTAGCCCCACGCGTGCGAATCGGACGAGTCGTTGCGGTTATCGCCCAGCACGAACAAATAACCCGCCGGCACCTGCCATTCGCCTTCGTAATTTGGCGCGGCGGCAATATACGGTTCATTGAGCGTCTGTCCATTGACGATAACCCTGCCGCCTCGAATGACGATCTTGTCGCCGGGCAGGCCGATGACGCGTTTGATCAGATCAAGATCGGGGGTGTTGACTGAGCGGAACACGATGATGTCGCCGCGCGTCGGCGTGCCGGTTCGGTAGGCGAGTTTGTTTACCAGAACGAATTCGCCGTCATGCAGGGTGGGCATCATGCTGAAGCCATCCACGCGCACGCGCGCTGAAACGGCATTGATGACCAAAAACAAAACAAGCGCCAGCCCGACGGTTTCGAACAGATCCATGAAGAAACGTTTCAGTTCGGGTTTTTCCTGTACCGGAGCCTGCGGCTCGGGCTGGCTTTGGGGTTGCACAGTTTCCAACCATACCTCCAAATTTCTATCTGATTATACCTGACCCCACGCGAAGTACGTCGGCACGTTCCATACGTGCGCGCCGCGTGTCCGCGCCTCTTCACCCAGACGCTTCATTTTCAAGATTTCTTCCGCCGGAACGATCCCCGTTAAATCGGATTCGAGCGTCATCCATTCCTTTGCCCATTCTTCGGGATCGAGCGCTTCGGCGCCTCGACTTTGAATGGCGCCCGTTTCGATAATTTTGATTCCCGCCTGATGAAACAATTCCGCCAAACGCCCGCCGAGGCCCACATCCGCGCCCTGACGCCTCAACGATTCGGTCTGCCATTTTCCCAACACGGCCAACGGCGCGGGTTGATCTTGCCGTGCGGTGTAATCCGGTTCGGCAAAGGCAATGATGTGGCGGCTTGATTTTGTCACGCGTTTCATTTCGCGGATCGCTTTCAACGGCTCCTTGACCCATAGCAAAAGATAATGACAGAAGGTAATGTCAAAGCTCCCGCTTGGATAGGGAAGACGATTCGCGTCGCCGCGTACGAGGCAGACGTTCGCCGTGCGCCTCCTGCATTCGACCAGCGCGGCCGCGTCGAGGTCGAGGCCGTGAAGCGCGGCGGGCGTCCGAAGGGCCGAAAGAACCGCGCCCGTGCCGCATCCCACTTCAAGCACCGCGCCGGCTTTCGCCAACCCCGCTTGCTTGAAAAGATACCCGCGCAGTTCGCGCGTCCATTGCGCTTGTTGAACGTAACGATCATGCCAGTTCATGGTTTACGGATTTGCCGCGCACAGATTTTGCAGGATTTGTCTGCGTAGTTGAACGAGTTCAGGATATTCATAAAAGAATTTGATCTTCTGGTCGGCGATGCTGTTGCTCTTCGGCCTTGGACTCAAAATATAGTAAGCCCATGTCTCGGCGATGTCTTCCGATGGATCGGTGACGGCATAATCATCAATGAACTGATCCTGATATTTGTTGTAGAACGCCTCCAGGCGATTCTCGCGTTTCTGGTCGTTTTGGATATTGTCAATCTTTTGCCATTCATTGTAGATGCCGGTCCAGAAACGATTGAAGAAGACGTTGATGTAGGAATCCTTTGCGCTGCAGCCCTCGCCAGGGAAGTAGGTGGGGCAGGCTTGAACTTCCTCGTTGAGAATAGCCTCGTCTTGCGGATTGCGGAACACGCGCAGATCGGGCGGCACTTGCGACGGATTCAATGTCAATAAATGGCCGAATTCATGCAGCATTGTGAATGCCAGGTTTTTCGCGTCGGGCGCATCGGCAATGTCCACTTCGAGGATCCATGCATTGGGATCGTAGGGAGTTTGCTCCACCGCGCCGAGCACATTGCCCGGCCCATCTGTGATGATTTCGTATTGGCGGATCATTGTGCGCTGGTCCTGCGGGATGATGTTCGCAAATAAATCCCAGGCTTGTTTTTGCAGTTTGAAATCGTTTTGATATTTGATCAGATTCCTCGGGACTTTTTCCAAAATCGGATTGACAATGTCGTTGGCGTTCACCGTATAAATGACCATTGGAAGGTCGGCTTGATCGCCCGTATCCACCTGAGGAAAGCTGGAATTTTGATTGGCGGCGTTATTGGCCGCATCAAGGATGGACGCCGTTTCTGCCGGACAGGAATCCGCCGTCTGAAGAGTTGGCGTCGGCGGCGCGGCTGCGGCTGTTGTTGTTACGGTCAAAGCGGGCGGCGCAGGCGTCTCGCCGAGGATCAAGCGCGTGGCGGCGCGGCAGGCCAGCGTCGAGGCAAGCACGACTGCTGCAAACAAAACGATGCGGAGATGCCTCATGCGGCTAGGATACCACAACGTCCGCGCCGGCCTTCATTCCAACATCAATCTGTAAGGCGCGCGAACGCCTCATTGTCCGAAGGCGTAATTGCAAATGCCGTAGATGATTTGATTGCGCAATTGAACGAGTTCGGGAAAGTTGTAGAAGAACAAAACTTTTCGGCTGGCGATGCTGTCGGGCGCGGGTTTGGGCATCAGAACAAAATGCGCCCAGCTTTCGGCGATATCTTCCTCCGGGCTGGTGGCGGCATACGGGCTGACAAACTGGGTCGGATGGCTTCGATAAAAACGCGCCAGCAGACTCAGGTAAACGCTTTGATCCTTTTCGGCGTTGATCTGACTCCATTCGGGATACAGTTTTGGCCAGAATTCCTGAAAGAATTGATTGATGTAAGAATTGGGCTGACTGCATCCCACGTCGGTGAAATATTGCGGACAGGCGGCGGCCTCCTGTTGATAAATTTGCATATCATTCGGATGAGATAAAACGGCAACATCCGGCGTGACTTGTGTGTCG
Source organism: Anaerolineales bacterium (assembly GCA_042408355.1). Classification (GTDB taxonomy): domain Bacteria; phylum Chloroflexota; class Anaerolineae; order Anaerolineales; family Villigracilaceae; genus Fen-1038. The sequence goes on from JBHORD010000033.1 coordinate 11,108, forward strand.
TTCAGGGTGAGCAAATGACCAAATTCATGGATGAGGGTAAACGTTAAATTTCGTGGACTGCTGGCATCCACGATGTCCACGTTGAGCGCCCAATCCCGAGGCGAATCCGATGATTGTTCGACGGCGGCAAGCATGCCGCCTTTCCCGTCAGTTGAAATGATGAAATGAGTCAATTCCGTTCGTTGGTCGGCGGGAATGATCGTCGAAAAATATTGCCATATCTTTTGCTGGGCGGTCGTGTCCTTTTCATACGGGATCAGGTCGGAGGGAAGGTTCGCCGCGAAAGTTGGAGAACCGAGCTGGTCGCCGTTGATCGGATACGTAACAAGCGTGGTGGGGTGGATCTCCAGCGAGCGGGGATTCGCGACGCGCGGCGGCGAAAGCGGGACATTGCTTGCCTGCAGAACCGAAGTCAACTTCGAAATGCAGACGTTGGCGCAATCGCCATTTGGACATTTGATGATCGGAGTTGGCTGGGGGGTATCTGTGGAGGTGGATAAGGGAACGGGGAGCGATGGAGCCAGCGTCGCGATCAATGGCGCGATCCTGGTGGGGATTGAAGCGGTCGCATTACAGGCCAGCAGGAATGTGGTCGCGATCAATGCAACCAGGACCATCTGAAGTTTAATTTTGGGTCTCATATCGAAACTATTTTATCCCGTCTGCTTAATGGCAAATGAACCGGCATGAGCCGTTGTTTATCCGACTTTATCGGCAATCGGCTAAAAACCGACTTCGGACGCTGATCAACGCAGAAAACGCGGACTTTTTCTTATGGATCAGCGTTTTTCTGCGTCCCAATTTTATTTCCGGTAGAGTCTATTTTCGATAAATCTTTTCCCAGGGATCGCGCAGCAGGTTGCCTAAAATTTTATCTGCCATGCCCTGCGCGGGAAGGACGTCGCCATCCGGCTCGACATACAGCCAGGCCTTTCCGGCTCCTTGCGGGACTTCATCTTCTACCGTTCGTTGAGCGACCGGATTCTCAGCCGAAAACGGCACCGGCAAATCCCAGCGCAGAGTCATTCCCAGCGAGGCGGCGGTATCGTGCAAATTGTGCATGGCGTCATGCAAGGACGCCTCGGAGGCGCTCAGCGACAAACTCTTGACGCCGAGATCAGACATACGTTTCAATGTCTCTTTTGCGTTTTGAATGTTTTGCGGCTTCAGCGTGAAATGCGCCGTGACGAAAATATCTTCCGGCATGATGTGTTCGAGCGCCTTCCATGAATCGCTGTTGTCGGGCTGAAGCAAAAAGAGAATGTGATCGAGTCCCGTCTTCAATAACAGATCAAGATAATTTTTATCGGCGAGTTTCAAACCGTCGGTTAACAACCCGCAGACCTGACCGTTCTTCTCGGCGCGGGCAATGAGATCGGGCAGGTCATCGCGCAGAGTCGCTTCGCCGCCGGTGAATGTGACGTGCGGGATTCCGAATTGCCATGCGCTGTCGAGAACGGCGCGCCATTCGTCGGTGGTGAGTTCGCGGTCGACGCGTTTGACCGGGGCATACTCCGCTTGCGTGCCGGCGGGCAGGCGATAGGTCAGCGCGCAGTCGAGGCGCAGCGGGGCGGCGAGCTCGGCTGAATGCGGCGCAACCCGCTCAAAGTCGAGGTAAGAGACGGGATCCAAATCCGCCGCCGTCGCCAATCTTTGAATGCGCGCCGCGAAGTCGTTGTAATCCTGCAAGGCGGTCTTTCGATTGATGCGATAACGCGAGGCGACCTCCTTTGCCGCCTCCTCCGGCGCGGTGCCTTTGATGAAGTGGTAGGCAAATTCCGCCGCCGTCGGATTCAGGTGTAAAACCGTCGCGGCGTTGACGATCAGCACGCCGGAGCCATCGGGATGCAATCGCAGATGAATTCGATACGGAGGCTGATCCTGCGGCGCGGATTGTTTCTGATACAGGCCCGCCTGCACGGGTTGGACTTTGGTAAAGAATTTTTTCATGGTGCCCTCCATCAACGAAATTGGAACACGCCCGATTCGAGAAAGAACAAAATGAAATAGCCGATCAACAAAATCAACCAGCCGGTGATTTGAATCGTCTCCAACAAACTTTGCCACGAGAGCGAGAAATTTTCCTGGATGGTTTCGATGATCCGCTCGAGGTTATCGAGTTTGTCTTTGATGGTCTCTTTCCATTCGTTCAAGTAAAATTCTTCGCGGATGGCGTGATAAAGCTGGGAGGTGTACCAATCGCCGATCAACAACAAATTTTGTTCGGTGTGCTCGAACTCGAGCATCAAATCGAGGCGGTGCTGCACAATGCGGCGAATCTGTCCGCGCGTGGGTCCGATGCGAAGGGCGCGGCGCGGGTCGGCGCGGAATTGTTCGTTGAGATCGCGCAGGCTGTTTTCGATGTTTTGGTCGAGTCGGCGGTAACGCATGAGCTGATAATTGCCGATCTTCATCAATTCGATGTCCGATTGAAAATCGTTGTCCGGCGCGATGATGACCGCGGCCTGCCAATCCACCAGCGTCAATTCGTCTTTTGAATAGCGTACGCGCGAACTGAGAATCTCGGCGATCTCCGGCTGGTCGAACGTCTCGCGTTGTGAGCGGATGAAACGCGCCAGCGCCGCGGCGTGCCTGTCAATGAATTTGTCCGGCGTCGGCGCGGCTTTTCCAAGCAGAAGGATGTAGTATTCCTCGAACATGCCGCTTTCGCGGTGTTCGGCGGGGACGAATTTTTCCTGCAAAGATTTTTCAATCGCGGCGCGTTGTTGAATCGCGGCGAGACTCAACACGTTGTCCAGCCTGAAGCGGAATTCGATCATCTGGATTCGGTCATCGTAGCGCTGCCGCGTGACGGAAATCTGCACGCCTCTTACCTCGACGTTGGTCTGCTCCAGCGTTCTGACGGAGATGTCCACCGGCTGGAAGTACGGCGCGTCCTTCAAGCCGCGAATCTGTTCGGGCGGCTCGTTGGAGGCGTGCACGCGATCGGGGAAAGCAAGCAGGTAGCAAATCTCAGCGTTTTTCAAGGGCATGTTTGATGGCGATCATTCCTGAAGGGGCGGGGCGAACGTCTGCGCTCCGAAATGCTTTCAACGTTCCGCCTTCAACTGAAACTGTAATGGACAGCCTCCGCCGCATTCGGGCGCAAGCGAACAACCATTGCACTTTGCGGGCAGGTTTTTTCGCTCACGCAACTGGACCGATAGATCGTGATTCCAAATCGAATCCCACGAATCGGTCAATATGTTGCCGAGCGGATGATAATACGACTGACACGGCAAAACGTTTCCATTCGATTCGATGCACATGCTGTACAGGGCGGCAGTACAGCCTTTGACGCCGAGATGGTTCGCGGTCGGGTCGAACTGGCAATATTGCGTGGGCGTGTACCAGAGGAGTTTTTGTCCGCGCTCGGCGGTTTTGCGCGTGGCAATGTCGAGGAGGGGTTGAAGCTCACTTTCGCGCAAGCCCGTCCCAACGGTCAAGCCGTGACCGGAATAAATCAGCGCGTTGAGTCCAATGGTCGGCACGCCGAGGTCGGCGAGAAAGTCCAGTGTATCAGGAATCCTGGCGGCGTTGGTCTTCAGCATCGTGGTGTTGGTCATCACATAAAGCGGGCTGGCGAGCGCATTCTTGAGTCCGCGGATGGTTTGCTTGAATGCGCCTTTGGCGCGCATCATTTGATCATGGATTTCCTCATCGCACGATTCAACTGTGATTTGAACGTGGTCGAGGCCGGCATCAACCAATTGCCGCAAATAGTTTTCGTCAGCCAGACGCCGGGCGTTGGTGTTCAGGCCGGTGATTTGTCCGTTCGATTCGGCGTGACGAATCAATTCCGGCAAGTCGTTGCGCAGCGTGGCCTCGCCGCCTGTGAAGACAATGTGCGGTATGCCCAATTCCCAAAGCTTATCCAGAATCAGTTTCCAGCGATCCGTATCCAATTCCGGGAAGTTGCGTTCGCGCGCGTTGTAGCAGTGGGCGCAGTCATTGTTACAGCGGTACGTGACTGCCAAATCCATTCGATACGGCGCCGACGGCCGCGCGCTGAATGGCATGGTGGTTTCGAGGTCGAGTTCGTGAAGGGGGCATGCGCCGTCGGGGCGAATCAATTCAGTGAGTTGAAAGTGAAAGGTTGAAAGGTCGCCGCGCAGCTGACTGCCTTCCACGTTCCATTTCTTCGAGCAGATTTTGAGAATCTCATCATCGCCTTTGCCTTCGAGAATCATCCAGGCCATGAACGCTGCCGTCGGATTCAAGTGCATGACGCGGTTGGCATTGACGATCAGCGTGCCGCGTCCATCGGGATCAAGGCGCAAATGGGCGCGGCTCTTTTCCTCTTTTGCATCCAGGCGATAATGATAAAGTCCGGCTTTTGGATTTGCGGTTTTTGATTTTTGATTGAAAAGCGTAGCGAATAATGTCATGGTGGTACCTGTAATCGAAAATCGGAACTATCGTCCGCCGCCGGCGCAGGCGCAGGCGCAACCGGCGCACGCGCAGGCACAGGCGCAACCGCCTCCGCCGCCGCCGCGATAACCGCCGCTCGCCGAGGGCGGAGGCGGCGGATTGGTCACGTTGGTCACGCCGCTTGTAAATGAGTTCAAATTGCCAATCACTTTGCTCGACATCATCTGCACGCCGCCCACCACCGACGCGGCAAATTCTGCGCCGGGCAGGGCGGTGGATGAACCTCGAGATGATGGCATGGAAGGCGCAGCGGTTGCCGTTGTCGGCGCAGGATGGAACGTTGGGTCATATCGTCCCCACCACATCGGAACGAAGATCGGCCCGGTGAAGACGCGCCGCGAACGTTCGTCGTAATCGCGGTCGAGCATCGTCCATTCGAGATTCTGGTCAATGGCTTGGGCTTTGACTTCGGGCGTCTGTGCGGCTTCCACTTGCTGCCAGGCTTGTTCCATGATGTTCTTGTAATAATCCTGCGTCTCTTTGCGGCTGAAGCCTTTCATTTTTTCGGAGACGGATTTGACCAACGCCACCATCATGCCTTGTAATTCGGCGCGGCGGGCTTCTGGAGAATCCAGCTTGAAAGCCTTTAGAAAATTCAACTCGTAATCGTGCAGCGTGACATCGGGCGGCACATCGTTGATTTGGAGTTTGAGCGGATCGCGCCCTACGACAGCGGCCGCGCCTTTTTTGACCACGCCAAATAAAATCATTGTCATGATTTTATCAAGCGGTTGCTCCAGCAAAACTGCCGCTTCAACCGCGGTGAGTCCGCGCTTGATGCCGTGTCCTTCGATGCCGATGCGCGGCGGAACGTATTGCAATTTGCGGCGCTCCCGCTGGATCACCGAGAGGAGCGGCAGGCCGATAAAGAAAACAGCAAAACAACAGAAAGGCAGAGCCGCCGTTGAGAAACCGACCAGTCCGCCGATCAAACCGAAAATGACATCGAAGATGGACGTTTGCACAATGGCGGAATCGGGCACATAGCTTTTTGGGAACGACGCGCCGAATGTGTATTGTGTGTACGCGTTGGCGTTTGTGGATTGCCACGTGTAAGTCACGCGCTTTTGCGAATCGAGCCCGGTCTGCGGCTGGGATGGAAACCCAGAGGGCGCTTCGTGCCAGCGCGGCTCATTGGGCTGGACTCCCGGCGGAAGATGAAACGTAACGGTCAGATCTGTATTGCCGGAGACATACTGTGAATCGAAATAGGTCGGCGCGAAATCGGCGCTGGCGTAATTGCTGTCGCCGCTATCGGGAAAAAGCACATTTGTGATCCTGCCAATGTAAACATGGATCGTGCCGCGTGCGCCGGGCCGGATGGCGTATGGTCCCATCACGATCGCAAAGCCCGAACCGCTTCCCTGATAATCGCTTTGTGAAACGTCAACGCTGTTGCCGTTCACATCTGCATTGACCGTGCTTATATCAAAATTGCTGTTCGGCATGCCAACATCCACAAAATCAATCGGATGCGCGCCGGGTTGATTTGTGAAGTTGAATATGTAGTCCAGCGATTCGGTGCCGTCTGCATTCCAATAGACGTTGACGACTTCCTTGTCCACGCTGAAGAGATACGAACCCTGCGCCAGCGCGCTGGCGGGCAGAAGCACAGCGAGCAACAGGATATAAACAGACGCCAGAAGTTTTCGGAGCATGAAGCCTCCTTGCGTTTTGCGAATTGCGCTTGAATTGATGGGCATCAAACGCAAAGCGCGATTAAATCACCACTTGGGTTCTTCGGTTAATTGATAGGTGGTCCCGCAATACGGACATTCGACCATCGGCGCGCCAGCCACCATTTTGATGTTCTCCGGTTTCAACGCGCCGCCGCAGTTCCGGCAGGTGACTTGCGAAATCTTTGTGTCGCCGGGCAGATCCACTTTCATCGTAACCTGCTGGACGACTTCTGTCTTTTGTCCGCGTAATCCGGCATAGACCAATCCTGCGCCGCCTGCCAGGAAGAGAATGCCCACGCATCCAAAGCCAAGACCGTACGAAAACCAGCTCTGACTGCCGGTCGGCGCGGTGGAGCCAATCACGTTCAACGCGCCATATCCGACGAGGCAGAGTCCGACGAGAAACAATATTCCAGCGCCGGCATAAAGAAAAGTTTTACCCATGAGATAATGCCTCCTGAGGAACGTATACGAATAGTCTAGCATTTTCGTTTTTGCGGGGCAAATGACATTTGTCTCAATTTCTTCCTGTCTTTGTCTGAATTTGAGTTAGGGCAATCGCATTTGATTTTTTATCGGTCTAAACCTTAAGGATTTTGTCATTGCAAGGCGGTGTTTGCTGAAGCCATCCCCGCTTCAACGGAAAAATCCTACTTTCAGGAGACGGCTTCGCCCTCTGAGAGATGCCCGCTCGCCATGACATCCTGTTTTGAGACAATTATTTCTTCCTGATGCGATTGTTCTGGAATTTGAGTTTGATCGGCGAAGACGGCGGATGATAAAATGGCAGCGTGCATGACGCCGCTGCAAAAAGACCTCTTCGTCAAACTGCCTTTGAGTTTCCTTTGTCTCCTTCGTGTTGAAAAAAGGTTTTTGCAGTGAATTCATTTTTTATTGCGAGACGTTCATTAGCGCCGTCTGGATTCGATGTTCGTTTGGAGAAATGGCGATGCAAAGATATCTGGCTTTTATGATTGCGTTGATCTTAACGGCCTGCGGACTTTCGTCAACTCCGGTTGTGACTGGCCAGACCGGCACGAGCACGCCGCCAGCCGTTGCTCCATCTTCCACGCCAACGCCCGCGAATATCGCCGCCGTAGATCCTTCCACCATGGAACATAAATTGCTGATGGGTTATCAGGGATGGTTCACCTGCCCTGGCGATGGATCGAGCACCGGCTGGTTTCATTGGTTCAAGGATGGCGTTCCCGACGCCGCGCATTTTCGCGTGGATATGTTCCCGGACGCGGGTGAATTGACGGCGGGCGAACGATGCCCCACGTCCCTGAAATATCCGAACGGGCAAACGGCTTATCTTTATTCCGCCTACAATCCCAAAACCGTGATGCGGCATTTCCAATGGATGAGGCAATATGGAATTGACGGCGTATTTCTTCAACGCTTTGGTTCGGAATTGTCGGATCCGCGTTTTTTCGACGAGCGCAATACCGTCACAGAAAATGTCCGCGCCGGGGCGGAAGCGAACGGGCGCGTGTTTGCTATCATGTATGATACAAGCGGCATGAACGATGCCGCTTTCGTTTCAGTCTTGGAGAACGACTGGAAGTACATGGTGGATGTTTTGAAGGTGACAGAGAGCCCGGCGTATCTTCATCAGCATGGGAAGCCGGTTCTTGCCATTTGGGGGTTGGGATTCACCGGACATCCCGGCACGCCCGATCAAGCGATGGAGTTGGTTGATTTCTTCGAGAAGAATCCCGATCCAAAGTACCGGGTCACATTAGTGGGCGGCGTACCGACCTGGTGGCGGATTCTCAGCCGAGATGCCCTCACCGACTCCGGCTGGGCAAATTATTATTGTTCGCTCAACGTGATCAGTCCGTGGACGGTGGGGCGTTACAAACTCGATTCAGAAGTGGATCAATATAAGTCTGTGATGATTGCGGATATGGCAAAAGCCAGATCGTGCGGCGCGGAATATATGCCGGTCGTGTTTCCGGGAACTTCGTTCCACAACGACAGCGGAAGTCCGTTCAATGAGTTTCCGCGGCGCGGCGGGACGTTCTACTGGCGGCAGGTGTACAACGCGGTTGCGATCGGCGCGCCGATGATCTACAATGCGATGTTCGATGAAGTGGACGAAGGCACCGCCATGTTTAAGATTGCCGCGACTGCGAACGATCAGCCCGCGGGCGTTGACTTGGTCTCGATGGATGCGGACGGTCAGAAACTTCCGAGCGACTGGTATTTGCGTTTGGGCGGCGCGGCGGCACAAATGCTGCGAGGCGGGATTCCGCTCACGCCGGTGATCCCGATCAGCCCGAGCGAATCGCCGTCAACGCCATAATACATTTCACCGCCTTTGTTTGGCTGTATACTTGAGAAAAGATTAACCGCGAAGAGCGCAACGCCCTTTCCGGGAAGGACGCGAAGTTTTTCTCAAGTTTTTTCTTCGCGATCTTCGCGCGCTTCGCGGTTCAAAAGCGGTGACAATATGACTCTTCAAGACCAATACAAAAAATGGCAAGAGAACACGCTCAAGCGGTCGTTGGAGAAATTCCCGGAGCGGAAAAAGAAATTCGAGACGACCGCCGGCATCGAGGTCCCGCGCCTGGCTCTGCCCGCCGATGCTGGTTTCGATGCTCCGTCCTCGGCGGCCGCTCCATCCGCGGTGGATGAATCATATCTGGAGAAATTAAACTTCCCCGGAGAATTTCCGTTCACGCGCGGAGTCCAGCCGACGATGTATCGTTCACGCTTTTGGACGATGCGTCAGTACGCGGGCTTTGCCACCGCCGAAGAGACCAACAAACGTTATCTTTATTTATTACAGCATGGTCAAACAGGCTTGAGCGTCGCCTTCGACCTTCCAACGCAAATTGGCTACGACGCGGATGATGCGATGGCGCTTGGCGAGGTGGGCAAGGTTGGCGTTTCGATTTCGACCATCGAAGATATGGCGCGGCTCTTCGATCAAATTCCGCTCGATAAAGTTTCGACTTCGATGACGATCAACGCGCCTGCAGGAATTTTGCTGGCGATGTATATTGCCGTGGCAAAGCGGCAGGGCGTAGAGATGAAACAATTGCGCGGCACGATTCAAAACGACATCTTGAAGGAATACGTGGCGCGCGGGACCTATATCTTTCCGCCTGCGCCTTCGATGCGGCTCATCACCGACATCTTTTCGTTTTGCGCGCGCGAAGTTCCGAATTGGAATACGATCTCGATTTCGGGATATCACATCCGTGAAGCCGGTTCGACCGCAGTGCAGGAAGTGGCGTTCACGCTTGCAAACGGAATCGCGTATGTGGAAGCCGCGATGCGCGCCGGTCTGAGCGTGGACGATTTCGCTCCGCAGATTTCGTTCTTCTTCAACGCGCATAATAATCTGTTCGAAGAAGTCGCCAAATTCCGCGCCGCTCGCAGATTGTGGGCGAAGATCATGCGCGACCGCTTCAAGGCGCGGAAACCGGCCTCGTGGCAATTGCGTTTTCATACCCAAACCGCCGGTTCGACGCTCACCGCGCAACAGCCCGAAAATAATGTGGTGCGTGTGACCCTTCAAGCGTTATCAGCGGTCCTCGGCGGGACGCAAAGCCTGCACACCAATTCCATGGACGAAGCGTTGTGGCTTCCCACAGAAAAATCCGTACGCGTCGCGTTGCGGACTCAACAAATCATCGCTTACGAATCAGGCGTGGCGGATTCGGTGGACCCGCTGGGGGGGGCATATCTCATCGAATATCTGACCGATCAGATCGAGCAGGGCGCGACCGAATACATTTTCAAGATTGACGAAATGGGCGGCGCGTTGGCGGCAATCGAAAAAGGTTATATGCAAAATGAAATCCAGAACGCGGCGTACGCCGCGCAACAGGCAATCGAACGCGGCGAACAGGTTGTCGTCGGGGTCAATCGGTTTCAAGTGGATGAGGATATAACGCTGGAACGTTTGAAGGTTGACCCGGCTATTGAGATTGCGGCGCGCGAACGCTTGAAAAAATTCAGAGAAAATAGAAATCAGCGGGCGGTGGAGCGCTTGCTCGGAAACTTGAAAGCCGCCGCGCAAGGCGCCGAAAATTTGATGCCGCTATTTATTGAATGCGTGGAGAATAATGTCACCCTCGGCGAGATTTGCAATACGCTGCGCGCGGTGTGGGGCGAGTATGCGGCCGATGGTTTTTAGGAGACGCGAAGGGAACGGCGCGCGGCAAGGGTCTGAATTTGAGAAACGCAAAAGGGTTCCACCGTTTTTAAGGGAAAAGCACTTTCGACCACAAAGGCCTGGATTAACTGGCGAAACTGTATCGAAGTGATACGAAGGCACGAAGAAAAACTGTCGTAAAATTCAAGCCTTTTTCCCTTTGTTTATCCTTCGACAGGCTCAGGTAATTGCGGAAGAGCCTGAAAAAGAAACCTCCGGGGATGTCCGTCCCCGGAGGTTTTGTTTGATTGACTCGCCTTACGCAGTAGCGCGGGATTTATCTCGCGCTTTCAGGCGGCATGATGCCGCGCTACAAGGAAAACTGCATAACATCAGCGATTGAATTCACTGCAAAATTTTTTAAACACGAAGGAAGCTCAAAGGCAATTTGAAAATGTCAAACTTGGCGCAGATGATTTTGAAAAAGGGCGCGATTTTTCCTTGGCGGTCTTCGCGCGCCTCGCGGGGAAGAGGCCCTTTTGCAGTGGAGGCTTGATTATTTTCTCATTCCAAATTCTTTTTCGGCCAGGTCAATGGCTTCTTCAAAGATTACCAGCCCCTCGTCCACCTCGGACTTGGAGATGGAAAGCGGCGGCGCAATGCGGATGACGCTCTGTCCGCAGCCCAGCGTGAGCAGTCCGCGCTCGAACGCCAAATCCACGACGCGTTCGTAAAGTTTGGAGGCGGGTTCTTTGGTTTCGCGGTTCATTACGAATTCCACACCGATCATCAGTCCCTTGCCGCGCACATCGCCAATGCTGGGGTGCCGCGCCTTGATCTCTTCCAGCGCGTCAAGCGTGTATTGTCCAACCTCGGCGGCGTTTTGCAAATACTTCTTTTCGATCAAATCAATCGTTGCCAGCGCGGCCGCGCAGGCGACCGGGTTGCCGCCGTAGGTGTTTCCATGCGAGCCTTTCGACCAGTCCATCACGTCGCGGCGCGCCACTGTCGCGCCCAGCGGCATGCCCGAGGCAATGCCTTTTGCAATCGTGATGATGTCGGGTTCGGTGTCGAAGTGTTCAATCGCCCACCATTTGCCGGTGCGTCCCATCCCCGATTGAACCTCGTCACAGATTAACAGGATGCCGTATTTATCGCATAATTTTCGCAGAGCGGGGAAGAAGCCCGCAGGCGGGATGATGTATCCGCCCTCGCCCTGAATGCTTTCGACCAAGATGCCTGCCACCTCTTCGGGCGGAAGAATGTGCTCGAGGATTTGTTCTTCGATGTAGCGGACAACCGTTTCGCCGTAATCTTCGCCCTTGCGACGTTCGAGTACGGGGCGATACGGATCGGGGAATGGAGCATGCAAAACGCCGTTCATCAACGGATAAAAGCCTTTGTGATATTTCGGTTTGCTGGCGGTGAAAGTCACCGCGCCCATCGTCCGACCATGGAAAGCCCCCGTAAAGCCGATGAAGTTGCTTCGTCCGGTATGGTAGCGGGCGAGTTTGATGGCCGTTTCGACTGCCTCGGTTCCGGAGTTGTTCATGAACGAAACGCCGTAATCGTCGAACGGCGCGATCTCAGCCAGCTTTTCTGCAAGCTCGATCCATTTCTCGTGATAGAAATCCGATGAGATGTGAATGAACTTTTCCGCCTGCTCCTGAATCGCCTTGACTACTTTGGGATTGGCGTGCCCGGTCGAGACGACTGCGATGCCCGCCATGAAATCCAAAAAGCGGTTGCCGTCCACATCCCAGACCTCGGTGCCTTTGCCGTGATCCATGACAAATGGATAACTGCGCGGATAGGATGGCGAGATAACCGCCGAGTCGCGCTTGATGAGCGCGCGGGCTTTGGGCCCTGGTAAGTTCATGGGTTCCATTTGATTCTCCTTTGTATAAGCCGCGCTGTCTTTTCTTTACTTCCCGGCGGCTTGGGCACAACTTACTTTTCAATTGAAATCTGCGCCAGCGCCAGCGCGCCGAGCAGACCAGCGTCATCGCCCAACGCCGCCATCTCGATTTTCAAATTTTCGAGATAACGCGGATGAAAGACGCGCTTCTTCAAACTGGTATTGAACGAGTCGAACAATAAAGGTCCGACTTGCGAAACGCCGCCGCCGAAGATCACAATGGAAGGATCGAATGAATGCAAAAAATTCGCAACCGCGATGCCGAGATATTCGCCGGCGCGCCGATACGCAGAAATTGCCAGCGCGTCTCCGTGAATGGCGGCATCCGCGATCACGCGCGCTGTCAGGTTCGCATCCATTTTCAACCCGGACTTCGCGCCGGCTTCCAATTCTGCGAGCACATACTTGACGATGGCGGGTCCCGATGAAAAGGCTTCGAGATGACCGGCAAATCCGCACGAACATAACGGCCCGTCCGGATCGACGATGGTATGTCCGAGTTCGGTGGCGAGACCGTGATAGCCTTGCAAAAGATGATCGTCTGCAATCACGCCTCCGCCCACGCCGGTGCTGATCGTCAGATACAAAACATGATGATGTCCGCGCCCCGCGCCGAATTTCCATTCGCCCAGCGCGGCGAGATTGGCGTCATTATCCAGAAAAGCGGGTACGTTGAAATGCTTCGAGAGATTGGGCGCCAGCGGAAAGTTCACCCACTCCTTGATGTTGGGCGTCTTGAGAATATAACCGGTATGCGGATCGAGCGGCCCCGGCGATGCGATGCCGATGGCATCCACGTTTCCATCTTTCGGCCATACGGATTCCACCGCTGCTTCGAGCCGTTTGTAAACGCCCGGCTCATCATTGCGCGTCTCCACACGTTGATGAAAAATCGGTTTTGTGTTTTCAGGTTCATAAAGCGCGGCGCGCAAATGCGTCCCGCCGACATCCACTGCGACGATTGTGCCCATGAGAGCCATTATACCCGCCCATACATGGCGACGCCAACCCGCGGCGTAAAGCCCTTTTTGCGCTCTCCGTTGCCGCAAATGTTTCGGCTTCCTAATCTTTGGCGGAGAAAAAACTTAAACGCAAAAGACGCCGGGTACACAAGGGGCAACAGGTGCAATTCTGTATAAGCCTTTTTCCTTGTGACCTTTGTGTTTACAAAGGTTTTCTTGGCGGGAATCGTGTATGCACGGCCTGCAATATAATTGTCCTGTGCGTCTGCGCAACCTATCGGCGACCTTTTTGATTTTGCTGGTCATTGCAATTGCGATCATCAGCCCCAGTATTTACGCGGGTTACAGCGATTTGCGCGCGGCGCAATTGGCTGAATCGCAAAAACAGTATTCGTCCGCCGCGGCGGCGTATGAATCGGCGGCAAATAAACTTTTCTGGCGGAACGATCTGTGGGAAAAAGCCGGGCTGGCCAATTATCAAATCGGCGACAAGCAAAACGCCGTTCGCCTGCTTGAAATTGCGCGGCAAAAGAATTCGCTTTCGGCGCAAGGCTGGGACGCGCTCGGCTCCGCCTATTGGAATAACAACGATCACGCAAAAGCCGCCGCGATTTGGCAGACCGGTTTGCAGGCAAACCCAACCTACGCGCCGTTGTTGGATCGTCTCGCCGCCGTGTATGACCAGGCAGGCGATTATGTCTCTGAGCAGACGATATTGGAGAAGCGATTGGCGCTGGGCAGTGACGCCGCTTCGCATTACCGGCTTGGATTGATCTTGACGTTATCTGACATGGGCCGCGCCCAAAACGAATTCACCGCCGCTTCTTCCCTCGACCCGAAATTTGATTCCGCCGTTCAAACTTTGACCGCAACCCTGAACGTTGCCGCGCTCGCCTCGAATCCATCGGAACGACTGGTCGTCATCGGACGCGGATTGGGACTCGTCGAGGAATGGGGGTTGGCATCGAAGGCATTTGAACAGGCCGTCAGCGCGGACGCGGACAATGCCGAGGCGTGGGCGTGGCTTGGCGAGGCGCGCCAGCACCAAGGTCAGGATGGAAGCGCAGAACTCGATAAGGCTTTATCGCTGAATCCGCGCGATACCGTCGTGCGCGCCTTGCGCGGTCTGTATTGGAAGCGTCAGGGAAAATACGCGCAGGCATTGACCGAATATCTGCAAGCCGCGCAAATCGAACCGGAGAATCCCGTGTGGCGGGTTTCCATTGCAGATGCCTATACACAAATTGGCGATCTCGTTTCCGCGCTGGATGCGTATGAAAAAGCGGCGGCCCTCGCGCCGAACGATTCAACCTACTGGCGTTTGCTTGCCATGTTCTGCGCCGATAACGGCGTGCATGTTACCGATATCGGCTTGCCCGCCGCGCAGAAAGCCGCTGAGATCGCGCCGAAGGATCCGCTGGTTTTGGACGCGCTGGGCTGGTTGTATTTGAAGGCGGGATTTCCCGCGACCGCGCAGGAGAATTTACAAAAATCCATCGAGGCCGCTCCTGACGCCGCATTGACGCATCTTCACCTCGCACAGACATATCTCGATGAAGGCAACCAAACGCTGGCGCATAGCGAATTGAATCTTGCCTACCAGCTTGATGAGAACGGTCCAACCGGTCAGCTTGCCGCCCAATTATTGAAGCAGTATTTTCCGTAACCCTCCCGAAAATGCCGCTTGCACAGGATATTCGTATCGCAATATTCATGTTGCCGCGGGATACGAGATGAATCCCGCGGCGCTGTGTACATGGGCCTGGGGCGTATAGGCATGTATCCATGCGGCGGAAGAGGCGGAGGGGCCTTATATGCCGAGACGTCCTTTGATTTCCTCCACAGCCAGCTTGGCTTCATCCATGCCGATGGTGACGCTGGTGGTGCTGTGCAATTCGCGGTAGATTTTGATGGCCTCGAGCAGATTGCCTTTCTTAAGCGCCGCGACAATCCGCGGGTCATCCTGCGGCGCGGACTCGGGTACGAACGTGAGACCAAGGTGTTTGTAAAGAAAATCAACCTCGCCCTGCAGGCGAATCACCATGTCTCGCAGTCTGGCATATTCCTGTTCCGTGATGGTCATGGTATCTCCTCTTTGGTTTTTATTTTTCTGAATTGTATATGCTCCGCCGGAGAGGGGGAATCCATCAAAAGGTGGATATGGAAATTCCTGTCCTTTTTCATGCAAGCCGGATGGTTCATTGATGCTCCGGATTCATCTCATGTGGATGACGATTGCCGTCTATTGACCTCCAGGATGTTCTTGAGCATCTCAAGATTTTCCTTAAGCTGTTTCTTCATCTTTTTTTCTATGATGCCCTCGTCTGCCCGGAATAGATTGATGGCGCTTGCCTGCATGGACACATTGACTCTCGTAGCGCCCGCCGTCATCTCGAATGTATACAAAGTGTTCGACTGCATGGGACCGGAAAGAGATTTGAATCCGTATTTCTTGTTCGGCTCATACTCGGTTACTTCGAAGGTGCTTTCGAAGCGGCGTCCCATAAAATGGCCGATCGTGCGGAATAAGGCTCCCATTCCGCGGGCGCTTTCATTGATGATGGCTCCGGTCAATGTCCCGTATTGCCATTGAAAATCGTTTTCCGGTCTCGTGATGAAATCGAAAATCTGATTGATTGGCCGGTAGATCGTTTTATTTGCATTGATGCTGAACATTTTTTCCTTTCCGGAATCTCGGGATGTTCGTGATTTTCATTTCCAAAGGATGATTGACCGTCTGCATCACCGTTCAAAGGCCGGCCCTTCGATGCCGCCCTGGACCCTCGGCCTCGTCTGGCTGACCTTCAGGATGTGATCCTTCAACTCGTATGCGTTGAATCTGCTGACGGCTTTATCCGCCTCGCTTTGTGCGCTCATGGTCAGGTATCCAAATCCTTTCGACTCGCCGCTTGAACGATCCTTCATGATTCGAAGGCTTGTAACCTCCCCCGCCTGCTCGAATAGAAATTTCAAATCCGCCTCGGTCGTTGACGTGGACAGGTTCCCCACATATAACGTAACGTTCATTTCTCGCTCTGCTTTCTCGGTCTGAGCCGGAAAAAAGAAACGCCGCCAGCTCATAACAAGGCTGACGGCATTTACGCCGCACGGAACCAGTTATCCTATTTCAACTGTTCATTCAGTGTACCACACTTTGGATTATGCACAAATCATTGTGCATCAAATCGCCATGACAATGACCGATTTTGTGGATTCGGCGAATCAAGCCCCGCCTTGAGAGGGAGGGCTTTGGAATGTTGAACTTATCTCAACTGCCCGAACACGACGGAGATTCAATTATTTATTGCATAATCAGTGTAAATATATTCTGCGGTAGACGCGGCAGTTTTATTCGTTGTTTTCCGGCAGACACGATTTTGCGTCTTTCTAAACAATCGCCAATTATGCAACTCCACAATATGTTCACACCAATTCCAAATCAGGCCCACATAGGTTCCAGCTGGCTTTAATTGTCACTGATCGAACTCGAATTGCTCCACACAGGCTCTCCTGCTTTTCTCTTCAAAATAGGCGAACTGTAGTCGAGCCGTTGAATCATTTCTGATTGATTGCAATCGGGTTCTCATGACAAAACTCCATTTGACAACCTCCACAGGCCGCACTATAATCAAGTTGTCAGACAACTACGAAGCGCTGTGTTTTTCAGCGAATTGACAACCTGCCAACTGCTTTCTGCCCACTGAAATGCCGACACTTCTTATCAAAAACGCTTACCTCGTGACGATGGACGATCATCAGCGGGAAATTCCCGAAGGTGGTCTTTTCATTCGTGACGGTTTTATCGAACAGGTCGGCGCGAATCATCAATTACCCATCACCGCTGATGAAATTCTCGACCTAAAAGGCCACATCGTTCTGCCCGGCCTCGTCAATACGCATCACCATTTTTATCAGACGCTCACGCGTGTCGTTCCGGCCGCGCAGGACGCCAATCTCTTCCACTGGCTCAAGACGCTTTATCCGATCTGGGCGCGTATGAACCCCGAAGACATTTTCATTTCGACTCAGACCGCGCTTTCGGAATTGGCGCTATCAGGATGCACGACCGCCTCCGACCATCTCTATCTTTTCCCTAACGGTTCAAAACTCGACGATGAAATTGCCGCCGCCAAAGCAGTTGGACTTCGCCTGCAGGCTTCACGCGGCTCAATGTCCCTCGGCGAATCCAAAGGCGGACTTCCGCCGGATTCCGTTGTGGACAGTGAAGACTCCATCCTGAAGGATTCCCAGCGGCTCATCCAGCAATATCATGATTCAAAACCCGGCGCAATGACTCAAATCGTCCTCGCGCCTTGTTCGCCGTTCAGCGTGACGGGTGAACTGATGAAGCAGTCTGCCAGACTGGCGCGCGAATATGGCGTGCATCTTCACACGCATTTGGCCGAGACCGAAGACGAAGAACAATTCTGTTTGCAAAAATTTGGTCATCGGCCGGTTGGATACATGCAGGAAGTGGGTTGGGTCGGCGATGATGTCTGGTTCGCGCACGCGGTATGGGTCAATGACGAAGAAATAAAAACCTTTGCAGAACACCACTGCGGCGTGGCACATTGTCCCACCTCGAATATGCGTCTCGCTTCCGGCATTGCGCCGATTAAGGAATATCGCGCCGCCGGCGTCAACGTGGGCCTCGGCGTGGACGGCTCCGCCTCCAATGACGGCTCGCACCTTTTGGCCGAAGTCCGGCAAGCAATGTTATTGTCACGCGTCAAAGAAGGGATCACGGGGTATTCATTATCGAACGATCCGAATCGAAAATTGATGACCGCGCGTGAAGCGTTATATCTTGGCACGCGTGGGGGAGCGGCAGTTTTAGGACGAAAAGATATCGGCAGTTTAGAAAGTGGAAAGTGCGCCGATTTCTTCGCGGTGGACATGAATAAGCTTGATTTTGCAGGCGGCTTGCACGACCCGCTATCCGCGCTTGTTTTTTGCCAGCCTGTGAAAGTGGATTACACAGTCGTCGGAGGAAAATTTATTGTCAAAGATGGCCGCCTTGTTACTGTGGATGAACGCAAGTTAGTGGAGAAGCATAACCAGGCCGCAAAACGATTGTTGGCAAGTTGACAGGTTTCCATATTTGAACGTTTTATTTCACAACCTTTAAACATTTCAACCTTCGAACTTTCCAACTCATAATGGAGAACTGAATTCATGGCTCCCAAACCAAACACCAACCTTCGCAGATCGCTCGTGGACGTTGCCATGGGACGCAAGCCCGCCGACCTTGTGATTCGCAAAGGCAGATGGGTGAGCGTCCAATCCGGTGAAATCATTCCTGATACTGATGTTGCCGTTGTTGATGGACGCATTGCTTTTGTCGGCTCAGACGCCAAACACACCATTGGCAAAGACACAAAAGTGATCGAAGCCAATGGCCGCTTCCTCGTTCCGGGTTTGCTCGACGCGCACATGCACATCGAATCGGGCATGGTCACGGTCACGGAATTTGTGCGCGCCGTCGCGCCGCACGGCACAACCGGCATGTTCGTGGATCCACATGAAATGGCAAACATCTTTGGACTCAAAGGCGTGCGCTTGATGGTGGACGAAGCCGCCAAACAGCCGATCCACGTTTGGGTTCAGATGCCGTCCTGCGTCCCGTCCGCGCCGGGATTTGAAACGCCCGGCTCTTCGATTGGACCGGATGAAGTCGCCGAGGCGATGGCATGGCCCGGCATCATCGGCCTGGGCGAAATGATGAACTTCCCCGGCGTTTTTAACGGCGATGAAAAAATGCTCGCAGAAATGGTCGAGACGCATGCCGCGCATAAAGTGGTCGGCGGACATTACGCTTCGCCCGATCTTGGGCTTCCATTTCATGGCTACGTTGCCGGCGGCGCGGAAGACGATCACGAAGGCACGCGTCTCGAGGATGCCATTCAGCGGGTTCGTCAGGGGATGAAGCCGATGCTTCGTTTTGGTTCGGCGTGGCATGATGTCGCTTCCCAGGTCGGCGCGATCACCGAACGCGGCCTTGATCCGCGCCGATTCATCCTTTGCACGGACGATTCACATGCCGAGACTCTTGCCCATGATGGCCACATGGATCGCGTGTTGCGCCACGCCGTCAATCAGGGACTCGCGCCGATGACCGCCATTCAAATGATGACGATCAACACGGCGGAACATTTTGGATTGACGCGTGAAATGGGCATGATCGCTCCGGGGCGTTGGGCGGATATTGTTCTCGTCAAGGATTTGAAAAACTTCAAGGCCGAACTGGTGATTGCCAAAGGGCAGGTCATTGCCGAGAACGGCCAGTGGAAAATTTCCCTGCCGCAATTTAAATATCCATCGTGGGCCACCAATTCGGTTCATCTGCGAAGGAAACTGGAAGCCAAAGATTTTACCCTGCGCACACCTTCAGCGCGTCTGGTGGCGCGGACGGTGCCTCTGCCGCGTACCGGCCCATTGCGGAATGCGCCTTCCGAAAATGGCGAGGAGCTTTGGATTGCAAACGTGATTGGCGTGATCGAGAATCAAGCGCCAACTCATCGCCTGCGCCTTCAAGTGCTCAGCCGGAACGGTGAAGTCCATGCGGATTTAAAGAACGACATTGCCAAGATTGCAGTGGTTCAGCGGCATCGCGGTATGAGCGGCATCACCATTGGGCTTGTGAGCGGTTTCGGTTTTACTGAACCATGCGCCATCGCCTCGACGGTCGCGCACGACAGCCATCACATGATTGTCGTCGGCACGGATGATAACGACATGGCGATTGCCGCCAACAAGTTAGCGGAAGTCGGCGGCGGGCAGGTGGTGGTGAAGCAAGGCCGCGTGATTGGGCTGGTCGAATTGGGCATCGCCGGTTTGATGTCTACGGAACGAGCCGACATCGTTGCGAAGAAAGCCGCCACCGTGCTGGATGGATTCAAAGCCTGCGGGTGCAGACTCAACAATCCCAATATGCAGTTGTCATTGCTGGCCCTCGTTGTCATCCCCGAACTGCGTATTTCTGACAAGGGCCTGGTGGATACTACCAACTTCCAATTTGTGCCTGTGTTGGAGAAGATGTAGCAGCCGGTTGGAGAAATCCGAGGAAAGCAATGGCTAATTTTCCGTTTCAACGATTGCAAACCGATCTGGCGACGATCATTGCCAGGACAAGCGCAGGCGAGCGTCTGCCTTCCGAGCCTGACCTGGCGAGGAAACTTGGCGTATCGCGCGCCACACTGCGCGAGGCCATGCGTACGTTCGAAGCGCAGGGATTGATTCGCCGCCGTCAAGGCTCGGGCACGTTTGTGGTGGGGCAGGTTCCGGTGATCGAAGCGGGACTTGAAGTGCTTGAAAGCCTTGAGACCATGGCTGAACGGTTGGGACTCGAAATTTCAGTGGAGGATCTGCGAGTGGAGGTTCTAACCGCGGATAAAGCGCTTGCTCACGAATTTGGCTTGCCGGCCGGGACGCGGATGACGCGCGTCCAGCGCGTGATGCGTGAAGAAAGCCGTCCGGTCGCTTTTTTGGTGGATACTCTGCCGGAGGACATTCTGAAAGCCGATCATTTGCCCGCCAACTTCAAAGGCTCTGTGCTGGACTTTTTGCTGGGGCGCGGCGACCCGCTCACCGTCTCGAAAGCGGCGATTTCTGCCATTGGCGCGCCGGCCGACGTGGCCAAAGCCCTTCAAATCCAGCGCGGCGATGTATTGCTCGAGTTCATTTCGAAACTTTATAACGCCTCGGGCAAAGTGCTCGATTATTCGTACAGTTATTTCATCCCCGGCTATTTTCACTTCCATGTGGTACGCCGTGTGGGTGCGGGTTAGTTTCAGGTTTCCAGGTTGAACGTTTAACGTGCCAACCTTATTAACATTCCAATTTATGAGGTGTATTCGATGACAAACGTGCAAGACATAAAGCGGCGGGTGAACGATTGCCGCAACGATATTATTCAATTTATGCGCGATATTTGCGCCATCCCCAGCACGGATGGACAGCTCAAAGAGGTCGGCGAACGCATCGGCGCCGAGATGACCAAGCTTGGCTTTGAGGAAGTCCGCTTTGACAAGATGGGCAACATCATGGGGCGCATTGGCAAAGGGAAGCGCGTCATTGTCTACGACTCGCACATTGACACCGTAGGCATCGGCGACCCCGCTTCGTGGCAATGGGACCCGTTCAAGGGCAAGGTCGAGAACGGCATTCTTTATGCGCGCGGCGCCTGCGACGAAAAAGGCTCCACCCCCGGCATGGTCTATGGGCTGGCCTTTGCCAGAGAGCTGGGCTGGCTGGAAGAGACGACCGCCTGGTATTTCGGCAACATGGAGGAATGGTGCGACGGGATTGCGCCCAATACTTTCGTCGAAGTAGACCCGAAGATCAAACCGGATTTTGTTGTCATCGGCGAGCCGACCAAGATGCATGTATATCGCGGACACAAAGGCCGCGTCGAATTGAAAGTGACCGCCACCGGCAAGTCGGCGCATGCCGCCTCGCATCACCTCGGCGATAGCGCGTTGTACAAAATGTTATCGGTCATCTCCGGCATTCGCGATTTGGACGCGCATTTGCACACGGATCCGTTTCTCGGTAAAGGAACGGTGATGGTGACCGATGCAAAAATCAGCACCGCCTCCATCAATGCCGTGCCGGACGGCTTCACAATTTTCATTGATCGGCGCGTGACGTTTGGCGAAACGAAGGAAGAAGCTATTCAACAAATCAAGGATTTGATCCCCGGCTATTTGCGCGATCAAATTACGGTCGAAGAATTGTTCTACGATAGTCCGAGTTATACCGGCTTTGTTTTTCCGGTGGATAAATATTATCCAGCATGGGCGTTGGAAGAATCGCATCCGGCAGTCCAGGCAGGGCAGGAAGCGGTCAGGCAATTATGGAAGGAGACGCGTCCGACCGGCAAGTGGAGTTTCTCCACGAACGGAACGTATTGGGCAGGCAAAGCCAAAATCCCCTCCATCGGATTTGGTCCCGGCGATGAGGAATACGCTCACACCTCCATGGAGCAGGTTCCATTGGATGAGGTGGTGGCCGCCACGGAATTCTACGCGTTGTACCCGAAGATGTTAGCGGAGAAAGTCTAACAGGTCTCACAAGTCTTACGGGACTGACCCGCCAGCCCTGCAAGGCCTTTGAGACTTGATGACTGAAAAAGCCAAAGAAGGATACGTTGAAAGCGCCGGAGGTTTCATTGTCGTCAAATTCATAAAAATTGAATAGGAGGTTCGTATGCGCAGTTTTGCTGGCCGTGACATTCTGTCACTCAAGGATTTTGAACGCAACGAGTTTTTCCATGTGTTTGAAGTTGCGCAGAAGATGGAGCCAATCGCGCGTTCGCGTCGCAACGCCGATATGCTCAAAGAAAAGACGCTGGTCACGGCGTTCTATCAGCCTTCGACGCGGACGCGTCTGGCGCACGAAGCCGCCATGCACCGCCTCGGCGGACATGTGACCGGCTTCTCCGATGCCAAGATGACGCGCGCCGGCGACTTCTATCAGGAGTCGATCAAAGATACGGTCAAGATGTTGGAATATTATGGCGATGTAATTGTGATGCGCCACTTCCAGCAGGGCGCGCCGCATGAAGCCGCAAAATGGGCAAGCGTGCCGATCATCAACGGCGGCGACGGCTGGGGCGAACACCCAACTCAAATCCTGACCGATCTTTATACGGTCTTGCGCGAGAAGGGCCGCATTGACGGCTTGAAATGGCTGGCGGTCGGCGATATGCGTATGCGCACCATGCATTCGCTGGCTTACGCGCTGACGCAATTCGATTGTCCGATCTCGTTTGTGTCGCCGCCGGAGATGTCCCTCCTGCCCGAGTTCAAGGAGGAACTCAAGCAGTACAGCCTGAATTACAAAGAAGTGGATCATGTGGAAAAGGCAATCGGCGATGCGGATGTGATTTTGGTCGAGCCGGTGGTCCAGCCGGATTACACCAAATCCCGCGACGAGCGCTCTGGCAAGGATGTCGGGCTGACTCCCGCCAACTACAAGATCACGCGCGAACTGTTGGAGAAGAAAGCCAAGTCCGATGCGATCCTCCTGCATTCCCTGCCGCGCATGGATGAAATTCCAACCGATGTGGATATCACGCATTGGTCGCGTTACTGGCAGGAAGCCTTCAACGGCGTCGTAATGCGTATGGCGCTGCTGGCGCTTGTACTCGGCGCGATGGAATAGGTTGATTGCGAGTTACGCGGTTGCATGGTTATATGGTTTTGTAGTTGAGCAGTCATGGATTTTGTTACGGAAAACTGCTCAACCGGACCATCGAACCGCCAAACTAAGGAGTTGCCATGTCTATCTACGACGAGCTTCGCAAGCATTACGGTACGGCCGGTGCGGAACAAAAATTGCTCGTCCTGCGCCGCGAATTATTGAGGCCCATTGTCACGGTTCAGACCTCCGCAAATTTGCTGAAAGAGGCAGGCGATAAAATCTGCGATTGCCTGCCGGAGGAGATCAGCCCGGACGAATTCAAGAACACCATCAAGTGGCTTGCTGACGCGGCCCGCGATTTGCAGGATATCCTGGATGCATTGACGATTGACCGCTCGCAGGTGCAGGAACAGCACGGGCGAGAATAGAAAAGACAGATTAAGTAATAAAGCAGACAAGCGCACAAATCAACCGGAAACGATATGTGTTTGCTTGTCTGCTAATCAGATAAGGAGACGAATTTATGCAAACAAATTTACGCGGCCGCGACCTGATCGGCGACCTTGATTTCAGCAAGGAGGAAGTCGAGACTGTTCTGGATGTGGCGTTTGACCTGAAACGCAAACGCGCTCTCGGCGAACCTCATGCCTACCTGCGCGATAAAGTGCTGGCGATGCTGTTCTTTTTCTCCAGCACGCGCACGCGCGGCTCCTTCGAGGCAGGCATTGACCAGCTGGGCGGGCACGCGGCATTTATCGAAAGCAAGACAACCCAAATCGCGCACGGCGACACGCCGGTTGAGATTGGCGAAATCTTTGGCCGCTACTTCGACGGCATCGCCATCCGTCACGTGGACTGGAAGGTCGGCAACAAATATATCAACGACGTTGCCCGCTATTCGCGCGCGCCCGTGTTCAACATGCAGTGCGAAATTTATCATCCCTTCCAGTGCCTTGCGGATCTGATGACGATTATCGAGAAGAAGGGCCGCGATCTGCGCCGCAAGAAAATGGTCGTCTCGTGGGCGTATGCGGCCTCGTATCAGAAGCCGATTTCGGTCCCGCAATCGCTGATTTTGCAAATGCCGCGCTTCGGCATGGATGTGACCCTGGTTCACCCGCCGGAATTCAAACTCATGCCCGACATCATGGACGCGGCGCAGGAACAGGCGAAGAAATTTCATACCGGTTTCGAAGTCATCTCCGACCCGAACGGCATGGAGAAAGCCTTCAAGGATGCGGATGTGATCTATGCTAAGTCGTGGGGCGCGATGATGACCACCGAAGACGCAAATGAGGGCGCGAAGATCATTGACAAGTACAAGCATTGGATCACCGATGAAAAGAAGATGGCTCTTGCCAAGGACGATGCGATTTACATGCACCCCCTTCCCGCCGACCGCGATATCGAAGTGGCCAGCGCCGTGATGGATGGTCCGCACTCGGTCGTGTTCGACGAGGCGGAGAATCGCCTCCACGCGCAGAAAGCCGTCATGGCCTTGACGATGGCGTAGAGGAGATGACTATGGAGAAGAAAGTCGCTGTCATTGCAATTGGCGGAAATTCGCTCATCAAAGATCCCAAACATCAAAGCGTCGAGGATCAGTACGAAGCCGCGCGTGAAACCTGCGTTCACATCGCGGATATGATCGAGGCTGGCTACGAGGTCGTGATTGGACACGGGAACGGCCCGCAAGTCGGATTCATTCTGCGCCGATCGGAGATCGCCGCCAAGGTTGAAGGCATGCACGAAGTCCCGCTCGATGTGTGCGGCGCCGATTCGCAGGGCGCCATCGGTTATGCCCTCCAGCAAAACCTGCAAAACGAACTCAAGCGCCGCGGGATTAAAAAGCCGGTCGCCACGGTCGTTACACAGGTGTTGGTGGATAGCAATGATCCGGCTTTCAAGAACCCCACCAAGCCAATCGGCGGTTTCATGGATGAGGCTGAAGCCAAACGCCGCGAGAAAGAAATGGGCTGGACGGTGGTCGAGGACGCGGGACGCGGCTGGCGGCGCGTGGTTGCTTCGCCGGATCCAAAGGAGATCATCGAGATTGACGCCATCAAAGCCCTCATCAACGCGGGCGTGATCGTCATTTCCACCGGCGGCGGAGGCATTCCCGTCATCCGCAACGAAAAAGGCGATCTTCAAGGCGTGGCCGCGGTCATTGACAAGGATTTCGGCTCGAGCTTGTTAGCCAATAATGTCGGAGCGGAAGTGTTCGTCATTTCTACCGCAGTCGAGAAAGCCGCGTTGAATTTTGGAAAGCCCGACCAAAAATGGCTCGACAAGATCACGCTGGCCGAAGCGAAGAAATATCTGGCCGAGGGTATCCATTTCGCCAAAGGTTCAATGGCGCCCAAGATTCAAGCCATCATCCGCTTCCTCGAAGCCGGAGGCAAACAGGCCATCATCACCAATCCCGAAAATATTGGCCGCGCCCTCAAAGGCGAGACGGGCACCTGGATCGTGCCATAGTAGAATCACAGTGGAGGCCGCCGTACGGCCTCCACTATTTCATTGTGAAAGCAATCCTTCGCCGCCTCTCAACGATTCTTGATGCGTCGTATGCAACGCCGGCGCTGCTTGCGCTGGTTGCGATAGTTGCATATGGGCTTCTGATTCCGCAATTGGGATTCTACTGGGATGAAGTTCCCATTTCATGGATTCGTTATGAGCTTGGTCCGGCGGCGATGACGAAATATTTTTCGACCAATCGTCCAGTGTGGGGATTACTTTATCAAATTACGACGCGTCTGATTCCGCAGATTCCGATCTACTGGCAATTTTTTGGACTGTTCTGGCGATGGATGACTGCCCTGCTGGTCTGGGCAATCGTTCGGGAACTTTGGCCGGGCCGCCGTCAATTTGCCTTGATCGTCAGCCTTTTCTTTCTGCTCTATCCCGGCTTCAACCAACAGTGGACATCATTCCTATACAGCCACTTTTTTATCGTTCTCTGTTTCTTTTTGTTTTCGTTCTTGTGTATGCTTTGGTCGTTCCGGCATCCGCGTTTGTATTGGCCGCTCACGATTGCGGCGGCGCTCTTCTCCGCGCTCAACCTGTGGATGATGGAATATTTCTTTACGCTTGAACTCTTCCGTCCGTTTGTTGTTTTCTATTTTGTTTTTTTCATCGAGGGGATGCAAAACTTTTGGCCGCGCCTTCGACGCGCTGTTGCGTTATGGATTCCTTATCTCGCTGTTTTCCTCGCTGATGTTTATTGGCGGCTGTTTATCTTCAACAACCGGATTTATCAACCGACCCTGATTCCGAATCTGAAAGCCTCGCCGCTGACAACAACACTGGGATTGTTGAGGACCATCGCTGTTGATCTTTACACGGTCAGTGTTGCGGCATGGGCGCAGGTTTTTCATTTTCCGAATCCGCTCGGCGATGGTGTGCGCACTACTCTTTATTATTTGGCGGTCGTTTTGTTGACTGCCCTGGCGCTGATTGTCTTTCTGTTCACTGCCCGCCGCGGTCAGGAAAATAAAATCCGTTTTGCGTTTTGGCCGATTGGGCTGGGGGGAATCGCAATGTTGCTTGCAGGCGGTCCCTTCTGGCTGACCGGCCTCGATGTAACGCTGGCTTTTCCCGCCAACCGCTTTACACTGCCCTTTATGTTGGGCGTCAGTCTCTTCTTTGCCGGTTGGCTAGAATTAATTCCAGAGCGTCTTCGCTTTGGGATTGCGGCTTTGTTGATTGTGCTGGCCGCGGGGCGACAGGCTTTGTGGGCAGATGAATTTCGACGTGATTGGACAACGCAGAAAACGATGTTCTGGCAATTGTATTGGCGCGCTCCCGGAATCACACCGAACACTTTGGTTTTGCTCAATGAGGGCGCTCTTCAGTTTTATGCCGATAATTCCTTAACAGGCGCGCTGAATTGGATTTACGACCCGAATCCAAAAACGGATGGCATGGCGTACGTTTTGTTCTATCCTACTTCGCGTTTGGGCGGCACATTGCCGGGATTTCAAACGGGCGAAGCGATCGCTTATGATTTCATTTCGGAAGTCTTTCATGGGAACACATCTCAGGTCATCGCGTTATATTATCGTCCGCCGGGATGCCTGCGATTGCTTGATCCGGAGATTGATCCTGATAACCGTTTGATTCCAAACGAAAGTTTGATGCGCGATGCGGCGCGCCTGTCGTCGTCAGCGTGGATCTCGCCCGATCAAACGGCGATCATGCCTCCAGTCTATGGCCCGGAACCGGCGCATGGCTGGTGTTATTATTTCGAGCGGGATGATATCGCGCGTAAAGAGGGGAATTGGCAGCGCGTCGCGGATCTTGGCAGGATCGCGTTCAATCTGAACGACCATCCGAATGATCCGGTGGAACGATTCGTTTTTATCGAAGGTTATGCTCATGCCGGCGATTGGGCTCAAGTAAAGCAATTGGCGCTTACATCGTATAAAGTTTCGCCCAGTTATGTTGGCCCGCTGTTGTGCAAGTTGCTGACTCGCATTGATGGCGAGGTGCCATCCAGCAATGATAAAACAAGTAGTCTGAACGACTTGCGTACCAGGTTTTCATGTTTGCCGTAAAATGCATCCGTAACTCACCTTACGTAGTAGTGCGGGATTTATCTCGCACTTTCAGACGGCATGAACGCCGCGCTACAGGGAAAACTGTGTAACATCAGTCCGTAGGTTTCTTCACGAAACAAAAGCTTGCTGATAGAATTGTCCAGACAATACAGAAAGGAGGCCGCTGGATGATATAGCAACACAACACCCTTCTTGTTCGACCGATATCTCGAGTAAAGGAGAAGAAGAAAATGCGTAAGACAGTTTTTCAAGTCACAGTATTGATGATGGCCGCCGCGATGATCCTCTCGGCTTGCGGCCCTCAGGCAACTCCAACCCCGGTTGCGACGCAGGCCCCGGCTACGACAGCGCCCGCTACGCAGGCGCCTGCAACACAGGCTCCAACTACTGCACCAACCTCGGCGCCGTTTATTTTCGGTATGCTGCTCGTTGGCGCGCATAATGATAATGGCTGGAGCCAGGCTACCTACGATGGCGGTCAATATGTAGAGCAGAATGTACCCAATACGAAGATGCTCTACCTCGAAAATGTTTACTCTGGTTCTCCATCCTATCCCGGACAGACTGCTTCACAATTGGCCGAACAGCTTGTCTCCCAGGGCGCCAAATTGATTATCTTCAATTCGGATGATATGAAGGATGAGGCGCTTAAATTCGCAAATGCCCACCCGGATATTAAAGTCATCGGCGTCTCGGATGATTGGACCTGGAAAGACGGTCAGAACTATCAGAACTCACCCAACCAGGTTGACATCATGGGCCGCATGGAATACATGAAAGAGATTGGCGGCTGCGCCGCGGCTCTTACGACGCAGACCGGCAAGATCGGTTATCTGGGTCCATTGATCAACGATGAGACCCGGCGTCTGGCCTCCTCAGCGTACCTGGGCGCGAAATATTGCTGGACTAACATCCTGAAGAATGATCCGGCAAAATTGTCGTTCAAGGTCACCTGGATCGGCTTCTGGTTCAACATCCCGGGCGTGACTTCCGATCCTTCGCAAGTGGCGGATGATTTCTTCAACAGCGGTTATGATGTGGTCATGTCTGGCATTGACACAACCGAAGCCTTGGTTGAAGCCAAGAAGATGAACGCCGCCGGAAAGAAAGTCTGGGCTGTCGCTTACGATTACAAGACCAACTGCAATGCGGCTCCCGACATTTGTCTCGGCGTCCCGTACTTCAATTGGGGCCCCGCCTTCGCTGCCACAGTCAAGACGGCCATAGATGGTTCCTGGAGCGAAAATTTCCAATGGAATGGTCCGGATTGGAAAGACATCAACAACCCCGATACCAGCGCTGTCGGCTTTACCAAAGGCAACGGCTTGAGCGCGGATGCATCTGCCAAATTGGATACATTCATTTCCCAGCTGGCCGGCGGTCTGGATTTGTGGACGGGCCCGATCAATCTGCAGGATAAAACTCCTTATATTGATGCTGGCAAAGCAGCCACAGATACTCAGATCTGGTATCTGCCTCAATTGCTTGAAGGCATGGAAGGCCAGAGCGTTCCGAGCAAATAACTTTTAAGGGAAGAGTTGGTCCTTCCTGATTCTCCCTCATCCCGACCCCTCTCCCATACCCTGGGAGAGGGGCGCGGGGGCGAGAACAAGAGATTGCCCATGAACATTGAACTGCGTCATATCCATAAACATTTTGGCAAAGTCCACGCCAACAATGATATCGTGCTTCATATTCCTGCGGGCACAATACAGGGCATTCTGGGGGAAAATGGAGCGGGCAAAAGCACGCTCATGAAAATTCTTTCAGGCTTTATTCAGGCTGACAGCGGAGAAATTCTGCTGGATGGCGAAGCGGTCATTATCAAATCTCCAGCGGATGCCATCAAGCATGGCATTGGCATGTTGCATCAGGACCCGCTCGACTTCCCGCCGATGCGCCTGCTCGATAATTTTTTGCTCGGTCATCCGGGCGGTCTTTTCCCGGACCGGAAAGCGGTCGCGCGTCAAATTCGCGACCTCGCGGCTCAATTTGATTTTTCCCTCGATCCCGAAGCGTACGTCGATTCGCTGACGGTGGGCGAGCGTCAGCAATTGGAAATCCTGCGCCTGCTCTGGCTGGGCGCGCGTGTCTTGATTTTGGACGAGCCCACGACCGGCATCAGCGCAAGTCAGAAAGATAAACTGTTTGCCACGCTGCGCAAACTCGCCGGGCAGGGCATGACGATCATCTTTGTTTCGCACAAACTGGAAGATGTGGAAGTGTTGTGTCATAAAGTGGCGGTGCTTACGGCTGGAAGGCTGGTTGGAGAAGTCTCGGCCCCATTCGACGCGAAGAAATTAGTGGAGATGATGTTCGGCAGGGAAATCACATTGGGCAATCGGCATCCTTCCAGGCCGGGAGGCAAGGTGCTTGAATTGCGCGATCTGGCAATTGAGGATATCCGCCTGCGTTTGGAAGGTATTAATCTTGATGTTCGCGCTGGCGAGGTGATCGGGTTGGCCGGCATGGAAGGAAGCGGGCAAGGCCCATTCATCCGCGCCTGCGCCGGTCTGATCCGCCCGGTTAATGGGAAGGTGTTGGTGAACGGCCGCGAGCTGACAGGCCGCTCCTATCATGAATTCAAACGACATGGTGTTTCGTTCATGCCCGCCTCGCGCATGGAAGAGGGACTGGTCCCCGGCCTGACGTTGACCGAACATTTTGTGCTGGCTGAAGAAGCGCAGGGCTTGTTCATTGACGGCGCCAGAGGAAATCAACTTGCCGAGGAGCGGATCAAATCCTTTAACATCCGCGGCACGCCGTCCAGCACAGTCGAGTCGCTCTCGGGCGGCAACCAACAGCGCGCCTTGCTGGCCTTGCTTGGGGAGCCGCTTTCGCTGATCCTGTTGGAACATCCGACGCGCGGCCTCGATATCGAATCGACCATCTATATTTGGAGCAAGCTCAAGGAGCGTTGTCAGCAGGGAACGTCCATCGTGTTCGTTTCCTCCGACCTGGAGGAAATCCTGCAATACAGCGACCGCGTCCTGGTGTTCTTCAGCGGCAAGGTAACGCCGCCGCTGGACGCTTCTTCGTTGACCACGGAGAAACTTGGCGAGTTGATTGGCGGGATGGGCTGGACAAAACTTAATTCGGGGAAGAGTGCATGAAGAAAACTATCTGGGTCAATATTGGATTTCAAGCCGGCGCGCTGGCCGCGGCCCTGCTTATTACAACGCTTCTTCTGGCGGCCGCCGGCGCGCCCCCGCTCAAAGCATATGGAAGTATTTTGAATGGCGCGTTCGGATCGTCCAACAATTTGATTGCCATCCTCATTACCTGGTCGCCGCTGTTGCTGACCACGGCCGGCGTGTTGATCACATTTGCGGCGGGCTTGTGGAATATCGGCGTAGAGGGGCAAATGGTTTTAGGTTCCATTTTTGCCACGTGGATGCTGCGCCTGCTTCAAAATACAAATATCCCGCCTGCTTTGATTATTATTTTGGGAATCCTTTTTGGGATGATCGGCGGAGCGTTGTGGGCGGCGCTGGCTGGCGCATTGAAAACCTTCGGCGGCGTGAATGAAATCTTCGGCGGCCTGGGACTCAACTTCGTTGCCACCGCGTTGACGATCTATCTGGTCTTTGGCCCGTGGAAGCGTCCGGGCGTCGGTTCGATGTCTGGCACACAGCCATTCGATGAAAAACTCTGGCTGCCCACAATATCGAATACGGGGTTAAGTCCGTGGGCGTTGGGAATTTCGATCCTCGCTGTGGCTTTCGTTTATTTGTTGTTGCGCGGCACGTACTTTGGTTTGCGTTTGAAAGCCGTTGGAAGGAATATGAAGGCGGCATACTTGCTGGGCATTCCAACCTGGCAGTACAGCATGTTCGCCTTTTTATTGTGCGGCGCATTGAGCGGACTGGCGGGGGCGATACAGGTGGTGGCTGTGTATCATCGTCTGCTGCCCAACATTTCGAACGGATACGGTTTCCTCGGCCTGCTGGTTGCCATGTTGATCAACTATCAGGCAATCTGGGTGATCCCGATTGCGTTTTTCTTCGTCGCGCTGAATGTTGGCAGTATTCAACTGCAGATCGTTTACAAGCTGGACTCATCTTTTGCAGGCGTGCTCCAGGATCTGCTGGTGCTGCTTGTTTTACTGGGTCAGGGCGTTCGTGAACGTTTCTTGAAGACATAGGAGTCTTTTATGGAGACTACATTGATAGGTCTGGCTGGAGTTCTGTCGGCCGCCGCGCCGGTTTTGTTTGCCGTGATCGGCGAGACGATTACCGAACGCGCCGGCATCATCAACCTTTCCTGGAACGGCACGATCCTGCTTTCGGCAATGGGCGGCTTTACCGTCACCTATTTGACCGGAAATTTGTTTTTGGGCTTTCTGGTAGGAATGTTGATCGGCGCGGCGGTGGCGTTTATCGTCGCATTTGGCAGTATCACATTGCATCAATCGCAGGTTGCTGTTGGGTTTGTGCTGGCGCTGGCCGCCCGCGATCTGGCTTATTTTCTCGGCGTTCCATACATGAACACGCCGGGACCGACGTTGCCCACCTGGCCGATCCCCATTTTGAAGGATATTCCGATTCTCGGCCCTTTGTTCTTCAGGCTAGATGTTGTCACGTATCTAAGTTATGTAGTGATCATCCTGGCCTGGTTGTGGATATTCCGCACGCGCCCCGGATTGATGCTGCAAGGCATCGGCGAACGTCCGGCCGCGGCATTCGTGCGCGGCGCGAATGTCAATCTGATGCGTTACGTTTATACCGTCATCGGCGGCGCGATCGGCGGACTGGCCGGCCCCGCCTACACGTTGAACGTCAAACCGGGCTGGATGGGTACGCAGACGGGCCTGGACGGCATCGGCTGGATCGCGCTTGCGATAACGATCTTTGGCGGATGGAATCCGCTGCGCGGCGCGTTCGGCGCGTATCTGTTTTCTCTGCTTCAATGGCTTGGACTCGTGCTTCAGCCCAGGCTCCCCGGCATTCCATCGCAGGTCCTGCAGGTCGCGCCTTTCCCGTTGATGATCCTGACCCTGTTGCTCGTCAATATCGGCGATGCGGAATGGGTGCAGCGCTGGCTGGCGTCCATGCCGGAGGGAACGCGTCGTATCGTGGCAAAAGTCCTGCGGGCAATGCGGGCGGCGCCTCCTGCCGCATTAGGCGTGCCGTTTGAATCGGAATAATCATGATTTAGGAGCTGATCGCCAAACGGCAGGAGAGGGATATGCCAAGACCTCCGAGCTCTTCACGAACTCGGAGGTCTTGATGTAGCTTTCAAAATGTCGTGTCTGCTCTCATATCGAGTAAAATCGTACGCAGAAAAGAGTCGCTATGTCAAAGTTCACTGGTTATCGCTGTTCACTTTGTGGAACTGAATATTTGCCCGATCAAATTACGTATACCTGTCCAAAAGACGGCGGGAATCTCGATGTCATCCTTGATTACGAATTCATCCGAAAGAAATATCAACCGGAGGACATCCTCTCGCGCGGCGACGCTTCGCTTTGGCGTTATCTTCCGCTCCTGCCGGTGGAGGAGCCGGAAGGCGATTCGACGCCGCTTCACGCCGCAGGCGGGACGCCGGTTTTTTCCCTGCCGCGTTTGGGTGAAAAGCTTGGGCTGACGAATCTCTGGCTGAAAGACGAGAGCCGCAATCCATCGGCTTCGTTCAAGGATCGCGCTTCTGCAATTGTCGTGGCGCGCGCTCGAGAGATCAAGGCCGAAATCGTCGTGACTGCTTCCACCGGCAACGCCGGCGCGGCGTTGGCGTGCATGTCTGCGGCTGTGGGTCAGAAGGCCATCATTTTCGCGCCGAAGACCGCGCCTCCCGCGAAAGTCGCGCAGCTGCTTATTTTCGGCGCGAAGGTTTTGCTGGTGGACGGCACGTACGATGACGCCTTTGATTTGACGATCAAAGCCGCAAATGAATTTGGATGGTATTGCCGCAACACCGGCTACAATCCATTTACCGCAGAGGGGAAGAAGACCGCCGCCTTCGAGATTTGGGAATGGTGGCGGTCGGCGCACGAAGTCTGGCACGAGCAGCATGGCCAGGGCGTTGACCATGCGCCGCTGACGATCTTCATCCCGGTTGGCGATGGGAACATCATTTCGGGCATCCATAAAGGCTTCAAAGATTTGCTGGAATTGGGATGGCTCTCACGCATGCCGCGCATCATCGGCGTGCAGGCGGAAGGTTCAGCCGCGATTGCCAACGCCTTCCATGCCAGCACGGAAAACGTCAAGCCCGTTGCCGCGAAGACGATTGCTGACAGCATCTCGGTTGACTTGCCGCGCGACGGCGTCCGCGCCGTGCGCGCCGCAAAGGGAACGGGCGGAACTTTTGTTACCGTTCCGGACGAAGAAATCCTCAAGGCGATTGCCGAACTGGGGACGCAGGGCGTTTTTGCGGAACCGGCCGGCGCCGCCGCGTATGCCGGTTTGGCGCGCGCCGCGGCTCAGGGTCTGGTGCGAGGCGATGAACCGATTCTGGTGTTGAATACCGGCAGCGGCCTCAAAGATGTGCGCGCCGCGATGCAGGCGGCGTCCGAAGCGCCCATCATCGAGCCGACGTTGGAGGCTGTAAAAAAGATGTTATGAAGTCCGAGTGGAGTGAGACGGCGCGTTATTTTACCCTCGCGCTGGTGATTGCTTTTGTCGTTTTTATTGCATATCAGGCGCGCGAGGTTGTAAGGGCGCTGATTCTTGCCGGCGTCATTGCTTATCTCCTGTATCCTTTTGTGTCTCTGCTTCAACGGCACGCCGGTCTGAAACGCAGGACGGCTTCGAGCATCGTTTATTTTGCAAGCCTGGCTGTGATGCTTGCATTGCCCGTGGTGCTGATTCCGGTTTTGTCGCGCCAGTTTGCGGAAATCACTTCGGACCTGCAAGTCACGCTGGAGCAGGCACAGCGATATCTTGCCCAGCCCATTGTTATCGGCGGGATGACGATGGATTTGGGTTTGATTATTTCGCAATACAAATTTTCCCTTTCCGGTTTGATTACGCCTGCGGCGCAAAACCCAATCCTGCTGATTCGCAACACAACGCACAGCACATTACTGGGTTTGATCGTCATCGTCGGCGTATATTTCTTCATGACCGAATGGGAAAATTTACGCGAGGGGCTTGTTCAGATTGCGCCTGAAGCCTACCGCGAGGATGCCCGCCGGCTTTATCAGCAGATCAGGCAGGTCTGGATGGCGTATCTGCGGGGCCAGCTTACCTTGATGTTGATTGTGGCGGTTACATTCATTATCGTCTGGACGATCATCGGCCTGCCCGGCTCGCTTTATCTTGGCATATTGGCCGGCTTGTTCAGCATTGTGCCGGATGTCGGCCCGTTTGTGGCAACATTACTGGCGCTGGCGGTTGCGCTGCTCGAAGGCTCGACGCGGCTTCCGGTAGATAATTTTGTGTTCGGTATTATTGTTGTTGGCATCTATGTCGTCCTGATCAATCTCAAAGGCATTTGGCTGCGTCCGCTGATTCTGGGAAGAAGCGTTCACATGAACGAAGCGGTGGTGTTCATATCCATCGTGGCGGCAGTCATCTTTACGGGCATACTTGGAGCGTTTATCATTGTGCCGGTGCTTGCCTCGCTGGCTGTGATCTGGAAATATTTGCATGCGCGGATGCTGGGTCTGCCGCCGTTTCCAGACGACGCGCCCGCTTCCGATCCAGACGCCGAGGCGGCTTCTGCCAGAAAAAGCGAATCCAGGACGGCGGCGAAATCCGTTAAGAAGAAATCACCCCAATGAAAATCATCTATTCGATTGTTGCGCCCATTTATAACGAGATTGAAAATCTGCCGGTGTTGTATGCGCGCGTCAAGGAAGTGATGGATACGACGGGCGAATCGTGGGAACTTGTTCTCGTGGACGACGGCTCGACCGACGGCTCGACCGAGAAAATCCGCGAACTGGCCCGGGCGGATGCGCGCGTGCGGCCCGTGATCTTTGCGCGCAACTTTGGCCATCAGATCGCCATCACCGCCGGCTGGGATTATGCGCGCGGCGAGGCAGTCGTCATCATTGACGCGGATTTGCAGGATCCGCCCGAAGTCATTCTGGAATTGATCAAGAAATGGAAAGAGGGGTACGAAGTTGTTTACGCTGTGCGCGCCGAACGCGAAGGCGAATCGTGGTTCAAGAAATTCACCGCGTCCCTGTTTTATCGAATCATCTACCGTATTACCGATGTGAAGATTCCGGTGGACACCGGCGATTTCCGTCTGATGGATCGCAAAGTGGTGGATGTATTGAAACAAATGCCTGAACGCCACCGCTTTCCGCGCGGCATGTCTGCGTGGGTTGGGTTCAAGCAGATCGGCGTGGAATACAAGCGCGCCGCGCGCTTTGCAGGCGAAACCAAATATCCGTTCAACAAGATGTTAAAGCTGGCCCTCAATGCCATCACAAGTTTTTCCTATTTTCCTTTACAAGTTGCAACGTTCTTCGGATTTGTCTCGGCGGGCATTGCCATTCTTGCCATCCCGGTTGTGATTTATCTTCGCATGGAAGGCAGTCCGCAATTCACTGGACAGGCGACAACATTGATTGCCGTGCTTTTTCTCGGCGGCGTGCAGTTGATCTCACTGGGAATTCTCGGCGAGTATATCGGCCGCTTGTATGACGAAGCCAAGGGCAGGCCGTTGTATATTGTGCGCGATGCGCCAAAAGATGAGTGAGATATAGAATGTTTAGCAATCGGACATTCGGGCGAAAGACCGCTTGAATGTCTTTTTTATTTTCAGCCATCTAAGTTGGCTTTCTTCTGCCAGCAGCAAAGTGACTCCAAAAGAGACCAGCGCCACCGTGATAAAAAAGAAAACGGCTTCTTCGAGCGGCAATGATCCAATAAAAACTCCGATGGATTGCGCCGGATCAATCGTCCATGTGCCGGATGTGATGGCGAACGAATCCGCAATGGAAAGATATAAACCCATTGGCAGGATGGCCCAAATGAGCAATTTGCGTTGACGCCAAAGGATGTCGGCGCCAAAAGCAAGTTGGGGGATGATCGCCGGTAGGGCCCAGAAAAGGATGATTGAAAGATAGGTCAGGCGTTTTGAATGACTTAGAAAAACGAATGCGGCCGCCAGCCAGACCATAAGTGCAACACCCACTGACGCGAGGCGGAATCGTCCTGACGGCGTGAAGTGTTCGCTTGCGCTTATTCTATTAGCCAGAATATTCCACAGCAGGCTGGTAAGTAACGTTTCGAGGACAAAGAAAGTGTATTCCTCCAGTGGCACAAAACCGAGAACAATTCCGCTCACCAGATTCGGGTTGTAATACCAGACGCGTGTTGCCACGAGATAATTGTCCCACGGCGTGGTGTAGATCAAGGCAAGAAGGATATGAACTCCAAGGGCAAATCCAAACTTTGGATTTGATTTGAATTCGCCTTTTCGCTTTCCCCGGATGATGAATATCGTCAGCGCAAGGATCGGGATGAGTATAAAAAACGTGAGAAAGCCAAAGTAAGTCATTGTCTTTTGTAAACTTTCATGAATACGCCGGGACGCGGTTCGAGCGTCGCGCCCATGTGCGGATGGATTTTGTGATTCGTGAATTCAAATGTATAAGTTTGAAATAATCGCGTCAGCACAATGCGCGCTTCGGCCTGACCGAACGCCGCGCCGATGCACGAACGCGGACCGCCGCCAAAAGGTACGTATGAAAAAGGCGGAGTTTTTCGTCCGTGTGAAAATCGCTCGGGACAAAACTTGTCAGCGTTTTCCCAAATGGCCGGGTCGCGGTGTGTGAGATAGATGGAATAAAACATTCTTTCTCCGGCAGGGATTCTGCCTTCGGCAAATTCCATCTCTTCCGCCACGCGGCGGTTGCCAATGTGAATCGGCGGATACAGACGAAGACTTTCCTTGATGACCTGATCGAGCAGGGACGATTTTCCCGTCGTATCAACTTCTTGAACAAGCCGCGAATAAATATCGGGATTTTGGCCCAGCAATGCGAACGTCCATGCCAGCAGGGCGGTGGAGGTATCGTGGCCGGCGATGAGCATGGTCAACATTTGATCGCGGATCACGTCGTCGCTGAGCCCGGCTTCGACCAGATGTTGCAACAGATCTTGCGGCGGCGTGGAATTTTTTCTGCGGTCTGAAATGATTCGGTAAAGATAATCGTCCAATTTCTTCAACGGTTTTTTATAGCCCGGGCGTGGCATCTTGCGCCAGAAGATCCACGGTCCCGGCGAGATGTATTCGATGGCTTTCAGAATCGGATTCCAAATTTCAGGCAGATCGTCCCACGCATCTTTGCTGAACAAAGTTTGAACGATGATGAGCAGCGCGATCTTGCGTCCTTCAACGAGCATATCAACGACCTGTCCGTCGCGCCATTGAGCGGTTACCCTGTCGGTTTGATCGAGCATCGTTTGGGTGTAGCCGCCCAACTTCGAAGGATGAAGCGGCGGTTCCATCAGTTCGCGGTAATGATCGTGTTCTTCGCCATCCACGATCAGGACGCCCCGGCGCAGCAGGTCGGTGACGGGATCGGCGTTGCGCCATAATAATTTGTTGCGCCCGGTGACCAGCGCTTTTCGATTCGCTTCGGGGCCAAAAACAACATACGGATGAAATGCCGGCAGCGGAATTTGGAAAAAACGCCCCGCATGTTCTGCCATGACTTTGAGCGGGCCAAGCGGCGAACGGGTTTTGAAGAACGCGAGCAGCGCTTCGCGTCCGAGCTCAGGAGTGATTTTTTGATTCTTGATAGGCACGCAATGTTCTTTCTTTATTTCTTTCGACAATAGGCTGTTTGGGGTAGCCTTCGATCTTGATTCCAAATTCCCACGGCGCGTGAATTTCTTTCGCGCTCACCGCTTTGAGTTCAGAAACCCACTTCCGAATGTAATCTCCATTCGGATCGAATTTTGCGCTTTGCAAAACCGGATTGAAGATGCGGAAATATGGCGCAGCGTCCGTTCCGGTTCCGGCTGTCCATTGCCAGCCGCCGTTGTTGGATGCGATGTCGCCATCCAGCAGATTTTCCATGAACCACGCTTCGCCCCAACGCCAATCAATCAGCAGATCTTTCACGAGATACGAAGCGACGATCATGCGCGCGCGGTTGTGCATCCAGCCGGTTTGTTGGAGTTGCCGCATGGCGGCATCCACGATTGGAACGCCGGTGCGTCCCTCTTTCCATGCGTCGAATTCCGATTTGTTGTTGCGCCACGGGATGTTTGCCAGCG
The DNA here is from genome assembly GCA_042408355.1 of Anaerolineales bacterium. Taxonomy (GTDB): domain Bacteria; phylum Chloroflexota; class Anaerolineae; order Anaerolineales; family Villigracilaceae; genus Fen-1038. The sequence continues at coordinate 50,091 of JBHORD010000033.1, forward strand.
ATGGATTGAACGACATTTTGGCCACGCGCGGAAAGTGATACAAAATTTGGATGTAGAACTCGCGCCAGATCAATTCGTTCAACCAGATTTCGGCGCTGTGTTTTTGCTCTTCGCTTCCTGCCTCGACCCGGGCCTGCCTCGCCGCGCTGACGGCTTGCCTCAGCCCGAGCATGCCGAAGCGGATGTATGGCGATAACGAAGACGTGCCTTCCAAATCCATTCGGTTGCGCGAATCGGCATATTGGAAGATGGATGAATTTATGAATAGATCGAGTCGTTTCAGCGCTTCGGCCTCGCCCGCTGGAAAATATTTTGAATCCGGCAATTCGGGGATTTCATTTGAATGCGGATATTGAACTTCGGGAAAATCTTGTGGCGCCGGATAAAGGTTTAGATGGGTTGGAAGCAGCTCTTTCCATTTGCGGGAATACGGCGTGTAAACTGTGTATGGAGAGCCGTCCGCTTTTTTGACGAACTCGGGATGGTGAACGGTTTGTCCCGGAATCAGTTTGAGCGGAAGCGCTTTTGCAATTTGTCCATCGCGTTTGCGAGCGTAGGGCGTGTAATCTTCTTCGGCGAAGATTTGATGCGCGCCGGTTTCCTTCATCAAGCGGCGAAGCGCATCCAATGGCTTTCCCGTGCGGACGACGAGATACGAATTTCGTGCCTGCAGATTTTTGTGAAGCGATGAAAGCCCTGCGTACAGAAAACTCTTGCGGCGCGGCGATGCGGCGGCAAAGGCCGGGTCGAGGATAAAGACTGGAATCACGGAGCCCGCTTCGAGGGCGGCATGAAGCGTGGGGTTATCGGTCAACCTTAGGTCACGGCGAATCCACCAGATGGACGTCATTGTGCGGTAAGTTGCTTATCCCATTTGCTCAGGTGCGATTGGATTGGGCACTTGCGATGGGAATAATTGGTGCAGGACCGCCAGGACTTGATAGGCGGTATCGGTTTCAAACGTGTAGAAGCCTTCGTACATGCGCGGCTCGCCCGGCAGGCGCTCAGCGGGAGTGATCTCTTCCGCCAGGAGCGTGGCGCTGATGCCGGGGCCATAGGCGATGACGAACCAATAATCTTCCAATGGCGTGCCGCTTGTATCCACGTAAATGGCATTGCTCAACGCAGGCAGGGGCGCGTCGGGAACGCCATAGAGCCAGAGGCCCTGCGATGATTGCGCGACCAATTTGTAACGATCCAGCTGCGCCGCGAGACGTGAAAAATATTGGAAGGAAACGTGCGACTGGGCGGCGTTGCGATTCGATGTGATGATGTCTTCGATCATGTGGCTGATCTCGATCATGCCGTCCACAGTAAAGATATAGCGGAAGGTCAATCGCTGCAAATCGGACGGCCGGGTGCGTTGAAGGAGCGCTTCAGCGCGCGGTTGATAGAGTGGCAATGCCCGATGATAGAAATTTCCAAGGACGTCGTTTTTCATGATGATCAATGCGGTTCGATACGATTCGATTAATCTGTGACTGCCACAGGGGCGGGCTGTGAATCGCGCTTGAGGCTTAACGCGGCTGGATGGTTATAGATCTGGAACCAGACGTATACGAATAATCCCGCCATCACAACCGCGCCAAATGCGCCGGGCGCCCATGTGCCAAGTTGCTGCAACAGCGCGCCGCCGATAATGGGCGCAATGATGCGCGTGGATGAGTCAATGGAAGCAGATAGCCCGAGAATGCCGCCAATTTCCTGCGGGGCAACTGCTTTGGTCAATGTGGAGGAGAGCAATGTGTTCAGTATGCCGCCGGCGAGCGATGTCGGCGCAAGAACGATGAGCAGAACCAGGACCGAGGGCGCGACTGACCATCCGAGCATTGAGATCGCCATCAAGGCAACGCAAGCCGCAATAAGAACATCTTCCCGGAATCGATTCGTAATTTTCCCAACCAGATAACCTTGTGTAATGACTGATAATATGCCGACATAGGTGAGCACATAGCCGGTCTGCGCGGCGGTCAGGTTGAACTTGGTCAACGCATACAGGGAGAAGATGGTCTGGAAGATGGCGAAGGCTGTGCCAAAGAAGAAGCGTGTGATCAACAGCGCACCGGTGAATGGTCGCTTGAGCGCGGTAAATAATGCGCCAAGCGTAACGGCCGGCCTTTTGCCGGTCATAGCGGCGCGCTTTTCAGCGGTCAGGGATTCGGGCAGCCAGGCGAAGATCAAAACCAGATTTGCAAACGACATCGCGGCGGCGGCAAAGGCCGGAACGGCGTATCCCCATTGGCTGAGGAAGCCGCCGGTCACCGGGCCGATGATGAAGCCCAACCCAAATGCCGCGCCGATCAGGCCAAGACCCTTGGCGCGATTCTTTGCATCGGTCACGTCGGAGATGTAGGCCTGGGCGATTGAGAGATTTCCGCCGGTGAGGCCGTCAATGATGCGGGAAGCGAAAAGCATCCACAATGCGTTGGCAAAGCCGAGCAGCAGAAAGCCGAGGAAAGTCCCGAAGACGGATGCGAGCAAAATCGGGCGGCGGCCGTAACGGTCGGACATGCGTCCCAGCAAAGGCGCGCCGATCAATTGGGCAACTGCATACGACGCGACCAACAAGCCGGTCACGAACGCGTTCGCCTTGAAGGTCTCTGCGTAATAAGGCAGAAGCGGAAGGATGAGACTGAAACCGAGCAGGTCAATGAAGACCACTAAAATGATGGAGGAGAGAAGTTTTTTGTTCATATCGCCTTTACAGTTTTGGTTTGTATGCTTCTTCGAAATGAAGTGTGTACTCGGGGGTCTTTCCGGTTTTGGTGATGTTTTCCCACATCACGCGAATCAATCCCAGCATGGGCGTCCACGGTTTCATTACGTGGACTTCCGCAAATTCTTTGCGGTTGTTCGCAATGGCTTTGACCAATGCTTTTGCCGCCGCTTCAGGCGGTTTGACTAAAAAGCGCAGAACGAAATCAAAGTTTTTCATCCGCTCCCTGCCGCGTTCGCCAAACACAACTGGATTCACAAGCATATCGGTCGCCATCATGCCGGGACTGAATGCAATGATCTTTACGCCCGTGCCTTTCATCTCTTTTGCCAGTGTGCGCGTGAACGATGTGATCCACGCTTTGGTGGCGGCGTACATACCCATGGGCGAGGCGGCTTTGCCGTTCGAACCCGCGCCGTATAAATTGACCAGCGTTCCGTCTTTGCGCTCCAGCATGTAATGCAGAGCCGCCTGTGCGCCGTAGAATGTTCCCATGTCATTTGATAGAAACATATCTATGATTTTTTCGGGGTGAATATCCAGCGTGAATCCGCTTCCGGCGGAATAGCCGGCGTTGTTGATCCAGACATCAATGCGGCCAAACGTTTCGACGGTTCGACGCGCCAGTTCATAAACTTGATTTTCCTGGCGGACATCGCAAATCCAGCCGGTTACGTTTCCATACTGCGAGAGCGATTCGATCGCCCGATCCAGCGCGTCCCGCGCTCGTCCCGAAACGACAACGGCCGCGCCTTCCTTGAGCAATTCCCGCGCCGCGGCATAACCAAACCCGCGCGTCGAGCCGGTGATGACGATGATTTTGTCTTTCAGTTGATTTGCCATAATTAATCCGTGCCTGCCTGGGAGGTAATGGGATGTTTGAACAGATTGACGATCCAGTTGACGCCAAGATAAATTCCATAGAGCAGGAAGATGACCATGTAATCCAGAACCGGAATGCGGATGATTTCATTCCACTGGCTGAGGCGTCCCATGAAAGCGTAGGTTGCAACGGTGACGACAATAAAACCAATGGCCAGCGCGCGTTTGGTCCACGTGTTCAATCCGAGGCCGTACATTTGAGTCAGAACCAGCATGGCGCCGAAGCCAAAGGTGAACATGGGCCACATGTTGTTGCCCTGCAAAACGGCGACCATCGTGCCGTGGACCAGCACGAAGAACTCAAGGAAGAACGTCCACCATTTGTTGATGTGCGCGCGGTTGAAGATCAACGCAGATTGGACGAACAGCATGAACATATAAAAGAAGCCCATCAAATGTCCCCAGGTGCCTTCAGTGGGGTGGTACCAGAAAGTGTAGATCGTTGCCCATGCGAAGAAATATCCGTGATACTTGCGCATGATCTGGACAAAGCCGTCTTTGAATTTGAATTTTTTCCCGAAGATCAATCCGCGGCGCGGCGTCTCGAAGATGATGATGATCATCAGCATCACGGCCACCGAACCCAGCGCCGTGATCTCCGGCACGCTGGCGGCGAGTCCGTCGAACCAAAGCTGCGACTGGACGATATGCAAAATGATGAAGACGATGTTCGTTCCAATCAATGCCCAATTGAACCAGCGCAAATTGTTTCCAAATTTTGGGCGCTCACGCTGGGCAAAGTAAATGATTGCCCAGACGATGATGTTGTGAAGCAGGTATCCGCCCCAGGCGGTCAGCGATGCGATGGCGGATGGCCGCATTAATCGCCACGGATAGGCAAAAGGAACAGTCGGCCCCACGATCTGAAAGCGCGCCAGGCTGGCGGCGGTGACGCTGATCACAACCGTGAAGGCGGCGGAGGCAAGAACGCCAATGGAGATGTATTTCAGAGAGTTGTTGTTCATGATGTGCAAAATTATTTCCTTATAATAAATGTTCATGCTTTGAGCTTTTCATTTTCCATCGAAATCCAATCCGCGATGGGTTTGCCCCCGGCGCCCATTACTTGTTGGACAGCGGCTGCGTATGCATCCAGGAAGGCGGGCAGGAGAAAAACAGAAATGTTATGTTCTACAAGCATGTTGACCACCCATTCGATTTCGGGGGAAATGTAATGGATGTCGCCCAAATCCAGCGCGGCTGTCAAGGTGTCGCCGAAAAAGAAAACGGCCGTGTTGATATAGTCTGCAGGATGCCCTCGGGATTTCAAAATATCCAGCAGGACAGCCTCGATGGATGACCGCTTTTGTCTATATTCCGCGGCCAGCTTCAGAATATGGCCGTCTATTTCACGTTCCGATGGAACGGGCGATGGATTGATGACGAGGTTTTCAATTTGTGGCACGCTGTATTCGATGGTGTTGCCGAGAAAGTGCGCCGGTATCACTTCCCTTATGCCCGGCATATAATTGAAGACTCGTCCGCCGTATGCCGATTGAATTTCTTTCCGATTCAACATGCGCACCATCTCGCGCAGGGAGACGGCGGTAAGTAATGTTTGCGCCGAGAGAATTACTAATTTTGGGTGGACCGAGTCGATCGTTTCTTCCATGTGATCGGTCGGCACATTGGCTCCGAGGTAAACTACGTTCCAGCCGCGCCGGCGCAGAAAGAGAGAAAGCAATAGCGTTGGAAACACATGCCATTCATTTGGCGGGCACGTAACGAGAATGGATTCGGGACGGGATGGGGCGGGGGCGGCATTTATCAGCGCCTCCAATCGGCGCATGGCGATGGCTGAAGCAAAATGCTCCTGTTGAACCGAAACTTGATTCTTAAGCCAGAGTTCGCCCAACTCGTGCAGGCCGTGCATCATCACTTCAGTGCATGTCAACTCCACGGAATTCACGGCGAACGCTTCGTTGAGAATTTGTTCTGCCTTAAGCGTATCGAATTGAAGGCAGGCATTGATCCAATCGCTGCGCGTGGCTTCGAGGTTCAGCCGATGGGTCGGCATGACTGCCTGTTTGGCAGAATCCGCCAGCGGGTCCGCGCCCGAGGCGATTTGCTCTTTCCATAATTCAACCGCGCGTGAGATCGAAAGTCCTTCCGATTGCCGCCTCATCAGCCATTTGACAGTCTCGATATCGTATTGCGAATACAACCGATGTTTTCCCGGCGTGCGTTCGGGCATGGGCAGGCCGTAACGGCGCTCCCATGCGCGCAGGGTGTCGGCAGTAATGCCTGTTTCCTTAAGAACAACTTTCAAATTATAGGTGGGCGTTTGGCTAAACGGCATGACGGACTCCCGATTGGCAAAAGTTTCGTACAGATATTGTAACTGGTTTGTTGATGTACTCACGATTGCACAGCCGCCTTCTTCAACTTGAAACTTTTTGCCTTCAAGCCTTGATGCTCGTTCAGAATTCGTTCGGTCGTCAGCCGCGCCGACAGCAGCACGATGGGCAGGCCGGTTCCGGGGTGAGTGGACGCGCCCGCAAAATAAAGGTTCTTGTATTTTGCGTGGCGGTTATGCGGGCGCAAATAACCGACCTGCCAGAAGTTGTGACTGAGGCCGAAGGCCGCGCCCTTTGCGAGATTGAACTTCTCCTTCCATATCTTGGGTGTGTGGATGATCTCGAACTTGATGTGTTCTTTAAGATCGGCAATGCCCATTTCTTTTTCGAGTCTTTCAAAGACCGTCTGGCGGGCGCGCGCCACCAGGGCATCCCAATCCTGACGGATGGATTCGTCCAAATGTCCGACCGGAACCAGGACATAAAGCGTATCCTGCCCTTTCGGCGCTGCCGATTCATCCGTGCGCGCCGGCGCATGAATGTAAAAGCTTGGCTCTTCGGGCAGAGCGTGATCCTTGAAGATGCGGTCAAACGAGGTCTTGTAATCGCCGCCGAGAAAAACATTGTGATGCGCGATCTGCGGATATTGTTTGTCCACGCCCCAATAGAACATGATTGTGGAACAGGTATAAAGTTTTTTATCGAGTTTCCGCGCTTCTGCGCGGTCTGGCAAAAGCCGATCGTAGATATACGGCAAATCCGCATTGCCAATGAAAATATTAGCGGTAAAGACGCGTCCATCTTCCAATTCAGCGTTTACGACCTTTGAACCTTCAACGTGCAGATGTTTCACCGGCGCGTTGTAAATAAACTTCACGCCCAATTTTTCCGCGATCTGCACCAGCGATTGAATCGCGGCGTACATGCCGCCCATTGGATACCAGACGCCCTCCGCCAGTTCCGTGTACTGAAGCAGGGAATAGGTGGCGGGCGCGTCGTATGGGCTTAAGCCGAGATACATATTTTGAAACGTGAACGCGGCTTTAAGCCGCTCGTCCTTGAAGAAGCGGCTGACATTGGCGTAATGCTTCTTCAATGCTTTCAGTTGAAACAATAGCGGCAGATTGGACAGGCTGAAATATTCGAAGATGTTGTTGAAGTTGCGGCCAACAAATTTCTCCAGCGAAACTTTGTAATGTATCGAGCCTTCCGCGATGTAATTCAGAAATCCCGTGAAGGCAGTCTTTTCGACTTTTTCCAGTTGCGCCTGCATCTTGCCGATATCGGATGTCAACTGCAATTGCAGTCCATCTTCAAAGTGAATTTTGTAGGTGGGATCAATGCGGTGCAAATCCAGATGATCGCTTAGTTTTTCGCCGAGCGAGGCAAAAGTCTCCTCCCAAACTTCGGGCATGAGGAACAGCGTGGGTCCGATATCGAAGCGGTGGCCGTCGCGAACGATCTGATTACAGCGTCCGCCGGGTTGATCGTTTTTTTCCAATACTGTTACCGAATATCCATTTTTGGCGAGCCGGCCGGCGGTTGCGATTCCGCCAATCCCTGCGCCGATGACTAAAGCAGTTGGTTTCATATCACTCCTGACAGGCGCCTATTATACACTTTGTCCATATTTTGTCAAGTATATTTCCGAAAAAACCTTGACAACATTGACAAAATATGTACAATATCTGCCTGTAAAAAGGAGAACTCATGCAATCTCAATGGGAACGTCAATTGCTCAGATTAGCAGGTAATGTACCGCACCCTCCTGCCGGCCCATTTTTCTCATACTGGGCAGGAGATGCTTCATTGCGTATAGCTTATAAAAAGGCGGAAGAGGTCACAGCCAGCCACAGCAAATCGTTTTTCTTCGCTTCCCAGCTGCTTCCCGAAGAAAAGCGTTCAGCGGTGCGGGCGCTATATGCGTTTTGCCGCAGTGTGGACGATATTGTGGATGAAAACCCTGCCGGCAGGCGCGCCTTTGCGCTGGATTATTGGCGCGGCGTCATTCGAAACGCCTCAGCCTCCGACGATGATCTGATCGCCGCCGCATGGGTGGATACCCTCCTCCGATACCATATTCCGCGCCAATACGCTCTCCAATTGATTGACGGCGTTTCCCGTGACCTGGTTCAAACCCGCTATCAGACCTTCGATGAACTTGCAACATATTGTTACGGCGTCGCGTCCACTGTGGGGTTGATGAGCATGTACATTGTCGGCTTTGAAAGCAATGGAGCCGTGCCGTATGCCATCAAACTGGGCGTGGCGCTTCAAATGACCAATATCCTGCGCGATATAGGGGAGGATTATCGAAACGGGCGGATTTATTTGCCGCGTGATGAAATGATGTTGTATGGTATTCGCGAATCTGACCTGGCAGAGGGGAAGGTGACCAAACGTTGGCGTCAATTCATGCGCTTCCAGATTCAGCGGACGCGTGAGCTCTACGAGGAATCGTGGGCCGGCGTCAAACTGCTTGAGCCGGAGGGGCGTCTGGCTGTCGGCGCCGCCTCCGTTCTTTATAGCGGAATCCTCGATGAGATCGAAAAGAATAATTACGATGTGTTTTCCCGCCGCGCTTCATTAAGCCTGATCGAAAAATTGAAGCGCCTTCCTGCAGTGTGGTTGAAGGTCAAAACGTTATAGCCAATGGCCGCAGACCTTTGCGAAGAGATGCCTTTCAGCGTCTCTTTATTTTTTGTTGATATACTGGCGGCGGAGGATCGTTATGGCATACAACTTTGACCTTGTTATCAACCGTCGCAATCCAGATAATTTGAATAAATGGACGATGTATCCAAAGGATGTTCTGCCCATGTGGGTGGCAGACATGGACTTCCGCGCGCCGAAACCCATTTTGGATACGCTCCATAAAGCCGTGGATCACGGCGTACTCGGTTATGAGCTGACGCCCAAATCTTTGAAGGAAACCGTCGCGGCGCGCATGGATAATTTGTATCGCTGGAAAGTCAGGCCCGAAGCGGTCGTGGCTGTGACCGGCATCGTCAGCGGATTCAGCGTCGCCGCGCGGGAATTTTGCGGGCCGAAGAAGGGCGTTCTGGTTCAAACGCCGGTCTATAACGAATTTCATGCCATCAAAGATAATGTGGGCATCCCGCAACTGGATGCGCCGCTCATTGAGCATATTGACGGAAATATTCTGCGCTACGAAATTGATTGGGACATTTTCGAAAAACAGGTAAAGAGGGCGGGAATGTTCCTGCTGTGCAATCCGCACAACCCGCTGGGAATCATCTTCCCGCCGAACGATTTGCTCCGCATGGCGGAGATTTGCATCAGGCATCATGTCCTGATCGTCTCTGACGAAATCCATTCCGAGTTATTACTGGCTGGCAGCAAGTTCACGCCGATGGCAACTCTGTCGAAAGAGATTGCTGAGCACACGATCACGCTGGTCTCGCCATCGAAGACTTTTAACGTGCCGGGACTCTTCTGCGGTTTTGCGATCATCCCCAACAAAGAGTTGCGCGCTCGTTATCAGAAACAAGTTGATCATTTGCGCCTGCACGTCAGCAGTATGGGACTCTTCGCGGCGCGGACCGCCTTCAGCGGTAAATGCGACGGTTGGCTGAAAGACCTCCGCCGCTATCTGACAGCCAACCGCGATTTCCTCGTCGAGTATGTCAGCGAAAATTTTCCCGATGTGCGATTGACCATTCCTGATGCGACCTATCTTGCCTGGCTCGATTTCTCCGCCTATAAATTGAAAAAGTCGCCGTACGATTTCTTTTTGAAGAAAGCCAAAGTTGCGTTGAGTGACGGAAAAATTTTTGGAAAAGGATATGAACAATACGTCCGCTTGAATTTTGGCTGTCCGCGCAGTATATTGGAGCAAGGTCTGGATCGGATCAAACGCTCGCTTTAAGCAATAAAGTGAATGTCAATAAACCGTGATTCAAATTCTTTATTGGTTTACAGGAGATGACAATGGCTAATTTGTTGACGTATTCGAGAACGCAGGAATTTCTGACTTCATTGGTTCCTCCGCGCGAAGAAGAAATGAAAAAAATGGAAAAGTATGCAGAGAAAACCGACTTTCCCATCATCGGCCCCGCCGCAGGTTATTACTGTTATCAAATCGCACGGATGATCCAGGCGAAATCTGTATTTGAAATGGGCTCGGGCTACGGCTATTCAACCGCCTGGTTCGCGAAAGCGGTCAAAGAGAATGGGGGCGGAGTGGTGCATCACGTCGTCTGGGACGCGAAACTTTCGGAGATGGCGCGCGGCCATTTGTCCCGGCTCGGATTCGATGGCATGATCCGTTACCTAGTCGCCGAAGCGATCGAAACGCTGCGCGGAACTCCCGGCCCGTTCGACCTCATCTTCAACGACATCAATAAGGAGGCCTATCCTGCCTCTCTGCCGCTGATCAAGGAAAAACTGCGCCGGGGCGGCGTCTTGATTATTGATAACATTCTTTGGTCGGGCCGCATCTTCGACAAAAAGAACAAATCCGAATCAACCGAAGGCGTGCGCGCGTTCACGCGCTTGATCACACGCGACCCCGATTGGATCGTTTCGCTCGCGCCGGTGCGCGATGGCGTGATTGTGGCGTATAAAAAATAAGCAGAAGTCAATTGCCCGATAGACATCGGGCAATTTTGTTGTTGCGGCTTTTTAGGATATAATACAAGTTGTCTGACAACTTTCCAAACAGGGAGTAGCAACCTATGACCACGATTGATTTGACCATCGAAAAGTCCCGCCGCGCGAATGCCATCAAGCGGGCAAAAGAACGCAACATCATTATCCCAACTTATGCCCAAATGAAAGACCCTTCAAAGATTCCTGCGAAAATAAAGGAGGAATTGAAGAAGATCGGACTCTGGGATGTTCATCCGCGCAACCTGTTCCGCATCACGTGGCATAATGAGCCGGTCGCATCAGGCGGGACGTTTGGCGGAGTCAATTATCTCGAGCTTCCGTCTTCGCTGACGGGAGTCAAAGCGCGCATCATCGTGCTGATCGGCAAATGGTTTCCGACCGGCGCGCATAAAGTCGGCGCGGCGTTCGGCTGTCTGGTGCCGCGCCTCGTTACCGGTCAGTTCGATCCGACCACGCAAAAAGCGGTGTGGCCCTCAACGGGGAATTACTGCCGCGGCGGCGCATACGACTCTGCGCTGCTGGCGTGCGAATCAATTGCCATTCTGCCCGAAGGCATGTCGAAGGAACGGTTCGATTGGCTGTCGAAGATCGCAGGCGAGACGATCAAAACCCCCGGCTCCGAATCGAACGTCAAGGAAATTTTCGATAAGTGCAAAGAACTGCGCGCCTCCGGCCAAGATTTGATGATCTTCAACCAATTCGAGGAATTCGGAAATTACCTCTGGCATTACGAAGTGACCGGCCATGCGATGGAAGAGGTTTTGAAAAAGGTGATGGGCAAGAACGATCGTTATCGCGGCATGGCTTCCGCCACCGGTTCTGCCGGAACGATTGCCAGCGGCGATTACATGAAAAGACTTTTCCCAGACAGCAAAATTGTGGCCAGCGAAGCCCTGCAATGCCCCACGCTTTTGGAGAACGGATTTGGCGCCCATCGCATCGAAGGCATCGGCGATAAGCACGTGCCGTGGATTCACAATACGAAGAATACCGATGTTGTCGTAGCGATTGATGACAACGCGGTGGTCAATCTTTCCCGCCTGTTCAACGAAGAAACCGGCCGCGCTTATCTCGTCAAACAGGGCGTGCCTGAAAATATCGTTTCCCAACTTGACCTGATGGGCTTCTCCGGCATCTCGAATGTCTTGAGCGCCATCAAAGCCGCCAAATATTACGAGATGGGCGAGAACGACATTATGCTGACGGTGCTGACTGATTCGATGGAACTCTACCGCTCGCGCATTCATGAGATGCGTCAGGAATATGGCGAGTACACCGAAGCTGACGCGGCCGCCGATTTTGCCCGTTATCTGCATGGACAGTCCACGGATAACATGCTTGAACTGCGCTATACCGACCGCCGCCGCATCCACAATTTGAAATACTACACATGGGTCGAACAACAGGGCAAGACCTACGAAGAAATTCAGAAACAATGGTATGAGCCGAATTACTGGACCGACGTTCAGAAACAGGCCGATCAAATTGATGAATTGATCGTCGAGTTCAATAAGGAAGTTGGGCTGGCTTAATTGTAAAAAGCAGGGACGAGAGGCCGCGGCTCGTCCCTGCTTTCTTATGAATCCGGCTTTTGTATTGTTTTCCGGCGGTGCTATAATCTGAAAAATTTATTGACCAACGGAGGAGCATTTGCATGGACGCAATTGAATTTACGCGCAATTATACGGATCATTCCACAGACCGCGGCTTTCAATTCGAATTTCACTGCGATCGGTGCGGCAACGGCTACAAAACTGCATTTCAGGCATGGTCTTTGGGTATGGCCTCCGGCGCGCTCGATGCGGCGTCGAGTATCTTCGGCGGTTTTTTCAACGACGCCGCCAACCTCGGCGAACGCGCAAGATCTGCCGGTTGGCAGCAGGCGCGCGATAAAGCCATGATCGAGGCCATCAATCAAATCAAGCCGAATTTCCTGCAATGTCCGAAATGTTCCAGTTGGGTCTGCAAAAAGAATTGCTGGAATCAACAACGCGGGCTTTGCAAGAATTGCGCGCCCGATTTGGCGGTCGAGATTTCCGCACAGCAATCTGCGCAGGCTATTAACAAGATTCAACAAGACATCGGTGTGGATGCCGAAGATTCGAAATTGATCGGCAGTGTGGGCAATACGAAAGTCCAGGCTTCGTGCCCGAATTGTCATGCGCCATTGGCGTCCAATGCCAAGTTCTGTCCGTCATGTGGATATAAACTCGCCGACGCCGGAAAGTTTTGCACGAACTGCGGCGCGAAGCTAACGCCGGGCGCGAAATTCTGCGCGGAGTGCGGAACCAAACAGGAATAAGCGTCGCGCTGAGCGGAGCGGCTCTTGACGCCGCACAGTCGAAGCGCTCTTCGGCCTCCCTGCGTTTCGCTCAGGGCGATTTAACATGCTGACCGAAACCTCTTTGATTTTGATTTGCGTCATGCCGACGCCCCGCGATTTGGAAATCGCGCGGCTTTTGGGCTGGTACCGAATCCCATTTCGAACCGCGCCGAAAGTGGTGGCCGTGGACTATCTGGCTTTTTATCAGCCCTCCAGCTTTGGCGAGCGCGGCGGGCGGATCGAGTTCGTTGCGCCGGTGCGCGGTCACGAGCTGACGACGCGCCGCGAATTGTTGAAGGACGAGTCCGATCATCCCCGCGCCAACGAAGAGTATTTCAAAATCCAAATCGGCGGATTGGAAAAATTGTCGAACCCCATCGTGGCCGATAAATGGAAGCGCCTCACGTTTTTGTATTCGACCGGCGAATATCTTCTGAAAGCCAGAACACTGAGCGACCTGGTTGTAAATGACGATGAACGCGCTGTGCTCTGGCGTTCGCTGCGTGAGCGCGCCGCGAACGAACAACTTTATAAAACCGATTTACCCGAAGCCGATATTCCGCCTGACGTGTTGATTGCTTTATTGGGGATCAAAGAAGGAAGTTCATCCTACAACTTTACCGATTTTGATTAATGACCGATGTTACGCAGTTTTCCTGTGGCGCGGCATTCATGCCGCTTGAAAATGCGAGATAAACCTCGCGCTACTGCGTAAGGTGAGTAATGACTGATGTTATGCAGTTTCCCTGTAAAGCGACATTCTTGTCGTCTGAAAATACGAGATAAATCTGGCGCGGCTGTGTAAGGTGAGTTAATGATAAGCCTTCCCTTCCTGCTCACTGCCGTCATTACATTTTCATCCACGGTTGTGCTGATCGCCGACTGGCTGCGCCCCGACATTGTGGCTCTGCTGGTGATGACTCTGCTCGGTATTACCGGACAAACCACTCCATCGCAGACATTTGCCGGCTTTAGTTCATCAGCAACTATCACGATTCTTTCCATTTCAGTCATAGCCGAGGGCCTGACGCAATCCGGCGCGACGCGTTCGATCAGCCAATTGATGAAGCGCATGGCTGGTCAGGATGAAGGCCGTTTGTTGGTCGTGGTTTTGATCGCGGGGGCGGTGCTGTCGTTCTTCATGAACAACGTCGCGGCGCTGGGCGTGTTGATGCCCGCCACGATCAGCCTTGCGCGTCAAACCAAAACGGCTCCATCGCGTTTGCTGATGCCGCTTTCCTTTGGCGTCATTGCCGGCGGCATGGCGACTTTGTTTACGACCTCGAATATTATTGCCAGCACCACATTGCATGAAGCCGGCCTGCGCCCGTTTGGTATTCTGGATTTTTTGCCGGTTGGCTTGCCTGTGATCGTCGTTACGGCGCTTTACATGTTTTTTGTCGGCCGCCGCATGTTGCCGGAGCATTTCCCGGCGGCGCTGGAACGTCAGATGCAACAGGTGCGCAATCAGCTTGTGAACATGTATGGCATTGATCGTTCACAACTGGACTTTGAAGTTTTGCCCGAGTCGCCCTTTGCCAACAAAACCATCCGCGAGGCGCAGTGGACAACGCACGTCAAGCTCAACATCGCGGCCATCGAACGCGATGGGCAAATGATCCCCGCCCCGGATGCCCAACAGGTGATTTATCCGGGCGATGTGGTGCTTGCTTTCGGAAAGATCAGCGACGATGCCTGCAAACGGCTTGGCCTGCGCTTGCTTCACAGCCCGACTATTCCGCAGAGAATCCTTAACGGCCACACAACACTGGCCGAAATTGTCATCCCGCCGCACTCAAATTTCTCGGGCAAGACGCTCAGCGAAATCCATTTTCGTGAGCGTTTCAATCTGAATGTGCTGGCGATCTGGCGCCGCGGCCGCGCCATCCATCATAATCTCGCCGCGTTCGTCCTGCGCGCCGGCGATGGATTATTAGTTCAAACCACGCTCGAGAATTTGCGCCTTGTTCGTGATGAACGCAACCTGGTTGTGCTTGAAGAAGACCCGGATGCCGTACTGCGCCCCCGCAAACAGCGAATCGCAACAGGCATCGGCATTCTTGTCTTGATGGTGGCGATCTTCGATTTCTTGCCAATTTCCATTGCAAGTATGGCGGGCGCCGTGGCGATGGTGCTGACCGGATGCCTGACGATGGATGAAGCCTATCAATCTATAGATTGGAAGGCTATCTTTCTAATCGCCGGACTCTGGCCGCTCAGCACCGCCATCCAAAACAGCGGACTTGCCAAATGGATTGTGGACGAATTTCTACGTCTGACGCACGGCGCGGGCACGGCAATTATTGTCGGGTCATTATTGCTTGTCACCGCGTTTCTGACCAACATCATGGCAGGTCAATCCGCCGCGCCGATCATCCTCGCCCCGATTGGCATGACCATTGCCTCCTCCATCGGCCTCGACGCGCGCGCTTTGCTGATGACCATTGCGGTTGGATGTTCGCTGGCCTTTCCAACGCCCATCGGCCATCCGGTCAACATCATGGTGATGGGATCGGGCGGTTATAATTTCAAGGACTTTGTCAAAATCGGCGGACCGCTGACCCTCATTTTATTCTTTGTGATTCTCGCGGCCCTTCATTTGTTCTGGCATGTATAAAGGAGCTGTCATGGCAACGCTGATTAAGAACGGAACGCTGATCACGGCCTCTGAAACCTTTCAGGCCGACATTTTGATCGAGGGCGAGGTGATTTCCCGCATCGGCCTCGGACTGGAGGCGGACTCCGCGCAAGTGATCGACGCGTCGGGAAAATTGATTCTGCCCGGCGGCGTGGATCCGCATACGCATTTTGATCTGCCGATGTTCGATACCGTTTCCTCCGACGATCATTACACGGGTCACAAAGCCGCGGCGTTTGGCGGCACAACAACCGCCATTGATTTTGTTTCATTTGATTTTGACACCTTTAAAGAATCGGTGGAGGCCTGGCATAAGAAAGCCGAAAAAGCCGCCATTGATTATTCTTTTCATATGAACCTGACCCGCTTCAACGACAAGATTGCAAAAGAGATTCCGTCCTTGCCCGACATGGGCATCACCACACTCAAAGTTTTTACCGCTTACAATGGTCGTCTGCGGCTCGACGACGGAAGCATCTTCAAGGCGTTACAAATCACGCGCGAGAATGGCATGTTGGTGATGGTCCACTGCGAGAACGGCGATGTCATTGACGCGCTCGTTTCGCAGGCGTTGGCGGCGGGGCGCACCTCGCCCGAATGGCACGCGTTGACGAGACCGGCTTGGGGCGCGGTCGAAGCCACCTTGCGGATGGCGGCCATGTCGTCCCAGGCGGATGCGCCGATTTACATCGTCCATATGAACGCCGGCGGCGAAGTGGATATGTTGAAGTATGCGCGCGAGCGCGGCGTCAAAGTCATGGGCGAAACGTGCCCGCAATATTTGTTCTTCACGATGGATCATTTGCGCCGTCCTGATGGCGCGAAATGGGTTTGCTCGCCGCCGATGCGAACAGAAAAAGATAACGCCCGCATTTGGGAGGGCTTGCATGATGGCGTTCTTCAAACTATCGGCACAGATCATTGTCCGTTCTTTTTCGATGGCACGAAGCCAATTATGTACGAAGGAAAAGAAGTGGCAATCCCCGGCAAGGAATTAGGCAGGAATGATTTCACCAAAATTCCGAATGGTTTGCCTGCCGTCGGCGATCGTCTGCCGATCATGTGGACATACGGCGTGCGCGCCGGAAAGATTACTGCGAATCAATTTGTGCAATATGTGAGTACGAATCCGGCAAAGATTTTCGGTTTGTATCCGCGCAAAGGGGCGTTGCTTCCCGGCTCGGACGCGGACATCGTGATTTGGGACCCGGAAAAGCGCGTAAAGTACGGGGTGGCGCATAGCCACCATCGTACAGATTACAATTTATTCGAAGGCTGGGAAGTGGTCGGAATGCCGGAGAAAGTTTTCCTGCGCGGCAAGTTGATTGTGGACGGTGATGAATGGAAAGGCCAAACGGGTCAAGGCCGGTTTTTGAAACGAAGCAAAGGAGAGATTCTCTGATATCTCATGACAGAACTTTATTGTGAAACTTTGGCGGTTCATTGCATGGATTATCGTTTGCAAAGATATTTGAACGATTGGCTGGATGCGAATTACGCGGCCGGTAAGTACGACCGCGTCGCCATTGCGGGCGGCGTTCTCGATATGGCCCCTGTTTTAAAACATGTCGAGCTTGCCGTTCGTTTGCATAAGATCAGAAGGGTTGTTCTCATCAATCATGAAGGCTGCGGCGCGTACGGCGCAGAGGGAACATTCATGCGCCACAAAACAGACCTTGACGAAGCGCGACGTAAAATTCTTGAGAAAGTTTCCAACCTTGTTGTGGAAAGATATTATCTCCACCTTGATGGGAAGTTCGAGCAACTCGATTAAACGTTCGCAAGCAATTCCTTTAACCTCGGATGATCCGAGTAAACGCCGCGGTATTTTTCGGGAAGCAGCGCCGCAATGCGGCACATGATCTCGTCCGTGAATTGCTTGAGCGCGGCGCCGCGATCTTTGGCGGGCAAAGGCGGAAGCGTAAATGCTTTTCCGGCAGTCAACACAATATGAGAACGCCGGAAATGTTTGAGGTTATCCAGAATGACTTTGTCTTCCGTTCCGGCCAGACCCACCGGCACGATCGGCCGATTCAACTTCGCCGCGAGATAACTGACGCCCGGCTTGCCCTCGTTCATCCCGCCTGCGCGCGAACGTGTCCCTTCGGGCGCGATGACGAGAATGTTTCCCTTTTCCATCAAGCCGATGATCTTGCGCATCGCCTTCAAGTCGGGGTTGAAGCGGTCAATGAAAATGAAGTTGGCGTATTTGGCCGCCCATCGTAAGAAGGCGTTCTTCTCCCATTTTTCAGCGACCGGAATAAAAACATCAAATCGGTTCACTGCATAGAACAACATGGCCGCGTCCAGCATTCCGATATGGTTGGTCGCGATCACAAAAGAACCGGCGGTTGGGAGATTTTCATACCCATGAACATCAACTCTGGCGATTATGTTGATGAGCAATCGAAGAAGCCAGCGGAGGAAGTAACGCATGTTCCAATTGTACACGAATGCAAAGGGAGGAAATTCAATCAAAACAGCCTCATCGCAGCGGACGATGAGGCTGACAAGACTGCTTGAATGGTTATCGCCACAGATAATCGGCCGTCGAATTGGTGCTGGGATTCTGCGAGCCGTATTTTTCGAACATGCGCGCAAAGATTTCGTAATCGCCCGGCATCATGTTTACGATCTGGAAACCGACGTCGTACAATCCGGGATCGAAGCGGTCTTTCGAGCACCACCGGCTTCGCGCGCCAAAGACCATGTATGTTTTGGTGGAAATATCTTCCGGTAATTCGATGCGAAAATAAAAATCCCGATTTTGCGGTATTGGTTTGGACGTTTCCAGTTTGAAGCCGCCGGTGCTGATGTCAGCCAGATGTCCCACCAGCTCGCCGGTGTTTTCGTTCATGACACGCATGTAGTAAGAGAAACTTTTTCTGGGCAGGCGACGTCTTTCAACCATATGGCTTCCTTTCCGCTTATATACGAAAAGTATATAGCAAGTTCGGAAAAGAATCAACTGTCGAAATAGGGCAGCCGCATTTGGATTTTTATAGGTCAAAATCTAAGGATTTTGTCTGATTACCTTACTGAATGAATAATGCTGTTGCTCAGCGAATGCGGCATAATTTGACCGCCGATGAGCCGCAACAACGAATGTACAACCGATTGAGCGAAAAGTTGAGCGCATTGGCCACGTGAAGAGCGGCAGCCGCCATCATTTCGGACGGCGTGATGGTAAATATTGGCGCTTGCCGTTGTGAAGCAAGGCGAAGCCGTCCGCTGCCAAGTTGATCCTTCTTGCAAGAAGCCTCTACTCGGCTTTCAAAATGTGTGTAATGACCGAAGCGCCCGAGCCGCCGATGTTCTGCGCCATGCCAATCTTCGCGCCGTCCACTTGCGTCTTTGCGCATTCGCCGCGCAGCTGTTGGACGACTTCCACAATCTGATACATGCCCGTCGCGCCCACCGGATGTCCGCGCGCTTTCAATCCGCCGCGCGTGCAGATCGGCACTCGCCCTGTGACGGCGATCTCGTCCTCGAGTCCGAGTTGGACGCCTTTGCCGCGGTCGGCAAATCCGCAGGCCTCGAGCGAAAGCGCCGCCATGATCGAGAACGCATCGTGAAGCTCAAACACATCAATGTCTTTTGGTTCGACCTCTGCCATTTGATAACATCGTTTGGCTGAATCATAAGCGGCGGAAAGAAACAACGGGTCTTTGCGCGAATGGACGGCAATCGTATCCGTCGCGGACGCCGAAGCGGCCACCACCACGCGCGGCCTGCCCGGCATCGAGGCGACTTTTTCTGCCGGAACAAGAATCGCCGCCGCCGCGCCGTCGCCAGTGGGGGATGCATCGAGCAGATTGATGGGCGTCGCCACCATCGAAGATTTTTCGAAGCGTTCGATTGTGATCTTTTCATGCAAACGCGCAAACGGATTATGCATGGCGTTGGCGTGAGCGTTGATCGAGAACGGCGCAAAGTCGGCGTGCTTCCAGCCGAACTCGAACATGTACCTCTGCATGATCAACGCGTTCAAACCGACAAATGAGACGCCCTGTTCGACTTCGTAATCGGCATCGGCGGCAGTGGCTAACGCGGCGGTCACGTCATGACCAGCTTTGTCGGTCATCTTTTCGACGCCAACCACCAGCGCAGATTCGATGTCGCCGGACGCGACCGCCATCAGTCCGGCGCGAAACGCCGCCGCGCCCGACCCGCAAGCGGCTTCCACCTTGACGGCCTCCTGATGCCAGAGGCCGACCCAGTCTGCAAAAAAAGTCCCGAGTTGATTTTGCCCGTCAATCAACGGCGAAAGCATGTTGCCGACGAACAGCGCCTCAACTTTGTCCACGCCCGCGTCCTGCATGGCGGCAAAAGCCGCCTCGCCGCCGATCTCGCGCAGGGATTTGGCCCAATGCTCGTCAATTGAAGTCTGTCCGATTCCGAGAATAGCTACTTTTCGCATGATTGAATTTTACCAGCCGGAGCTATCAGCCTCTATCAAGTTTATGAATGCACGTATACTAGAAAAATGTCGAGTCGTTCTTTATGGCTTGAGCAACTGTTGGCCAACCTGGAACGCTGTGGACCAGAAGGACAAGCCGCGCTGAACTATCTGAAGGAACATCACGTCAAAGTCGGTTTTCACGATCAACCCACCGCGGCGCGCTGGACTTTGACCGGTCAGATCCAATTGCATCCTCGCTACGCGGATGGCGCGCCTGAGGCGGCGTATCCATTGAGTTTGATTTTGCATGAAGTGAAGCATCTGCAACAAGGATTCTTTGTTGCGCTTTCCGTTTATGGTGAATTGGAAGCCTGGCAGATTCAATTTTCCTTTTTGAAGTCATTGACCAGAAGTTATCATCCCGATTTACATCGCAACGAAACCATTCGAGAGTTGATGTCACTGCCGCTGAGCGGGAATCGGGATGCGCTTCGCCGGACACGGCAATTGATGCAAAGATATGCCGGAAGACAATATCGAATTGATTTGCTTCCGTTGTATCCGTTGCCAAACGAAATCATGTTCATTTTGACTCGCCATGAATTTGGTTCAGACAACCGCCTACAAAACTAACATTTTGTTTTAATGTATTTCATTTTCTTTTGTTATATGATGAGGGCAAGGAAAGGAGGTACCCATAGAGACTCCACCTGAAATACATTTAGAAGGAAAGAGCGAGACGACCCCACCTGCTGGACAAAGTTTTTGAGTTAGTGAATCCAGACGTTCCCCAAACGAAAAGAAGGCGGCGAGCTCCTCTTTCTCGGTGACAAGAAAAACGACAGATGGGTAACACCCATCTGTCTCTTTTTTATTCGACGCGATTGAGACCGGAAATGATAACTGCTTTTGTTTTCCCGCCTACTTCATTCCTGCCAGAACTTTCGTAATAACGGCATCCAATAAAACAGGATCAACCTGCCCATCAAGCCGCGCCAGCACCGCGGATTTTATTTTCTGTTTTAGCTCCGCATCGCCGCCAGACTCCCGCCAACCATCACGCGGATAAGCCGCCACCAAATTGACCGACTGGCTGTACACCGCTTTGGGCGGCGCGCTGGGTTCGACACGGTTGATCTTGATCCCGTGTTTCATGGCGCGCTCGACCGCCAGATCTGTCATGACGACGTTGTCGGTCACGTCAATGCTGCTGACGCCGCGCGCCTTCATGTCGTCAACATCGCGTTCGGTGATAAATGTCTTTGGCATAAGCAGTCCTTCACGTCTTACAAAAAATCGTCGGCGAAGACCAGCAAAAGGATTTTATTTTTCGGGCCGGCCTTCGAGTTCTTCGAGCGCTTTGACCGCCGCATTGCGCGCCGTGAGAATCTCGGCTTCCGAACCGGAGAGCCACATGCGCCCGAAGCGTCCGACCGATGAAATGTGCAGTAATTTGATGGTGGAACCTTTTTCGGCTTCGTTGAATGCATAGTTGATGTACGCGGCAGGCGCGCATTCCAAAACCAGCATGGTTTCGCCGGGGACGAGCATCGAGCCGCGCCGGAAGCGATTCAACAATTGGGCTTGATACGGGTCCACGTTTGTAATGACCTGCACCGACGCGATGGACGGTTTGACGCGGTCCTCGATTTTCAATCCGAGGCGGGCCAGAACGATTCGCCCCGCTTCCAAAACTTCAGCCTGTGATTTCGAGTGAACCTCGAACATGCCGAATTCGCGCTCCACGATCTGCGCGCCCGGCTTCGATTCGGTGGATTTCACCGCAATGTCCACCAGGCGAAAGACCTCGTTGCCCGGCGCGACTTCAATATATAAGGCGGCCATGCCCTCCGTGGGGAGGTCGCCCTGCGTGATTGTTCCGACGAAGGCCGCATATTGCGGCTGCATTCGGTCGAGATAAGAATAGCAGCGAAGTGAAAATTGATCAGCCATAGATAAAAGCTCCATTGTGTCACTCTGAGCGAAGGGCATCTCCGTAAGGCAGGCTTCGAAAGAATGACATTTAAAAATTTAGTTGTGCATGGCAATGCCCAGCGGGGTGACAAACAACGGATTGCCGGGCAAAATTGTTTGGATGCCCGTCGCCTCCTGAATGACCTTGTCCATGCCGGGGTAAGCGCACGTGCCGCCCACCAGATAAATCCGTTCCACTCGACGACCTTGAATGTGCCGATTGATAATGCTTCCGACCTTTTCCATCACGGGGCGGATAATCGGGAAGAGCCGCGTCTGCTCGGTTGGGTTTTTCTTGAGCGCTTCGGCCTCCTCGAAAGTGGCTCCCGTTGAACCGGCAATCACCAGCGAAAAGTGAGTCCCGCCGGTCGGCTCGTCGGCTGTGTACACGACCTTGCCGTTTTCGAAAATCGCAATGCCGGTCGTTCCGCCGCCGACATCCACAATGGCGCCGTCTTGAATCTGCAAAACATTGTTGGCCGCGGTCGGCTCGTCAATCAGACCGGTGCAATCCAGACCCGCGCCGTATAAAACATTCGCCGTCGCGCGGACTTCCGCCTGCGGCACGCCGGGCGGATACGCGGTTGCCGCGGAGGTCAGGGTGAAACCAAGTTTGTCCTCGACCTTTGATTTCATCTTGCGTAACAAATCCACCGCCCCCACGAAATCCACAACCAAGCCATCGCGCACGATTTCCGCAAATTGATATTCGCCTGCGATGGGCTGGCAGTTCTCATCGAGCACGATCAGCACGGTGTAGGCCGTCCCCAAATCCACGCCGACGTGAACCGTGCCGCGATAAATGCCGGATGGCAGAAGCAGATCGGGATCGGGATGCCAGCCATTGGCTCCAGACATAATCGCGTCGGTGCGGGCGAGGAGGTCAGAAAGATTCGGATTCATTTGCTTGCCCAACCGCCAGGCACGCGAAGCGCGCAAAGATTTTCCTGTTGTTTTCTTTGCGATCTTGGCGTCTTCGCGGTGAGATTAAAAATCATAACTTTCCTGCTTTGAAATACAACTCCAAAACATAAACCGCCGATGAAAAGCGGTTCAACGCGTGTGAAATATTCTTTCCAATTCCGTTTTGATCGAGGCCGCGATCCGCGCCAAATGCTTCCAGCGCAGTCACCTCGACTTCGCGCGCCTGCGTCCGCAAAACGTTGAGCCAGTGAAGCATTTCGTGGTCATCCGGTCCCGGGACGATGTGCTGGATTCCGAGATGGCGGTCGGGCCAATGCGAAATTTCGTGAAGCTCTTCCTCGCGCTTGCCCAATAGAATCAGCGGCGCGACCGGACGCATGTTGTATTCCGCGCTCATGATTTCGCGGCAGTAGGCCGCCAGGGTGTCGAGATGCGAGGCGAGATTCATCATCTGAAAGCCGCGCGCCTTCGCCGCGGCGAGCATGACAAAGGCATGGAGCGAGTCGACGCGTCCGCGCAGAATCAGCCTCGGGTCCGTTTTGGATGCGAAGTGTCCCGCATCCAGTTGTGTCATGTGATCGGGCTTGTGCTTGATCGGCTGTCCGCATACCGCGCAAACCGGCACGGGTCCGCTGAGGACGACGGGGAACGTGCCGGGCTTGTCCCATTCGGGATGGATGTGGTTCGATTCGACCGCCTGCGATTGCGCGTCCATTTTATGCTGACGCAAAAACTCGCGCGCCGAATCGGTGAAACGCGTATCGGGCGGAAACGCAGGCAATCGTCCGCGTCCGTTCTGCCAGTATTCGCGCAATTCGCTTTCGGTGATGATTGTCATTTCTCGTTCCAGTTCACCGGGTAGACCACATACACAAAGCGCGTCCGGCTCGGCGTGCCGAACGTGATGCTCGATCCTTTCGGGATGTAAATGACATCGCCGGGCCCGCCGCGTACCTGCTCGACGCCGCGCGTGATCACCAGTTCGCCTTCAAGCACGATGTCCACTTCGTCGTAGGTCAACGTCCACTTCATTTCGCCTTTGTCGAGCGCCATGAAGCCCACGCCCATCGGCCCGCGATCCTCTTTGATCACCACATCTTTCAGCCGGACATGTGTGCCTGGTGTGGCGGGGCCTTCAAGGAACGGTTCCATGTTGACGCTTGCGCCATGTACGACTTTCAATGGCGGCAATGCTACGCGTGGGGGCGGATCAAACGGCGCGTCCCTTCTGAATTTAGAGTCTGATTCCGTTTCGCGGATGACTTTTACGCCCAGAGAGTAGGCCACGTCCATGGCTTCGTGCGTGACGATATCGTATGCGCCCACGAGGAGCGTATCGGATCGCTCGCGCGCAAGGCGGCGAATGTCTTCTGCCGTGAAAAGTTGACGCGACATGATGAACGGTTCTTAACCGCGAAGAACGCGGAGAGCGCGAAGATATAAATTTCTTCGTGATCTTTGCGAGCTTGGCGGTTTTATTAACCGCTTGAATTACTTTTCTTTTCCGCCGGAGCGTCCGCCGAAGGAGCCTTTTGTGTTTTGCGGCAGAATCATCTCGACATCGGAATGGGGGCGGGGTATCACGTGGACCGAGGCCAATTCGCCGACGCGCTTGGCGGCGGCCGCGCCCGCGTCTGTGGCGGCTTTCACCGCGCCGACGTCGCCGCGCACCATCACGGTCACATATCCGCCGCCGACATATTCACTGCCGATCAGCGTCACGTTGGCGGCTTTGACCATTGCATCGGCGGCTTCGATCGCGCCGACGAGTCCTTTGGTCTCCACCATTCCCAGGGCGATCATGGAAACATCTACTGGCATAGCAAACTCCTTTGATAATGATTTTTCCGATTAGACATCGGATGTCAGGACTGGAATTTTTCAAGCCCTGAAATCTGGCGTCTAATTATGTCATTGCGAAAAGCGAAGCGACAAAGCAATCAATCTCTTGGAATAATCAAACGGTTGTTACATAGATTGGCACGCTCGGCCTCGATACGGCCTCTCGCTTCGCTCGAGAACACTGCCTGCTCGACCAGCGCTCGCAATGACATGATAGCAATTATTTTTTCAACTCCGCTAAAACCTTCCTCACGATCTCATCAATCTGCGAATCCATCGCGCTTGATGAAATTGACGCAGGCGAAGAATAAGAATTTCCCGTGAACAAATTCCGCTGCGCGGGCGCATCCGTCGAACCGGGAGCAAACGCTTCGGGCGGAGCAACGCGCGTTTCGTAAGCCAATTTCTTCACGTTATAAAGATGATGAACAGTGATGTTATCGCCCGTGATCGCGCCGCCGATTCCGCCGGAGCCGAGCGTCATGGACGGCATCACGCCGGTTGTATATCCCGTTGTCCCGAGCGTTCCAAACGTATTCACGACGATGCGGAACACGGGTTTTTCGAGTCCGAACTTCATGATGACATTCTGATCCTGCGCGTGAATGACGAGCGAATGTCCGCGCCCGCCGTATTGAATCAATTCGATACAGCGTTCACAGCCTGCCTCCCAGCCATCCACTTCGTACCAGCCCAGCACGGTGGTCAACTTCTCGCCGGATAATGGTTCTTCCGGGCCAACGCCTTTCAATTTGCAAACGATGATGCGCGCCCAATCCGGGACGCTAAAGCCGTACATCTGCGCCAGTTGCTGGGGACTTTTGCCAACCGCTTTTGGATTGGGCAAATGCCCGATGAACAAGTTCTTTGCCAGAATTTTCGAGATTTCATCGCTGGCAAAATATGCGCCTTCAGCCTTCATCAATTCTTCGAGTTTCGAGGCGATCGGCCGATCCGCAACGACGGACTGTTCGGTGGCGCAAATCACGGAATGATCGAATGCCTTCGATGCGACAATATATTTTGCGGCGCGTTGAACGTCCGCCGAACGGTCAACGTAAGCGGGCACATTGCCGGGGCCAACGCCATAAGCAGGCTTGCCTGCCGAATGCGCGGCGCGTACCATGTCCGAGCCGCCGGTGGCGAGGATGAGCGCCGTGTATTTGTGCCTCATCAATTCCTGCGTGCCGGGGAGGGTGATATGCGTCATGCACGAGATTAATCCCTTTGGCATTCCGGCGCGTTCGCCGGCCTCCGCCATGATGCGAATCGTTTCGACACAGCATTTGTAAGCGGCGGGATGCGGCGCCACAACAATTGCATTGCGCGCCTTGACGGCGATCAGCGTTTTGAACATCGTGGTCGAAGTCGGATTCGTGCTGGGCGTCAACGCCGCAATCACGCCCATCGGCCAGGCAATGTCGTATGTTCCCTTTTGCGGATCGTGTCCGATCACGCCGACGGTGGGGATGTCTTTGATGGCGTCCCAAAGAATCTTCGACGAAAGCACGTTCTTCAAAACTTTGTGTTCCGGCACGCCGTAGCCGGTTTCCTCGACCGCCATTTTTGCCAGCGACTGCGAGGCGTCGTAGGCGGCTTGCGCCATTGCCGCGCAAATGCGGTCCACTTCAGCCTGCGTGGCGTGAAGAAATTTTTGCTGTGCCTCGCGCGCCTGAACAGCCAATGTGCGCGCTTCCTGAATGGAGAGAAGATCGTTGTCAAGGTCTGCCATAATTTCATCCTGGCGCTGAGCGGAGCGTAATCAAGCCGAAGCGCATTTTGCATAGCGGCGTTTCGACTTCGGCGCTTTGCGCCGCTGCTCAACGCGTGCAATTTAGTAATTCATCGGGTTGCTTGCAACCTCTAACACTTTGTTTTGAAACGCGGCGGCCGCGGCTTTGCAGGCGGGCTGGTCGCCGGTCAACATCGCGCCCATGTAATTTGTTTCCGAGGGCGGCATTGTCAACGAGACGATCTTTACGTCCGCGGCTTTGAGCGCCGCATCCAGCGCGACCAGGCCTTCATTGGGCGGCGCAATCAAATACGCAATCGGCGTGCCGACCGGAATATTGCAAACCTTCGATAGATATGTGCCCGTGCGCGAAATGACATGGGGGAAAAAGGCAATCGAATCATCTTCGTTGGCGGAATACCAGACGGCTTTGTTCTTCATGTAGTCCACCGCCGCGGCGAGTCCGGCCCGGACTTCAGCCGGATCGGGTCCTGCCAAAATGGCCATGATCTCGCCCGATAGTTTCCCCGATGTGTGCTTCGCGCCGGCGTAAAACGAATGCGCATACACGACTTCGACGTCGGCCATTTTGGTAGCCTCATCAATGGACACATACGTTGCATCGTCGTTATCGGCGCTGATGAGACCGATGGACAGTTGATCGCCGCGGAGCTTGAGCTGTTCCGCGAAGTTGCGATCCACCTGCGGAATCAATTGGACACACAATGGCGTTGCATAAATTGGGTCGAGAATCGCCATGGAGACTCCTTACTTTGCCAACTTAAGTTTCACGCCCGACGCCTGATTCTTGCGCATCTTCTGGGCGATTTGTACCACATACGCCCCGGCTTCAAGTGGATTCGTCCCGCCGTTTTCAAAGATGTTGCAAACCACATCGCGGTCGGCGTCGGTGTCGCCATATTTTGGCTTGTAGCCCATGTATGCGCTCATCGATTCGGCCCTGCCCAGGCCGGGACGTTCGCCGATTAACAAGACGACCACATCTGGTTTAATGAGTTCGCCGACATCGTTCATCACGCCGACGCGCGCATACTTGATGAAGAACGGCGTGCCGAATGTCAAACCTGCGTTCTGCACGCCCTGCTTGATCACCGGAAAGATTTGCCGCAGGTTTGACTCGATTGCCTGTGAAGAGAGACCGTCACCGACCACCAGCTGGACATTTACGTTCTTCTGGCATTTCTCGTTGATGATGCGCTTGGCGTCGTCGTTCAACTGGCGTCCGAGATCGGGACGGAGCAGATATTCCTGTTTGCCGCCGGTTACTTTGGTTTGAACTGTGAAGAGATTGAATTCATCCAGAAGCTTTTGATCGACATCGCGATATAAAGCATCCTGCGTAACTGCGTGATCGCCCTGGAATAATAATAATGCCGCCGTGCTGTAACGCGGACCCGCGCGTCCAACGCCGATGCGGGCGGTGGTTGAAGCCATCAGGGCGCGCAGACCGTTTGGGTCTTTCGGGCTTTTCACGCGCGGCGTCATGCGCGCCTGCGGAGTCGTTGGATCGGGCAAGTCAATGTTCAAATCTTGTCCTGAGCCAATCGAGCGCGGTTTGACGGGAACAGCCGAGAGCGCAGATAAAGCCGTCGAAACGGGAGCCGGTGAAAGGTCGGAGGAAGGAGCGGCGGGTTTCACTGCTCCCGATTCTTTTAATTCACGAACAATCGCATCTACAATCGCGGCAAGTTGGGCGTCATCCATAATTGTCTCCTTTACCGCTTAAGAAAGATGGACGGATCGCCGGCTTTTTCGGTCAATACGCCGTTCTTTATCAAGCCGAGGTCTTCCATCCATTTTTCAAATTCGGGCGCGGGACGCAGTTTGAATAACTGGCGCAGTGTCGGCGCGTCATGGAAGGATGTGCTTTGATACGAAAGCATCGAGTCGTCGCCCATGGGAAGTCCCATAAAATAATTGCATCCCGCGGCGGTGAGCATCACCGCAAGATTTTCGATGGCGTTTTGATCGGCGCGGGCATGATTAGTATAACAGGCATCGCAACCCATCGGAATGCCGGTGAGCTTGCCCATGAAGTGATCTTCGAGGCCGGCGCGCTGAATTTGACGCGCGTCGTAAAGATATTCGGGTCCGATAAAACCGACGACCGTATTGACTTGATAGGGATGATACCGTTTTGCGAGACCGTAATTGCGCGCTTCGAGAGTCAATTGATCCCAGCCATTGTGCGCGTCTGCAGATAACGCCGAGCCCTGACCGGTCTCGAAATACATGAAGTTTGGACCTTTGGGGAAACAATGTTTCTTGGCGAGTTCATACGCTTCGTCCAAAAGCCCCACAGAGATGCCGAAGGAGTCGTTTCCCTTTTGCGAGCCGGCAATGGATTGAAAGACCAGCCCGACCGGCGAGCCGGCTTCGAGGCATTTCATTTGCGTGGTGACATGCGCCAGCACGCAATTTTGCGTTGGGATATTCCACGTCTTGATGATGTCATAGGTCATGTCGAGCAGACGCGAGACGGAGCCATATGAATCGTCCACCGGGTTAATTCCGATCACCGAATCGCCGGAGCCATACGACAAGCCTTCGTAAATTTCAGCGCGGATTCCTTCGGGCGAGTCGGTGGGGTGGTTGGGCTGGTTGCGCGACGACAATGTGCCGGGCGCGCCGATTGTATTGTTGCAATGCGCAGTGACGGGAATCTTTTTTGCGCCGTAGATCAAATCGAGGTTCGACATCAGCTTCGTAACCGCCGCGATCATTTCCGCCGTCAGACCGTCGGACACGCGGCGGATCATATCGCTGGTGGTCGTGTCCGCTAAAATCCATTCGCGGAATTCGCCGACCGTCCAGTCTTTGATCTCGTTGTAGATCGCTTCATCCACCGCGTCTTGAATCACACGCGTGACTTCATCCTGATCATACGGCACGGCGGGGTTTTCGCGCAAAACCCAAAGCGGCACTTCCGCCAAAACCAACTTGGCCGCGACGCGTTCCGCGGCGGTTTCCGCGCCCACGCCCGCGAGACGATCGCCCGATTTCTCTTCATTGGCCTTGCCCATGAGAATTCGGATGTCTGGAAATTCATAGGTCTTGCCGTGCAATTTTGTGCGGAGAAGCATACTTGCTCCTGTTTTGATCATTGCGGAGCCGAGCGAAGCGGGCGCCGCGGCAATCTTATGTAACTGCCGGACTGCGAGTTACTTGAGATTGCTTCCCTGCAAAAAACGCTCCTTGCAATGACCGGCATAAAACTAATGATAAAAAATCAATGTCTTCACGCTCAACGGGACGACGCGTCCGTCCATGAGCGGCGTGCCCAAATCAATGTAATCGCCTTCCGTTAGACCGACTTGATCAATGACCAGTAAAGAGCGTTCGGGTGTGAGACCTTTTAGCGTTTGACCTAACGCCTGGGCGTAATCGCGTTCGATAATGACCACCAGCGGGCGTTCCTTTGGCATTGTATCCGCGAATACGCGCAGGCCATCTGCCAGTTGTGAGAGCGAAGTATAGTCGAGCGGACGGTTTAGTTCAAGCGCAATGGCAAATGGATCGGTCGAAACATTGACGTCCCAGCGGCGCACGGCTTCTGCGATCGCCGTCGAAATAGAAGTCGGCGTGAAATCCGCGCCGAGCAGGGCCGAAGCAAGTATGGGCCGAATCACCGGTACATTCTTCATTGGCAAAATCTCGCGTTCCGCCCAAATCGTCGAGCCGGATAACGTCACGGTTTGCGTGCTCGCGCCGAGAACGGTGGCGCGCAATGTTTCCGCCGGACGCGCAATTTCGTACGAATTTATCACGGCGTGCTGGCGCAGTGATTCGGCCAGTAACGGACCAACATCATCGTGAACCGTCGCGTCGGCGACCGAATCGATTTTGATCGGGTTGTAAAAATAATGTCCGATGCCGCCCGAAAACATCAGCACGGTTCCTTTGCCGGAAACCGGTGCGGGCGGCGTAAGATAAACCTTTTGCGCCAGCGGCGACGAGGCGCCTTCGATCAATTCGACGGTCAGATCGGCCATGCGATTCGTGAAGCGGCGCAAATCGTCGAGCGATGGCGAATCGCCGACGGCTAATTCCAAATTACAATCTTTTAAAATGTGCTTTGCCGGCTGGGCAATGTGACGAATCTTTCCGCTTCCATGCTCGACCTCGAGGATGCGCCCGCCAAAATTCATCGCCGCGCCGCTGACGTAGTTTCCGTTTTGAAATGTGGCGCTGTTGGCGCTTCCGCCGCCGATGTCAACGTTCGTGACGGTTGCATAATGCGCCTGCGAATAAAGCGCCGCGCCGGCGCCTTTGCCTGCGATGAGGCTTTCCACGTTGGGCCCGGCCACGCTGACGACGAATTCGCCGGCCAGCCCTGAAAGCGCGCACAAAATTTCATCCGCGTTTTTCTTTTTGGCTGTTTCACCGGTGATGATGACTGCGCCCGTTTCCACCTGTTTGGGATCAACATTTGCCGCCGCATATTCGCGCCGCACAATTTCATTGAGTTTATCCGCATCAACGGTTTCATCGTCTTTGAGCGGCGTGAAAACAATCGGGCTTTGATAAATCACTTGCCGATCCGTAATGTTGATTTTGGGAATTTGCCCGGGGCGCGCCACGTCTGTCAGACTCAGGCGCGAAAAAACAATCTGCGTGGTGGTCGTCCCCACATCCACGCCAACGGAAAGCAGGCCGCGCGTCTCGTTGTCTGCCATATCTTCAAAGACGGATCACTGTTTTTTGTAGGTGAATTTCCCGTCCGATTCGAGCGAGTCAATTACACCCACAATGACCGAATCAACGGACGCGTTTTGGGTGAGCGCCGTATAACGGGCGGATGAGCCTTCGGTAACGATCACCAGATCGCCCGTCCCCGCGCTGACCGTGTCCACGGCGATATAAGGCTCGCCCGCCGGCTTGCCTTCCGTATCCGCCGGACGAACGATCAATAACTTGCGTCCACGCAAAGCTTCGTCCTTGATGGTTGAAACGGTCGAACCAATGACAAGTGCAATTCGCATGATGGCCTCACAGATTTCAATGGGTTGTTGTGAAATCTTTTGGAATGGAACATGAACGAGTCGGTCTTTTCTGATTGTACAGGATGAACGATATTTGAGCAAACCCGGAATGTTCGCATTTTGGACGCCCCGCCGTCATTGTTCAGACCAATTCTTTTCGCGGGAGTTATCCTTCATCTTCCATAACGCCGCGGCCATGAGAAGCCCGCAGAGAGCGGAAAGCATGAACATCAAATGGAATCCGGAGGCATCTGCAATCCATCCGCCGATGACGGGCGCGAGAATCGTCGCCGGCGCGGGAATTGTATTTGCCAGCCCAATAAAAATTGGACGGTCTTCCGGCTTCTCCGCAAAGCTGACGCTGAACGCCAGGGGAATCGTCCAAATGGCGACGGTGGCTACGGCTTGCAAAAGAAAGATCGCATAAAACCATTCGGAAGATGACGCGAACCACGCCAGGAATGCGCTCAGCGACGCGCCCAACGCGCCGAGCGCCATCACGCCGCGATGACTCCAGCGGTCGCCCCAGCGTCCCATCAGCGGACTCAGAACGATTTGTCCGATCAGAAGCAGGGAAACCATGACGCTGGCCGCGGCCTCGCTCATCCCGAATCGTCCGACCGCGTAAATGATGTAAAACGAAAAAGCCATCCCGGCAAATTGACTGAGAACGCGCACAAGGAGGAACATCCGAAAATTTGAATTGCTCCGCAAAAGCGCAAGCGATTTTTTCAGGAATGTGGAGACTTGTTCTCTTTCCTTTGGCTGTGATTCCGGTTCCCGCGTTTGCGAGAGAAAAACAAACGAGACCGCCATCCATAAAAACGTCAGCGCGAAGCAAAGGCTGAAGTTCAGCGGCCCCGCTACTTTGTCCAGAATCAGGCCCGCCAAAATCGCGGAAAGTCCAGCCATGCCGTTATATGCGGCGGATTGCGCGCCGAAGAATGTTCCATGCAATTCAACCGGCATCGCTTTCGAAACCATGCTTGTCCACGGATTGGCCGCCAGCCCCGCGCCGAATCCCTGCCAGACCAGCATCATAAAAGTCAGCGCCAATGCAATTTCTTTTGTCACTTGCGGCGAGATGAACGCGACGATTGCCAATCCCAAATAAGGAACGCGTTCGTGAATCGTCATCAGCAAAACAAGAGGCTTGTAGCGCTTCATTCCCGACATCCAGCCGGCGGTGAGCAATTGAGGCAGTTGCCAGCCGATGTTGTGAACCGCGGGAACCAGCCCAACGAGAAGCGCGGAATCGGTAAGATGATGAACGAAGAGGGGAATGACTGCAGCGAATGAAGCGAAGCCAACGCCGAAACCGAAGAAGCCGCCATCGAACATGCCGATGATGAAATTGAATCGTAAATGTTTGCGGACGAAGGCTTCGGCGTCAGGCGGCATAAAATAGATTCTATCACTTGACAGATTCGCGCCCGCTGTCTACAATCCAAAAATGAACGAACGTTCATTTTTGGAGAAATGCTTTTTTCATGGTCGAAGAAACGGTTTCAAAAGGCGAGCGGACGCGGCGGGCGATTCTGGACGCCGCGTATAGACTGATCATCAAACAGGGTTACGCCGCCACATCCATGCGTCAGATTGCGGAACAGACCGGCATTGCGCTGGGCGGCATCTACAATCATTTTTCATCGAAAGAGGAAGTCTTTCAAGCCATTATCGAAGAGCGGCATCCGTTCTTTCAAATTATTCCAATCCTTAATGCGGTGGAAGGTAAAACCGTCGGGGAATTTGTCCGCAACGCGGCTCGCTCGCTTGTCGCCGAACTTGGGAATCACCCCGATTTTTTCAATTTGATGCTGACCGAAATCGTGGAATTCAAAAGCCGGCATGTTTCAAAAATCTTCGACAAATTCCTGCCGATGATTATGCCGCTCGCCGAGCGAATGGGACAACTGGACGGCAGCCTGCGGCGCATCCCGCCGCCGGTGTTATTGCGCGCGTTTCTGGGTATGTTCTTTTCCTATTACATTACCGAGATTTTGATCGGCCGCGCCATGCCGCGCGAAATGAAAACCAATGCGCTCGATTATTTTGTGGATATCTTTTTGCATGGAGTCTTAAAGGAGATCAAATGACGTTGCGGCTTGCTTCGATCATTCGCAAGGAATTTATTCAAATCCTGCGCGACCCGCGCACGCTGATCATGACGCTGATCATGCCCATTATGCAATTGTTCCTGCTGGGTTACGCGGCGACGACAGATATCAAGAACATCCCGATTGCAGTCTGGGATCAAAGCCGCTCGCCGCAATCGCGCGCACTGCTGGACGCCTTCCGCGCCGCTAATTATTTTACGATTGCCTATGAAGCCGGGTCCCAGCAGGATGTTCAAACCTTGATCGAGGATGGAAAAATCCGCGCCGCCCTGGTCATCCCTCCGGATTACTCACGGCAGTTGATTCAGCACGATGCTCGCGTCCTGGTGATTCTGGATGGATCGGACGCGACCAGCGGATCCACCGCTTTGTCTGCGGCGCAGTTGATCGGACAGGCGTATGCCACCAAAATCATGGAGGAAGACGCCTCGCGGCTCGGACGCGGATCGGCGGTGGCGCCGCCGGTGCAGTTCCTTACGCAGGTGTGGTACAACCCCGATTTGGTCAGCGCTTATTTTATGATCCCGGCGGTCATTGGGATCATCCTGTATGTGATTTCCACCATGCTGACCGCGACGACCATCGTCCGCGAACGCGAGCGCGGCACCATCGAACAGTTGATTGTCACGCCCATACGTCCATGGGAACTGGTGGTTGGCAAAATTCTGCCGTATGTGGTGCTTGCCTTTTTCGATACGCTTGAGGTTTTGATTCTTGGACACTTCTGGTTCGGCGTTCCCGTGCGCGGCAGTCTCGCGTTGATTTTGGAAACATCGGGACTGCTCCTGCTTTCCAGCCTTGGCATTGGCTTGTTTGCGTCAACCGTCGCCAATACACAGCAGGAAGCCATGCTCACGGTCTGGATGACGCTTTTGCCTTCCATTTTCCTCTCGGGATTTTTCTTTCCGCTCGAAGCGATGCCGCCGTTCCTGCAGGCTTTTGCCTACCTCATTCCGCTGCGCTATTACCTGATTGTCATCCGCGCCCTGCTGATCAAGGGAGTCGGCGCGTCTGCCATTCAAGGTGAGATCATTGCTCTGGCGGTCTTTGGCGTCATCATCATGGGCATCGCTTCTGTACGTTTTCGCAAGAGGCTCGATTAGCAGAATGGCTGATATCAATTTAATCGAAGCGAAGAATCTCTACCGGCATTTCGGCGGGACGCGCGCGGTGGACGGCGTTTCAATCCGCGTCAAAGCGGGCGAGATTTATGGATTGGTCGGCTCGGATGGCGCCGGCAAGACCACCACGATGCGTCTCATCGTCGGCGCATTACTGCCTGACTCTGGTGAAATAACTGTCTGCGGTTACGATGTAAGGAAACACGCCGAAGAGGCGCGTTCCCAGCTTGGTTACCTTTCCCAGCGTTTTTCTTTGTATGAAGATTTGACCGTCCTTGAAAATATTCGTTTCTTTGCGGAAGTGCGCGGACTGAAATCGAATGAATGGTATCCACGTTCGATGGAGATTCTTGAATTCGTTGGACTGGCAAATTTTGCCACGCGCCGCGCCGGACAACTTTCCGGCGGGATGAAACAAAAACTGGGATTGGCCTCGGCGCTGGTCACGCGTCCGCGCGTGTTACTGCTGGATGAACCAACCACCGGTGTGGATCCGGTCACGCGCCAGGATTTTTGGCAGTTGCTGATTCAAATTACTTCGGCCCCTCTCACCCCCAACCCCTCTCCCGAAGATGGGAGAAAGGAAGGAAAAGATGGCGTAGCCGTTCTCATCTCCACGCCATACATGGACGAGGCCGCGCGCTGTAACCGCGTCGGATTTATGCGGCATGGAAAGATCATCGCCGAGGGCACGCCATCGCAACTCCGTTCGCGGCTCACAGATCGAGTCATCGAATTGCGCGGGTCGCCGCTCAAACTTCTTCGTCACATTGCGCAAAAAGATTTGGACGTGGAAGATGTGCGCGCCTTTGGCGACCGCCTGCATTTGCGCGTCAGAGAAGGAAAGGCTGATTTAGTGGCGAGCCGCCTCCCGTCCGCGATACGAAGCGAAGGCGGAAATGTGGATGGCATTCGCGTCATCCCGCCTGTGCTTGAAGATGTCTTCATTGAATTGTCGGAGCAATCGTATGAGTGATGCCGTTGTCCGCGTCGAAAATCTCACGCGCCGCTTCGGCGAATTCGTCGCGGTGGATCGCGTCAGCTTTGAGGTGAACGCGGGCGAGGTCGTTGGTTATCTCGGCCCAAACGGTTCGGGCAAGACTACGACCATCCGCATGTTGCTTGGTTTGCTTGCGCCGAGCGGCGGCAAGGCGACCGTGCTGGGATTCGACGCGTTCCGCCAAAGTGAGGAAGTGCGCGCCCGCGCCGGTTATATGTCCCAAAAGTTTGCACTTTACGATGATTTGACCGTGATGGAAAATTTGGTTTTCTACGGCGGCGTATACGGCATTCGGGATAAAGGACGCATCAGAGAGACCATTGAACTGGTCGGCCTCAACGGGCATGAGTCCACGCTGACGCGTTCGCTCTCCGCCGGTTGGCGCCAGCGGCTCGCGTTGGGCATTGCGGTGGTGCATCAACCGAAATTGCTTTTCCTCGACGAGCCGACCTCCGGCGTGGACCCGACGGCCCGCCGCGCCTTTTGGGATTTGATCTATAACATGGCTGAAAGCGGCGTGACGATTTTGGTCACCACGCATTACATGGATGAAGCCGAATATTGCGAACGCGTCGGCATGATGCGCGATGGAAAATTGCTGGCGATGGACACACCATCGAGACTGAAGCAAACCGTTGTTTCCGGCGATGTGTGGGAAGTTTTTGCCGAGCCTCTGCAAAGCGGTTTGATTGCCTTGCGTGATGCCGACGGCGTCCTGCGAGCCGGTTTGGCCGGCGATCATTTGCGGATGATAACAGTACGGGGAAAGAAGAAGGAAGATTTGCAGAAAGTGTTAAAAGAGAAAGGCGTGAACGTGAGCAACGTCCTTGCAGGCGAGCCGACATTGGAAGATGTGTTTCTTTCTTTAGCCCGTTAAAAAGTTGGCAAGTTTAAACTTTGAAACTTTTCAACATCCCAACTTGGCGACTTTTTCTTGAAGATGTGTTCCCGTCATTGGCGAGGCGCGCCGCCTTCCCATCCTGACGGACGACGATATTTCCGCGTCGGGATGTAATGTTTTGTCCATTTATGTTCTTCTCCCGATCTGCGCACGGCGCTATAACATGCAGGCAGTTTCTCCCGCTATGAACCCTGCTCCATCCTCCGGCTAAATCGCGCATATAATCAGCCCGATGTTTGAATTCAAAATCACCGCCAGAAACCGCCGCGCCCGCGCGGGAATTTTTACCACGCCGCACGGCGACCTCATCACGCCGGTCTTCGCGCCGGTCGGGACGCAGGCCACGGTCAAGACGCTCACGCCCGAACATCTCAAAGACATCAATGCCACGCTCGTGTTGAGCAACACCTATCATCTTTATCTTCGTCCCGGCGACGAACTCATCCGCGATATGGGCGGCCTGCACAAGTTCATGCAATGGCCGCGTCCCATGCTCACCGACTCGGGCGGCTTCCAGGTTTTCTCGCTGGCACAAACCCGCCAGGTTGACGATGACGGCGTGACCTTCAAAAGCCACATTGACGGCTCAACGCACCGCTTCACGCCCGAAAAGTCCATTGCCATTCAGGAGAACCTCGGCGCGGACATCATCATGGCCTTCGATGAATGTTCCGACCCGAACGATCATGCTTACACAAAGATCGCGATGGAACGCACTCATCGCTGGGCCGAGCGCTCCCTCAAAGCGAAGACGCGCGGCGATCAGGCGTTGTTTGGCATCATTCAAGGCGGCGTCAATCCGGACCTGCGGGCGGCTTCCGCTAAATTTATTTCATCTCTCGATACGCCCGGCATCGCCATCGGCGGATTGTCTGTTGGCGAGACCAAAGATGAAATGCACGCCATGCTCGATGTGATAATTCCGCTTCTCCCCGAAAACAAACCGCGTTATTTGATGGGCGTCGGCACGCCCGAAGATTTGATCAACGGCGTCCTGCGCGGCGTGGACATTTTCGATTGTGTCCTGCCGACTCGCCTGGCGCGTCATCATTCTGCTTTTGCGCCCGAAGGAAGACTCAACCTGATGAACGCCTCCTTTGCCCGCGACGAACGCCCGATAGATGAAACGTGTGATTGTTACACGTGCCGGACTTTCACACGCGCCTACATCCGCCATTTAATTGTGGCCAAGGAATTGCTGGCTGGAACGTTGATCTCCATTCATAATCTGCGCGCATTGATCCGTTTGATGGAAAATATTCGCGGCTACATTGCTGATGGCTCATTTGAATCGCGCGTACCTGAATTGTTAAATCAATGGCGCGGCAATGCGGAGAGAAAAAAGATGGTTCATGAATAATGGGTTATGGAAAATGGAGGATACGGTGACTGTGATGAATTTGGACAAGTTGGATGTGTGGGTGAGAGCGAAGGATTTTGCGGTTGCGGTTTATAAAGAAGCTGTGCCGTGCC
This sequence comes from Anaerolineales bacterium, assembly GCA_042408355.1. Taxonomy (GTDB): domain Bacteria; phylum Chloroflexota; class Anaerolineae; order Anaerolineales; family Villigracilaceae; genus Fen-1038. The sequence continues at coordinate 88,068 of JBHORD010000033.1, forward strand.
TGCCTGCCAGTGAAAAATACAATCTTGCTGATCAATTGAAGCGCGCTGCGTCCAGCATTCCGGCAAATATCGCCGAAGGACACGGTCGCTATCATTTTCTGGATAACGTTCGGTTTTGTTATATCGCTCGCGGTTCTTTGACCGAAGTACAAAGTCATTTGTCGTTGGCTAGAGAATTGGGCTATTTGCCAGACGATATATTTAACCGCCTGACGCTTCATGCCGAATCCATTGGAAAGCAGCTCAATAACTACATTGCTTATCTCAAACGCTCCAGGCAGGGCGAAAAAGAAATGCCAGCCGGTTATACTGTACGAGAAGAGCCTGAGCCATATCTGATCGAAAATCCAGACGAAGACTCCTCCAACCATTCCCCATGATCCATGATCCATTCCCCATGATCCATGACCCATGATCCATTAACCATCCTTTATAACAATCTGGTATCATCTAGCGCCGATACCCATCATAAAAGGAATCAACTCAATGAATATTTTCTACGCATTTTTGCTCGGCATCATTGAAGGTCTGACGGAATTCATCCCGGTCTCCTCGACGGCGCATATGCTGATCGTCCAGCGAATTTTCAACATCCCTTCGGACGCTGGCATGTTTGCGTTTCTCGTCCTCGTACAGCTGGGTCCGCTTGCAGCGCTGCTTGTTTATTTTTGGAAAGATTATTGGTCATTGATTAAGGCGTTCTTCGCCAGACCGTTTTCCACGACGGAAAATAAAATGGCGTGGTACATCATCATCGCCACCATCCCCGCAGGTATTGCCGGCGTTCTTCTCAAAGATGTCGTTCAAGGACTTTTTCAGAATCCATTGATGGAAGCCGCGATCCGATTGTTTACTGCCGCCATTCTGCTCTTCGTCGCTGAGTGGCTTGGAAAACGGTCACGCCGCCTCGACTCGATCACATGGCTGGACAGTCTCATCATTGGTTTGTTTCAAGTGCTGGCCGTTTTTCCTGGTTCGTCGCGTTCCGGCTCGACCATCCCCGGTGGAATGTTGCGCAACTTTGACCGCCCCTCGGCCACGCGCTTTGCTTTCCTGATGGCGGCCCCAATTATGTTGGCGGCAGGCGGATATGAATCTCTGTCCATCATCAAGTCGCACATCCTGCATACGATCATTGCTCCGCTTGCGATTGGATTTATCGTCGCAGCAATTATCGGCTGGTTGTCTATTCGCTGGTTGATCAATTATGTGAGCAAACACTCGCTGTATTTGTTTGCCGCCTATTGCGCCATTGTCGCAGTGTTGTGCCTGATCTTTCTTTTCGTTTAGCTTTCAGGCCTGGCGAGGTTTTTCGTGAGCCGGGACGGCTGGCGATTCTTTTTTCAAGCGTTTTGTGTGTCCGCAGTGACATTTCTTGCCGCCTGCACGACAGCAACGCCGCAGACGGTAACTCAGGTGTTGAAAGTGTATGCCACTTCAGCCGCGTCTCTGTGGCTGAAAAATGTTTATGATTGCGCGTCTCCATCGGTTGCGGTAAGTTTATCCGACCCGGCCTCTGCGGATATTTCGATTCGACTCGGCCAGCCGGTTGGTCTAAATACGCCTGCCTTCCAAATCGGCAGCGACGAGATTCTGGTCGTGACCAATAAGCAGACGGGCGTGAGTTCCTTATCGTCGAGTCAGGTGCGCGATTTGTTTTCGGGACAAATCACGACATGGAAGGATGTGGGCGGCAACGATGTGCCGGTTCAGGTCTGGGTTTTTGATTCGGGCGAGGATATTCAGCAAGTCTTCGATCAAGTGGACATGGCGGGACGGCTCGTCACGGCCAGGGCGCGGCTGGCGGTCGGCCTGCAGGACATGATCGATTCGGTCGCGCAAAATCCCGGTTCGGTGGGCGTTCTGACGCGCCGCTGGAAAACCGATGAAACGCAGGAGGTGTTCGGCGGCGTCTCCGTGCCGGTGCTGGCGATTACAAAATCCGATCCGCAGGGCGCGGAGAAACAATTGATTGCCTGCCTGCAAAAGTGACGGCAAATGCCGTCGCTTTTCTTTTTCGCAATATAATAGTTCCAGCCAAAATTGGAGGAACAGCATGAGACAACCTCTTTGGATTCCATCCGTCGAACGAATGCAAAACGCGAACATTACACGTTTTATCAACCGGGCCAATCATACGCATCATCTTCGTATAAAAACATATTCTGAACTTTACGATTGGTCAATTAACGAAATCGCCGACTTCTGGGCGATGATGTGGGAATTCGCCGATATAAAACATTCGCATGCGTATGATGCGGTTGTTGAAGATATCAACCAATTTCCCGGCGCAAAATGGTTTCCCGGCGCGCGCTTGAATTTTGCCGAGAATCTTTTGCGCTATCGCGATGACCGCACCGCGTTCGTTTTCAGGGGCGAAACGCAAGTAACCAGGCGGATGACTTATTCTGAACTTTATGATACGGTGGCGCGGCTGGCAAAATCTATGCGCGATCTTGGTGTGACTGCAGGCGACCGCGTGGTGGGCTACATGCCCAACATGATGGAGACGGCGATCGCGATGCTGGCGGCCGCCAGCCTCGGCGCGGCATGGTCTTCGTGCGCCACGGATATTGGGCCGTCCGCTGCGTTGGAGCGCCTCGGCCAGGTCGAACCGAAGGTGATGTTTACCGCCGACGGATACTTTTACAAGGGCAGAACCTTTGACACGCTGCCGCATGCCGCGGAAGTGGCGCGCGGCATGCCATCACTGCAAAAGGTGGTGGTCGTTTCCTACACGCGCGAACGGCCCGAAATCCGGAATGTTCCGAACGCGGTCCACTGGGACGATTTTCTTTCCGCAGAAAAAAATCTTGAGATTCAGTTCGAGCAATTGCCGTTCGATCATCCGCTTTACATCATGTTTTCATCCGGCACAACCGGCAAGCCGAAATGCTTGGTGCAAAGCGCGGGCGGCGTGCTTATCAATCATCTCAAGGAATTATTGCTCCACACCGATCTCAAGCGCGACGATCACATCATGTACATCACCTCCTGCAGTTGGATGATGTGGAATTGGTTGATCAGTTCGCTGGCGGTTGGCGCGGCGATTGTTTTGTATGACGGCAACCCCAATTATCCCGACGCGGGCGCGATGTGGAAATTGATTGATGAAGAAAAAATTTCCATCTTCGGCTGCAGCGCGAGTTATTTGTTGTTCCTGAAAAAGGAAAACTTCTCGCCGCGCGCGCACTTTGACCTTTCATCCCTGCGCGAAATTTCGCAGACCGGTTCGCCGCTTTCGGCCGAGGGCTTCGAATACGTCTACCGCGCTATCAAATCCGATTTGCATTTCAATTCCATTTCCGGCGGCACGGACATCAACGGATGTTTCGCGATCGGCAGCCCGATCCAGCCGGTGTACGCGGGCGAATTGCAAAGCCCGGGACTGGCGATGAAGATCAAAGCGTATGACGAAAAAGGCGCGCCGGTTTTGGACCAACAAGCGGAGCTCGTTTGTGAAGCGCCAGCGCCGTCCATGCCGCTTTACTTTTGGAACGATGTAGATGGCGCAAAATATAAAGCCGCGTATTTCGAAGTCTATCCCAATGTATGGCGGCACGGCGATTACATTTTGATCCACTCCGATACCGGCGGCGTGACGTTTTACGGCCGCTCCGACGCGGTGCTCAAGCCATCGGGCGTCCGCATCGGCACGGCGGAGATTTATGCCCAGATGGAAAAACTTCCAGAAATTGCCGACAGCCTCGCGGTGGGGCAGAATTATCAGGATGATCAGCGCGTGATTTTATTCGTCAAACTTGCGCCGGGGTTTGGTCTCACCGATGAGTTGAAGGAGAAAATCAAACGGACTTTGCGCGAGAACGTCTCGCCGCGGCATGTCCCGGCCTTAATTCTGGAGACGCCGGATATTCCATATACGTTGAACATGAAGAAGGTTGAAAGCGCCGTGACCAATATTCTCAATGGCCGCGCGGTGACGAATAAGGACGCGTTGATCAATCCAAATTCGCTGGATTATTATCAGCAGGTGGCTGAACAACTGAAGGGATGAACGGCCGGGGCGCGTACGCTACGAACTGCAGGAGATTGACCAGCCATCCTTGCAGGATTTGCTGACGAAAAAGTTTGGAAAGAACGAGAGTAGATGATTGTTATTGCGGGCAAGGCGCAAATCTTTCAATTGCCCGGCCCTGAAATATCACGTTGCTCCGCGCCATGTGATTGCCGGTGCAGAGCGGCATATTCGTTCTTGACAATTTACAATTCCCGCTGTATATTCGATATGTCGAATAAGGTTGTGCGATGACATCTTCCTTTCTTGACCGCCCCGAAGTGGCAGACCGCGCCGCGTTGATCGCGCAAGCATTGGCGCATCCGGTTCGGTTGCAAATCTTGGAGATTCTTGGCAGGGACGGCGCTTATTTCATGCACATTGCCAATATGTTGGGCCGGCCTCAGGCAAACCTCTCGCAGCATTTGATGGTGTTGCGCGAGGCCGGCTTGGTGCAGGCAGAGCGGGAAGGGATGACGGTATTCTATCGTTTGAGCGCATCCGGTTTGACGGCGTTGCTGGACTCCCTGTATGGCGTCGGCGACCGGGCGGCGCTCAAGGCGGAATTTCCGCAGCATTGGGGACGTCATCGCGGACGGCGCGGGCGGGGCAGTTGTCGTTGTCCGCGCTGCCAGCCTTAAATTTTTTTTATTCAGGTTCATTCGATATATCGAATGAACCAGTTCACAAACGGAGGTGAACCATGTACGGACGTTTCTATCAAGATGACCGCGATTGTGGGCGGGGCCGCGGCCGCGGCTGCCATTCCGACAGGCGGGATTTTGGCCCGCCGCCCTGGGCGCGGCATTGGGATTGGGAGGACGAACTGCAGTCAACGCCGAAAGAGCGCAAAGCCTGGCTGGAAGCCATCAAGGCACGCCTTGAGGCTCGCCTGGATGAAATCAATGCTGAAATCGAAAAAGTGGGAGCCGGGCAAAAGTAAGGCGCTACAAAGGATCAGCCCGCTGATGAAAGCGGGCTGATCCCTTCAATCGCGGGCGGTATTTTGGGGGCAGTCTGCGCTGGCGCGGTCAACGCCCATGCGGGGCGTTGCGCCGCTGATGAAGCGCTCCCGCACGGAGCAAAGTGCCGGTCAATTCTTTCTGGCGCTTCCGTAATTAACAGAAAGCGCCACACAAAGTACACAAAGGGGAAAATGCTTGAATTTTATGACGGTTTTCCGCAGAACCCTTTAACGGCTTTTATTTTGCCATCTGCTTTTTCATCGAAAACTTCAGAGCGGTTTTATAAACCATCCCCAATTTCTCTGACAGCGCTTTGGCCTCGGCGTTGCCTTGATTGGCCGCGTTGTCCACTTGTGCGACGAGGCCGTTCAGGGCTTCCATGAATGTATCGTTGACCATCGCCTCGTTATTGGCCAGCATTTTTTCAATGCTGGCCGCGTCGGGCGCGTCAAGAAGTTGTTCAACGAAAGCCACTTCCGGCGGAGTCGAGGCGGTCTGCAAGATCTCCAGCATCTTTTGCAGTTTACCCATCCGAACATAATCGTTCTTTTCCGATGCCTGTCTCAACATCGTCTGAGCGATGTCCACCGCCTCCTGCGTGAAGCCCTCGAGATTTTCCTGCGTGGCTTTGGCGATGTCTTCCTGCGCAAGCAGTTTTTCGATAAACTCCTGCGCCTGCTTGTAACGCGCTTCTGCCTGTTTATCAATCTCGTTGACGTAGTCGAGCAGTTTCTCGCGCAAGCCTTCAAGCTTTTTCTTTTCATCGCCGGATTTCTTGTCAATCATCTCCGTCAGGGTTTGGAAGAAGGTGTAGTCCATGCCGCTGCGCGCCAGCGAAACATAGGCTTTGAGACGCGCATCGCTCGGAGCCTCGATCATCATCTGAATAAGTTTTTCGCGCGTCAGACTTTTGCCCGCCTCCTGCAGAGCTTTTGCGGCGGCCTCCAATTCGCCGACCGATTCCTGCAAATGACGGCCGTACTCGGTTTCCGTCAACAACTGCTTTTGCAAGTCGGTCATTTGCGCGGCAAGCTGTTCCTGTCCGCTTTGCAGGCCGGCTTGCAGGAGCCGGCTGAATAGAGCAAAGAATTGTTCATCGAACAGTTTGGCGTTTTGTTTAATGATCTCACTGCGTACATCCGCTGAGGACGCCTGCAGCAAACGATCGATCAAATTAAGCCGCTCCTGCTGGGCCTTGATCATTTCCGGCGTGATGCCATCCTTGCCGAGGATGGTTTCTATCATAGACTCAAAGGTCAGGTTGGCGACCGGTTTGAGCAAATATGCCTTGCGCTTCTCAGGCGGCAGGCGGTTGGTAATCTGCGTGATCATCGGACCGATTAATTTTTCCTGTTCGTTGAGGGGCATTCCCAATTCAGGCGGGAAGTAGGTGAGCAGGAGTTCTTTATCCGCATCGTGATAGACAATGGGCGTGGCGAGGCGGCCTTCGTATCCGCAATACGGACAGCGCGCCATGTTCGAGGCGCCGCTCAGCAGGCGCTGTTTTGCGCCGGGATCGCTGGTGACGTCGAAAAGCTGTTCGACGTTGGCGGTGATCATTTGTCTACAGCGGGGACAGGCAATTTGAGTTTGTGGCATGTAATGTTTTCCAGGTTTGGATTTTGGAGGTTTGATAATTCGATGTTCGATATTCGAGGGCCGGGTTTTTATCCAACCAATTCTTCCAACCGGTCAATATAGCTTTCCATCACGGCAAAAGTTTCTTCGACCGGTTTGGGCGTGGTCAGGTCAACGCCGGCTTTCTTTAACACATCCAGCGGATACATGGACGCGCCGGCTTTGAGGAAACCGAGATAATCTTCCACGGCGTTCTTTTCGCCGCGCAGAATGCGCCCTGAAAGCGCGTGCGCGCCGGAGATTCCGGTGGCGTATTGATAAACATAATAGTCCGAGAAAAGATGTCCGAAGGTGGACCAAACCATCCCGAGGCGCGGGCGGTCCACTTTCACTTTGGGACCAAAGCCCTCGCTGAAGAGATCCGCCATCAGGTTTATCATCGAGTCGGCAGTCAGCGATTCGCCGCGTTCGATGCGCTGGTGAGTCTCCAGTTCGAAGCGCGCCAACGTCGGCATCTGAAAGAAATAGCGGAAGAAGTTCGACATGGCTTCTTCGATCAATGCGATCTGGAAGTTTTTGTCGGTGGCGGTTTTGAGCAGATGTCCGCGCACCATGGCTTGATGAAAATTGGATGCGACTTCGGCGACGAACAGCGAATAATCGGCGTACACCAATGGCTGGTTTTTCCATGTGAGATACGAATGCATCGAATGGCCGAGTTCGTGTGCCAGCGTGCTCATACTGCCGACCTCGCCGGTGAAGCTCATCATGATGAACGGATGTGTGCCGGGCGCGCCCGTCGAAAAGGCGCCGTTCTGCTTGCCCTTGTTCGGCGCCGAATCGACCCAGCCTTCGCGCAGGCATCCGTTGCGCAGGATTTCCACATACTCCGCGCCCATCGGCGCAAGACCTTCGCAGATCAAATCCACAGCCTGCTCGAATGTGAGGCTGGGTTTCTTCTTTGTGAGCGGCGCCCACATGTCATAGTAGGCGATATCGCGTTGACCCAACGCCTTGCGCCGAAGTTCGAAATAACGATGCCATACGGGCAAATGTTTCTTGAAGGTGTCAATCAAATTATGGAAGACTTCAACCGGAATATTATTCTCGAACAACGATGCGGCCAGCGACGACTCGTGTTTGCGCGCCCGCGCGAGGAAGACATTGGCTTTGATCGAGGCGGCGAGGTTGCTTGCCAGCGTATTCTTGTATTCCACATGTCGGTCCAGGTAATGGTTCCAGGCGGTTTGACGCGCCGTCCGGTCGGACATGTGCAGAATCTTGTGAATGGAACTTTGCGTCACTTCGAGTTTTCTGCCCCTGCTATCCACGGCGGGCGCAAATTTGAAATCGGCGTTGGTCAACAGGCTAGCCGTGTTCGCAAATCCGCTGAACGGATCGGCCAGCATGCCCAGCAATTCCTCCACTTCGCCCGAACGCACGTGTTCCTGCTTGCGGAACAGGTTATCGAAATGGTGTTGATACACGGTGAGTTTTGAATCGTTCCGCATCCATTCGTCGAGTTTGGCTTTGCCGATGGCGAGGATCTCCGGATTGAGAAAAGCCATCGCCGCCGCGACCCGGCCGAACAGACTTTGCGCCTGACTTTCCATTCCCACCGCTTCCTGATTGGTCGTATCCACGGCGGCGGAAAAGCTGGCGTACACATACACATGCATTGTGCGTTTGAGAAGCTGTTCGCTTGTATTCAGCGCCTCGAGCAGACTCGCCGGGCTGTCGCCCAGATGTCCTTTGAACCTCCCGATGGATTCGAGATCGGCGGAGATGTTTTTGATTTCTTCATTCCAGGCCTTTTGGGATTTGAAAACGCTCTCGGCGTTCCATGTGTATTTCTTTTCAACTTTGTTTCGAGGGGGATAAGCGGCCATGTACGGTTCCTTGTAACGCATATTGTGTGTCTTTGATTTTGTCTGCTGATTGTACCACCCGCGCTAGCGCGGAAGTGAGAAGCAAATCCGCGCCCCGGATTGTTTCCCGGCGCCGTGCGAATTTGTGGATGTGTCAACCCACATGCGCCCGCCGTGCGCTTCGATGATGGCGCGCGCCAGGTACAGCCCCAGCCCCGCGCCTTTGGTCTGCTTGACGGCGTTTTCGGAACGATAGAAGCGGTCGAAGATGTGCGGCAGATCGTGCGGGTCAATGCCTGGACCCTGATCGGATACGCACACGATAACTTGTTCCGGTCTGACGGCGCCGCTGATCTTGATCTCGCCTTCCGGCGCGTATTTGATCGAGTTCGAAACCAGATTGGACAACACCTGCTCGAGCCGCGTTTCATCTGCGAGGATCACGGGAAAGTTTTCGGGGAAATCGGTTTTGATGCTGTGCTTTTGGGATTGAGTCCCAAGCCGTTCGGCCACGCGCCCGGCCAGAGCGGGGATTGAAACGTCGGCCCGATTGAGCGAAAGACCGCCCGCCTGCAGGCGCGAAGCATCCAGCAGATCATCAATCATTTTCGACAAACGATCTGCTTCCTCTTCGATGACTGCCAGCGAATCGCTGATGGTGCGCTTGTCCCATTTGGCGTCGTCGCGCCGAAGCGTGGAGGCGTAACCTTTGATCAGCGCGACCGGCGTGCGCAGTTCATGACTCACAACCGAGATGAACGTGGATTTGATTTCCTCGGCGGTGCGAAAGTGTGTGATGTCGCGCACGCTGACAACGATGTTGCGCAACCTGCCGTCGTTGGTAAGAAGCGGCGCGTAGGTGATACCGACGGGCAGAGCGGGTGGCTGTGAACGTTCGAGGTCGCCCTCGACGTAAAGCGTGGCGTTGGGCGTCAGGGGCCAGCCGCCGCGCTCGGCTTCTTCGAGCGTGGTGCCTTGCGGTTCGCCTTTCCAGCGGATGACCTCCTCATGGTATTTGCCTTTGAGCTCCTCGCGCGACACGCCAAGCATTTTTTCGAAAGCGATGTTACTGCGCTCGATGGTGTGATCGGCGTTGAGAATCAGGATTCCGTCTGCGGCAGAATCGAGAAGCGCGTCGAGGCGCTGTTTTTCATAACTGACCTGCCCGTAAAGCCGGGCGTTGAAGACGGCCACCGCGGCTTGATCTGCAAAGGATTGCAGGAGTACGCGGTCGTTCGTCGTGAACAGATCGGGATAATTGCGGAAGATGAAGATCACGCCGATGACCTGTCCGTGTGCGGCGAGCGGCAGTCCTGTGCCGTTGAGCAGTCCCATGCTGGCTGTGTACGTCAGCTCCTTCAACATGCGGTTGAGTTCGCGCACATCCAGTTCGCGGACATTTTCCTCGCTGAGTAATGGTTCGAGATAACTCAAAAACGCGGGTTGGATGCGGTGCGCGGCGGCGACGCGCCAGCCCTCCGCTTCCTTCAACGCGATGAGCCCGGCCTGCCCCGCCAGCATTTCAATGGCGACGCGCAGAATCCGTTCCAGCAGTTTCTCAAGGTCGAGCTCTTGAGTTAACATGCGGGCAATTTCGAGCAGGTAGTCGCGCTGTCGGACGCGGAAATCGGGAAGCATAATGGAAGGATGAAGTTTAGAAAGCGAAAGATGAAAACTGCAGTGTGACAGCATTTTATCATTTCCCTTTTTGTGCTGTATAAGATTTGCGTCAAAAGGTTGTTAATATTTCACCCTGGTCTCGCGTTTTCAGGCGGCATGTTGCAAATTTACAAATTAATCCAGCACGAGCGTCGCGCGAGATTTCTCTCGCCTTTACGCGCATGCTCCAAATATGGGGCGCGGCATGAAGCCCCGCTCGGAGACGATGCGCCGCGGTACGAAAGCCCATGTCTCGATTGCTAAAATGATTCGGAAAAATGCAAAACGCACCCTGCGGGGAAATTGCGCAACATCAGTTAACCTTTGTTCTTATGGATCGAACAAGTTATGCGGCGGGCATTTTGCCTCATTGTCTCGCGCCAGCCAACACGGTACAATCTGTAAAGATCGGCGTTTGCGCAGACCGATGCCCTTATCCGCTAATCCATGCTGATCTGGATTAAGGAGGTATCCTCCATGCGAGGGCGGCGCTTTATTGCAGAGCGCTTTGCCCGCAATGACGCAAGGACGGTTATTTTGGCTATGCCGAATTCAGGTTAAAAAATCGGCGGATGTTCTTCGCGTTTTGCGTACGCCCGGAAAATACCTGCAGAATATCGCTTGAAGTTTCAAAAGGAGTCAGAATGACAACACTGTTTGAAAAAAGCTTCCTCGCGGGGATCGGATTGCTCTCCATGACCCGTGAAAAGGCTCAAAAGTTCATTGATGAACTCAGCCAGGAAGGCGAGGTTCAAAAGAGCGAGGTGAAACAGTGGGTTGACCGTCTCTCCGACCGCGGCGAGGAGGAACGTCAGGCCTTGCGCAAATTGATTCGGGACGAGGTGAAAAGAGTGTTGGATGAAATGGGATTGGCCACCAAAGAAGACATCCAAAAACTGCTTGAAAAACGGGATTAGCTTAATCGGTTCCGGTCTAAAGCGTCACAGTTCAGGTTGTCTTTATCCGTCCCGAAATGGATTTAATGTTCAATTCCAGGCGCTCCATTCGCCATCTGCAGCGCTATAGCGAGATCCTGGCAATTTTTGTCCGACACGGCTTCGGATTTCTATTTAACCGTCTGGAATTCGATCCGCGCTGGCGGTTAAAGATTCCATGGCGCTCCTCGCCCCAGGGCGCGCCGTCTCAGCTCGATGATTTGGCCGTTCATTTCCGGCTGGCATTGGAGGAGGCGGGTCCCACCTTTGTGAAGTTTGGGCAGATTCTCTCCACTCGTCCCGACTTGCTGCCTCTTCCTTTCATTGCCGAACTGGGTAAATTGGTGGATTCGGTCTCGCCTGAACCCTGGGAGGTAATCCATGCGCTTCTGGTTCGCGAACTTGGGCGCGAGCCGGAAACCGTATTCGCTTCGATTGACCCGCGGCCGGTCGCATCCGCCTCGCTGTCACAGGTCCATGCGGCGGTTCTGCCGGACGGGCAGGAAGCGGTCGTCAAAATTCAACGGCCAAATATCGCCGCAGTGATTGATACCGATCTTGAAATCTTATCCTCGCTGGCGGCAAGCGCCCAGGGCGCGCCGCTGGGAAAAGTCTATGATTTTACAGGCATTGCTGATGATTTCAGTTTCACCCTGCGCAACGAATTGGATTTCCAACGCGAGGGCCGCAACGCAGATCGTCTGCGGGAGAGTTTTGGCGACGAATCCAAACTCCTTCATATTCCAAAGGTGTATTGGGAATTGACCACCCGTCAAATGCTGGTGATGGAACGCATTCGCGGCATCAAGATCAGCGATATTCCCGCGCTGGAGGCTGCCGGTTATGACCGTCATAAGATCGCGTTGAACAGTGTTGCCGCGACGGTCAAGCAAGTGTTCGAAGACGGTTTCTTCCATGCCGACCCTCATGCCGGAAATTATCTCATACTGCCTGACGAGGTAATCGGACTTGTGGATTTTGGCAAGGTGGGCTATTTGCGCGATAAGGATCGGATGGACTTAATCCGGCTTTATATTGCCGCGGTCGAAATGGACGTGGATGGGATGATTGATCAGCTGACGCGTCTGGGCGCCGTGAGGAGGGACGTGGACCGGAATAGGCTGGCATACGATCTTGACCGTTTTCTTAACAAATACTATGGCGTTCCCATCAAATACATTCGCGCCAGGGAATTGATCAATGAGATTACAGCCATCGCCTACCGCCATCATCTGCGGCTGCCTGCGGCCTGGTGGCTGGTGGGGCAGACGATTGTTATGCTGGAAGGCATCGGCTTGCAACTGGATCCGGACTTTGACGTTTTCAAAGCGGCTGAACCTCATGTCCAGCGTCTAATGAAGCGACTCTTCCTTCCTCGTGGAAACTGGGTTCGAACCGTTTTGATGGACGGCGCCAATTGGGGCGAATTGCTTCATCGTCTGCCCCGCGTTGGCAATCGGATGCTGGAGCATATGGAGCAGAACGAGCCGTTCCGTATAGAGATCAAGGATATTGATCGTATTCTGAGCAGAATTGATCGGCTGGTAACGCGTCTGGCGCTCAGCCTGCTGGCGGCCGCTTTCGTGATCGGCCTGCCCATGTTGCTTCGACTTACCACTCCCGGCAGTTTACCCGGCTGGTTGATCTTTGTCCTGCTTATTCCAGTCATCGGCACGGGAATATGGCTTGCGTTCTCACTGCTAAACACCCCGCGAAAATAAGCCGCTGCCAGAAATCTTATCGCATTGTCCATTGGCGCTTTATTCGGGCGCCTGAAATCCAACCGGCGTGAAACAATGAAAGCCGTTCAATCGGCATGGTCGAATATTTGTAAAACGTCTGACAGGCGCAAGTCCTGAAGCGACGAGATGACGATATCCGCCCTGCCGACGCGTTGGCGCGGACCCACTCCGACGGTGTGGAATCCGCCCGCTTGCGCGGCTTCGATGCCCGATTGCGCGTCCTCGAAGACGATGCACTCCGCGGGTTTCAATTTCAATTGAGAGGCGGCGTGGAGAAAAAGATCGGGCGCAGGCTTTTGACGCTGGACGCTGTAACCATCCGAGATGGCATCCAGCAGATGGGCGATGCCCAGCCGCTCGACGACTTCGTGCGCATTTTTGCTGGCTGATCCCAGCGCGCACTTTAACCCCGCTCGATGAATTTCTTCGAGCAATTCCTGCGCGCCCGGCAGCAAATCCTTGGGCGAAATCCCGCGAATGAATTCAAGATAATAATTGTTCTTGCGCTCCATCAACTCTTGAATTTTTTCCTCGGGATACTTTCGTCCTTTCAGGATCAACATCAGCGACTCGCGGCGCGGAATGCCGCGCAAGGCTTCGTTGTCCGCGCGTGAAAATGGAATCCCTTCTTCCTCGGCAAGCCGCTTCCAGGCGAGGTAATGATATTCGGCGGTGTCGGTCAGCACGCCGTCCAGATCGAAGATCAAGCCTTTAATGGGCATAAGAGGGTTTATGGATCACGCCGAATGTCAACGGTCTGCAATTTGCCGCGCTGGTAAAAATGAAACGCGATTCGCTTCCAGCGGCCGGGCAAGCGCGGGTTGATCTTCCAGGAGGAATCTGTCAACTGCAGGCCGGCAAAACCGAAAACCACCGCCTGCCAAATCCCGCCGGCCGATGCGCCGTGGATGCCGTCTCCGGCGTTGCCGCGCACGTCGCGCAGATCGGCGCGGGCGGTGCGGATGAAATGTTTGTAAGCCTCCTCTTCAGCGCCCA
>JBHORD010000040.1:0-14773 GCA_042408355.1 Anaerolineales bacterium
TCAGCCTGTGGGACGCACAGGCTGATCTCTTCAACGTCAGCCTTGAGTTGGGCCGGTAAAGCGGAAGCCGGTTTCAGGTCGAGAAGAGAAACGTGTTCGACCAGCGGCTTCAGCGCGGCAAGGGCCTCGCGCGTGTGCAGAATCCGCTGGCGTTGGGTGAACTTGTCCATGCGCTTATGCCATTCGGAATACGGCAGAGTCATCAGCGTGACTTTATGTCCGAGGCCCGCCAGCAAAAGCGAAATGTACGCGGATTGTTCGATCCAGTAATGAAGCGTGGCGAAGAAAAGAATCCTTTTGCCGGGCTGGGCTTCACGCGCAAAACGTTCGGCGATGAGCCGCGCCGCGGGCAGGGATTTTTGCAAACGTTGAAGATTGTAATGATCCTTGCGGGCGCGTTTCTTTTGCCGAATCGTCCAATCCAGTTCGGCAGCCAGCGGGAGTTCACCCAGGAAGTTGCGGAGAGAAGTTTTGTTGAGCATGAAATATTTGAACCGCGCAGTCGCCAAGAATGCAAAGGTCTTAAAAAGTTTTCTTCGCGCCTTCGCGGTTAATCCCTTAATCTATCTTCTCAATCTTCCAATCGAGCCGCGGGCGGACGGGGCCCTGACGCAGTTCGGGCCAGTGCGTGCCGGGCGCACCGGAGATGTCCACATTGAACGACAGCGCGTTCTCCTCCATGAAATAGCGGCGGACGCCGAACGTGCTGGCGTTCACGCCGAGCGAATAACGGCCTTCGTTGAAAAAATCCGCAGGGACGACACAACGGCTGATGTAACGACCGGCTTTGCGCGCGCTAAATTGTTCAAAGCGCTTTGCATCATCCGTATCGAAGGCGGTGAAAACATATTCGCCGCGCATCGTGCTGAGATACATGCCCACGCGCAGACCGGTGATCGGCATGTCGAGTTGGTACTCCCACTCCAGCGTCACAGGCTCCGTCGAACGGACGGTGTCCACGACCTTGCCGCGTTTGTCTTTGATACGCAATGCGATCGGTTTGAACGGCGCGGCGCCGGCGGGAATTTCATCGGCTTCCCAAATCCGCTCGCCGCTCTCCGCCTGACCCGATGACAAATAAAAGTCCACGGCTTCCTGCGTGGGTCCGCGTTTGACAAGCTGTCCTTTTTTCAAAACGATGGCTTCCTGCGTGAGACGCAGAATCGCGGACATGTTATGGCTCACAAACAGAACGGTTCGTCCCTGTTGCGCGACATCGCCCATTTTGCCGAGGCATTTCTTCTGGAATTCCGCGTCGCCGACAGCGAGGACTTCATCTACCACAAGAATCTCCGGTTCGAGATGCGCGGCAACCGCGAACGCCAGACGCAAATACATGCCGGACGAATAACGTTTGACCGGCGTATCAATGAAGGGACCGACTTCGGAGAAATCCACGATCTCATCGAACTTGCGGTCAATTTCATTGCGCCTCATGCCGAGGACCGCGCCGTTGAGATAGATATTTTCCCGGCCGGTCAGCTCGGGATGAAAACCGGTTCCCACTTCGAGAAGCGAGCCGACGCGGCCGCGCACTGTGACCGTCCCCCGGGTCGGTTCGGTGACGCGCGACAGAATTTTGAGCAAGGTGCTTTTGCCTGCGCCGTTGCGTCCCACAATGCCAAGCACTTTGCCTTCTTCGACGTCAAACGAAACATCATTCAGCGCCCAGATGAACGAGGTCGCGTCGGTGCCGCGCATGGATTTGCCCTGCATGGACCTGACAATGCGGACGGGCGTCATTGCCACATCCACTAAAACATCGCGCAACATCCCATAACGGAAGCGCGTCTGCGCCGCGCCGATTTTATAGCGTTTGCTGAGATGGTCAACACGAACAGCGAGGGTCATTAGATCGTATCCGCAAAAGTCCGTTCCATGGAACGGAAATAAAATAATCCACTGATGAGGAAAATCAGGGAAATGGCAATTGAAACAGCCATGTTCAAATTTGGCCCGGTATTCGTTCCAAGCAACGCCCAGCGGAAGCCGTTCACAACGCCCGCCATGGGGTTGAGCGAGTAGACGATTTGCCATTTCTCAGAAATGACCTTTGCCGAATAGGCGACCGGCGTGAGGAACAGCCAGAATTGGGTTAGAAACGGAAGCACATAGTTTACGTCGCGGTATTGAACATTAATTGCTGAAAGCCACAGCGCCACTCCCAGCGCGGTGATAATCGTCAATAACAGGAACAGCGGCAAAGTCCAGATGGCGGCGGTGGGCGTCACTCTGTAATAAAACATCATTACGATCAATATCATGAAAGCGATGGCGAAATCCACCAATCCGCCCAGCACGGATGCCAGCGGCAAAACAAGCCGGGGAAAATAGATTTTCGTCACCATGTTCGTGTTGGAGGTCAGCGAACGGCTGGCAGTGTTGAGCGCGGCCGTAAAGAGTCCCCACGGCAGAAGCGCAGTGTACGAAAAGATCGGATACGGAATGCCCTCGGTCGGGACTTTGGCAACCGTGCCAAACACAAAGTTGAACACCAGCATCGTAAGCACCGGTTGAATCACAGCCCACGCCGCGCCGAGCAGAGTTTGTTTATAACGGACTTTGATGTCGCGCCAGATCATGAAAAAGACCAGCTCGCGATATGTCCACAGGTCACGCAAGTTAAGCGCGGCCAGTCCGTTCGACGGTTTGATATAAATGGTTTCAGGTTGATGTCTAGCGATTTCAGTCATTTTGGTTTCTACGTTGGAAAGTTGGAAAGTTGGGAAGTTGGAAAGTTTAAGCGTTCAAATCCGCCAACTTGCCAGCGTTTTAACGGATTTTGTTTCGGTTTTCTTTAAACCACTCGATGGTGCGGCGCATCCCTTCTTCGAAAGGAACCCGCGCGCTCCAGCCGAAATATTCCTTCGCCCGCGTCACATCCAATCCCCGGCGCGGCTGACCGTTCGGTTTATCAGTCTGCCAGACGAGCTTTCCCTCGAAGCCGGTCAAACGAACGATCATCTCCGCCAAATCCCTGATTGAAATCTCGTAGCCCGATCCAAGATTGACCGGTTCGGAGCCGTTGTATTTTTCGGCGGCGGTAACGATTCCATCCGCGGCGTCTTCGACGTAAAGGAATTCGCGCGTCGGCGAGCCGTCGCCCCACACGGGCAATTCCCTGTCGCCGCGTTCTTTGGCTTCAATGGCTTTACGAATCAACGCAGGAATCACATGCGAGGTCTGCAAATTGAAATTATCGCGCGGCCCGTAAAGATTCACAGGCAACAAGAAGATGGCGTTGAATCCATACTGCTGGCGGTAGGCCTGCGCCTGCACCAACATCATTTTCTTGGCGAGGCCGTATGGCGCGTTCGTCTCTTCGGGATATCCGTTCCACAAATCCTCTTCCTTGAACGGCACCGGCGTAAACTTTGGATAAGCACACACTGTGCCAATCGCGACGAATTTGCCCACGCCGTTTTTATACGCCTGATGCATCAACTCCACGCCCATCATCAGGTTGTTGTAAAAAAATTCGGCGGGATGTTCGCGGTTGGCGCCAATTCCGCCCACATTCGCGGCGAGGTGAATCACGACGACGTTTTTGGGGTCAACTTCACGGTTGACGGGCTGAAGGTCGAAAGCCGAAGGCCGAAGGTAAGCCGGACGTTTGTCTGACGGCGTGAGGGCGTCGGCGAGAAGGCGGCAGATATCCTCCCGGCTTATAAGATTGTAGTTTCCGGTGCGCGGGACCATGATATCGGCCGCGCCGCGCCGAATCAGATTTTCAATGACGAACGATCCTAAAAAACCGGCGCCTCCCGTCACGACAACATGCTTATCTTTCCAAAAAGCTGAATGATCATTGTTCGACATTATAGAATTCTCCATCCTCCCGCACGCGGCGGGTATTGGGTTGAATTTGAAGAGATTGAATAAACCCGGACAACTGCCTGGTGCAAATTTTAAATTACTCCTCGGCAGGATGCTTTTGATCTCTGGCAATGTAAAGCTGTGCACGCGCTGGGCCTATCGCCGCGCGGGGCATCCCATGCCGCAATCCGGAATCGCGTGGAAATTCATGGACCATATCAGTCAAATCTTCAAAACGCTTTGCGCTCGTCTCTTTTTTTTACAAACCTTTTCCTTACTGCACAATGAACTGCGCGTTGCGGTAACGCTGATCCAGCGGATCGCGAATCAGGCCTGTTTTCAGGGCAAACAACAACTCACGGATGCCGTCATCAACGTCCAGGCTCGCCTCAAAACCGAGTTCGCGTTTGATCTTTGCAAATGAAACGGTGATGTCGCGCATGTCGCCGCCGAAAGTCAAATCCTTGTATTCCACAACGGTTTCAGGCATGCGCTTCAGCACAAGATTGACAATTTGATCCTTGGTGTAATTGCCGCGCTCGGTGCCGAGGTTGTAAACCTGCCCGCGGATTTTTGCCTCCGGCGCGTCGAGTCCCATCATGATGCCGCGCACCACATCCAGCACATGCACAAACGAACGCGAATAGCCGCGTTGATAAATCAACAGCTGGCGTTTGGTGTAGGCGTCCAGCACGAATTGATTGACAATCAAATCGAAACGCGTGCGCGGCGAAATCCCATAAAGCGTTGCAAAGCGGAATAATAACGGGGCGGAGGGCGCGTCTTTTTGCGCAAGCAAATATTCCTCCGCGGCGATCTTCGTCTCGGCGTACAACGACTGCGGGTTGAGCGGCGACTCTTCCGTCACCGGTTTGCCGTCGGGCATCAAACCATAATTACTGTACGTGGAGGCAAACACGAAGCGCTGCACGCCCAAATCGCACGCCTGCTCGAAAACCAGCTTCGTGGCCTCGACGTTGTACTTCCACGCCACCTGATGCCCCACCGCCTGGCAGGCGGGAAAACCGACAATGGCCGCAAGGTGGACAACCGCCTCTGGAACAGGCCATGGAATGCCCGAGGAATGCTCACTCCGCACCGCGTCCTTGACGGCGCGCGGCTCGGTCACATCGGCTTTTACAAAATGAAAATTGGGATGATGAAAAAACGGGACGAGCGACTCGCCGCCGAAGAGCAAACTGTCAGCCACGGTCACGCGATAATTCGCCCTCAGCAGTTCCGAGGTCAGGAGCGAACCGATGTAGCCCGCGCCGCCGGTAATCAAAACGTGACGGTCATTATTCATGAATGTTCTCCCATGTTCAAGGTGACTTTCCAGCCTTTGATTTCCAGCCGGGGCGCGTCCGCATCTTGAACGACGATAAATCCCTGTTCAAGGCACGACAGGCGGCAGATATCCGCCACGTCGCCGTCGCCGACAATGCGGACGCGATTGATCCCCTCAGAACGGATCGTATTCAAATGCTCCTTGACGCGCTGGCGCGTTTTGCGATAAAGAGCAAGGGAATGCTCAATATAATCCACCGTGAGGCGGGCGCGTAAGGCAATACCCTCGGGCGTGATGATGTAACGCAGTTTCTTGCGCTCGGCGCGTTGAACCTTGACGTAGCCTTTCGCAATCAAACGTTTGAGATGCCAGTTGACCGTCCCGACTGCAACGCCGAGTTGATTGGCGAGGGCGGATTGGTTGATGTTCGGATTGCTCTCGACCTGTTCAAGCAGAGTCAGTTCACGAATCGTTTCGTTGTGCGTATCTTCCATATTCAAAATTCAGTTGTTGAATTATAACACGGTGTGGTTGGCCTGTGCGGGCAAACTCCTCCCTATTTGCAATTGGTAATATCTATCAAAACGCGGAAATCGGAAAGTTCGCCGGTCGCGCTGTTATACCGTTCCAGCCTTTTGAGGACTTTGGCGCATGAGCCATACAATGCCTGCTGGTAAACCGGCGAGAGGTTATTCCAATAGCGGTTATCAATATAAACATAACCAAACCCAAGATTATGAAGAACACGCGGATCAGGAGCCGTGAGATAAGGGACAAATTGACTCATGGTAAAACCGTTCGCCGCCGCAATCGAAAGGCGGCCAAACACTGTTTGACCGCGAAAGCCAATCGGATCGAAGACCATCGCCTGCGGATCGAGGCGATTCCAATAAGCTTGAGCCATCCGGCTGTCCATGCTGGAGATAAAGCTTGCCTGCTGCGGAACAAGAATGGCCGTGGCTTGCAAAGCAAACAAAGCAAGACCGCCGAAGACCGTGACCGCATAACCGAATCCAAGCGCCGCTTTATACCGGAGAAGTCCGCGCCGCGCAAATCCCCAAAGAGGCCCGATTGACAACCACAGGCATACGCTGAGTCCAAATCCGGTCAAGCGCGTAATATCGCGCGGCACATAATAACTGATAAACAAGGAGAGGAATATGCCGAGGAAGGCGGCCAGACCAAGCCCAAGCTCGAACGTCCGATGATGTTGGAAATCATGCCTTGCCCGCATCACGACCAGCGGCAGTAAGAAGAGGATGGGTCCGCCCTCAGCCAGCAAGACTACGAGCTGGCGCCAGTTTGTTACGGACAGACTCCCAAAGTGGCTGTCATAGAAGGCTGGCGGCCAGCGCCATGAAAACGCATTGGCGGCCGCAGCTGCCACCCCCGCCTGCCCCGTTAGACGATTCCTTACCAGTTCAGTGATCACCCCTCCCTGAACAAAACTAATCAGGATGGCAATCAGGGCGGCCAATAAAAATTGCCCCGAAAACGATGACAGAATTTTCCTGGGCGGCAGGCGTTGAAAAAGAATATTGATAAAAGCCGCAAGCCCCACTCCAACATTCAGTAACACAAAAATATGTTCCGCGCTCAGGGCTAAAGATAAGTCGGCAACGCCGAGCAGCAGAAGCCCCAGGGGCTTCAAAGCGCGGCGGCTGGCAAGCATGAAAATCAAAAGAATGGCAAGCAACGGCAGGGAGGACGCGCCTCCCCAATCAAAAGTCAAGGGATTGATCAGCCCATTTGCCAACGCAAACGGAATCGGAATCGGCGGGCCGCCGTCAATTACCCACGAGCGGGAAAGAGCCTTCGCCAGCGTGTTTCCGGTGGCGACAGAAGAACCGATGATTTGAATATCGGAAGAGATATTGGCAATCCATGTTTTGGGAAGCAAAGTCAACAGCCAGCGCGTTCCCATCCCAAAGGCAATGAGACCGGCGCCCAGACAGGCTCCGATTTTGCTGTGCGTGATTCGACGCGCCCACATCCACGCACAGACAAGGGTTAACGAGACGACAAATGCCCGGCTGATGTCCCACGCGCTCCACGGAAAAAAGCCGCCAATTCGAACCATTGCGGCGGCAAACAAATCCAGCGCATAATGGTAGGGGAGAAAAATTTCGGGATGCAGGGAATAATGCGGCGGAAAATCCCCGGCGGCCATCGAAGAGACCAGCGGCAGATGGGCGTAATCGTCGCCGACGCCAAGGCCGCGCAAAATCAAAGTGAACAGGCCCGTCATCGCAGCCACCGCCGCAATCGGAAAAGAAACAGACGGACGGATTAATTCGCGCCAGGTTAATCTGGAGTTTCTCGCCGCCAGAATCCCAAAGATCAATATTAAAGCGGATGTCAACGCGAAGGCGGGATACAACGGCAGGAAATGCGCGCTTGCGTTGCCCAGCATAATGTAAAGCAACAGGCCAGTGGCCATGCCGGCGACAAACTGCTCGCGTTTGAGGAACCGTCCACTGCGGCGGACCAACAGCCAGCCGCCGACAACCCAGCCAAGGGACAAAAGAATGAAGATCAGCGGATCAAGGATATTGCCGGTTCTATTCCAGTACACGACGACTCACCTGCATTCGATAATTCATGGATGGCTTGATTATATACGAAGATGAATTTTGGACTGTTCGGAGTTCATGTTCGCGCGTAAAATAAAGTTCATTTTCAGGTCCGGTTCAAGCGCATGAACAATTCCTCCCGCCATCCTTTCATCGGTTACGAAGAATCCAAATATCGGCAGACCCGTATTGCTCACTGGGACGCGGTGGCGCGCAAGCGCGACAACTGGCGCGGCTGGGGCGGATTTTATCACCGCAGGCTGGGCGAGATTTACCGCTTCCTCATCCATCCGGGACAGCGCGTGCTGGAGATCGGCTGCGGCACGGGCGATTTGCTCGCATCCCTTATCCCTCAGCGCGGCGTGGGCGTGGACTTTTCCGCGGAGATGATTCGGCGCGGACGGGAAAAGCATCCGGAGTTGGAATTCGTCCAGGCTGACGCGCACGATCTCTCGTCCGTGGAAGGAACGTTCGACGCAATCATTCTCTCGGACACAGTCAATGATCTATGGGATGTTCAGTGCGCATTCGATCAAATCCATCGTCTATGCATTCCGTCCACGCGCGTCCTGATCAATTTATACAGCCGGCTTTGGCAGTTTCCGCTTACAGTGGCTCAACGGCTCGATCTCGCCGCGCCAATGCTCCCGCAAAATTGGATGACGCCCATAGACGTGCGCGGCATGTTGAATCTGTCTGGTTTCGAGGTCATCCGAAGCTGGCAGGAAATTCTCTGGCCTCTGCCTCTCGGCGCCTTTGCAAATAAATTTTTGGTGCGGCTGTGGCCGTTCAGGGAATTTGCGCTTTCGAATTTTGTGATCGCGCGCCCTTCGCCCCTGTCCCTTCCGCCGGCGGGCGGGGGACAAAATGAACCGGCGGTTTCGGTGATTATTCCAGCGCGCAACGAATCCGGAAACATCAAAGCCATCTTTGAGCGGACTCCCAAAATGGGACGTGACATGGAACTCGTCTTCGTGGAGGGGCATTCGCGCGACGACACGTACGCGGCCATCCAGCGCGAAATGGCGGCTCATCCCGGGACGAAGAGCCGTCTGCTCCGTCAAACGGGCATTGGCAAAGCGGACGCGGTGCGGCTCGGCTTTGCCGAAGCCAAAGGCGATGTGTTGATGATTTTGGACGCCGACCTGACCGTCCCGCCTGAAGATCTGCCGCGTTTTTACGAGGCTCTTCGATCTGGAAAGGGCGAATTCATCAATGGCGTGCGGCTGGTCTACCCGATGGAAAAGGAAGCCATGCAGGGTTTGAACTTTCTCGGCAATAAATTTTTCAGCCTCGCCTTTTCGTGGATTTTGGGACAGCCCATCAAGGACACGTTATGCGGAACAAAAGTTTTGTGGCGCAAGGATTATGAAACGATCGCCGCCAACCGAAGTTATTTCGGCGAGTTCGACCCGTTCGGCGATTACGATCTCATCTTCGGCGCCGCAAAACTCAATCGTAAAATTGTTGACATTCCGATTCGATATCGCGAGCGAACATACGGCTCGACGAACATCTCGCGCTGGAAACACGGGATGTTATTGCTGAGAATGGTGGCTTTCGCGGCAAAGCGAATTAAGTTTGTATAATTGGTTCCGTTGAAATCAACAAAATGAAAATTCTGAAAATATTCGTTTTTCTGGGTCTCATCTTTTCTTTTTTTGCCATGCGCGCTCCCCTCTTTCAAAAGAATCTGAGCGGAGAAGATGGGATGTTCGCAAATATTTTTATCAACCAGCCTGCCGGTCCCAATTATCTCCAGGTCGCAAGGCTGGATGGGCAGGAAATATATTTTCCGCCGCAGCATCCCGCGTTCCTATATGAAACAATACGGATCGCCGGGCGGATTGCCGGGATCTTCATCAATCTTCATAATTTATCTGATTACAAGGCTACGGTGCTTCTCCGCTTTTCATTCTCGCTGTTTTCCTTGCTGATATGGATGCTTTATGCGCTGATCAGTCTCCTGGCAGAAAAGAATGACAAAAAAAGCTTGTTGATGTTAATCAGTCTGTGGGTGCTGTGCGCGGCGCCGCTTTCTGTCGGCACATCCCTCCAACTGCAAACGGATACCACGGCGGGCATCTTGTTTGTTGGTCTCTTCTCAGCGATGCTTTTGTTGAATCATTTCAACCGGCTGCGGGGAAGGTTGTTTTTGGCCGGCGTCTTTACGACCGCCATGTTGATCGGCCTCGGAAAGAACGAATGGAGCATCATCTTTTTATCCAGCCTGATTGTCACGTTCCTGTTTCGGTTTCTTTTGCTGAAGAAACTCATGAACTCATCCATCGTTGATGACGGCCAGATTTTCCCCGCCGCCCTGTTTGGGTGTCTGGCGGGGAACTTGTTCAGCTTCTTGTTCGACCCCTATAATTATCTGGAAGGATTCAACATCATTGGCAACCGGCTCGGCACATTCTCAGCGTTTGGCAATCAGGGAAGCAGTTGGTATTCGGTATTTTTATGGCGATTACCTGTTCTCTTTGTAATCCTTCTGCTGCTCCTTTACAGTTCAATATTTATCGTCGTCAATCTGCGCAAGGTATCGCTGGTACAGTCTTTGTCCTACTTTTTTTCCGCGGCCCTTTTCATGACTTTTCTGCCTTCCACGCAATCGGTCTTTGATCGCTATTTCGCTCCCGCTTTCGTATCGAGCGTCGCGACGTTCCTCCTTTTGTTCCCAACGGTGGAGGGGGTTCGGTCAAAATCCCTGTTTGCAGCAATCTGTGCAGGAATGCTCATTTATAGTTGGATGTTTTATCCGCCGGTTCAGCCATATCAAAACATACAGGCCCATGGAAAGACGGGATGCGCCGAACCGTTGAGTGTGGCGGATGGGTATAACAAGGATTTTGATTATGTCGCAAATCCAAGCGCCTACATCAACAGGGATGGGTACTGGCAGTCTGTCCATGCGGATTTTAGAGAGCCTGTCTGCACGGACCAATGAACGCTGGAAAGCAGGATGGCTGAAAGAGTCTTGTAAAACAACCGGCAGATTATGTTCGGTTATATGTTTCAAATTTTTTGATGAGTCTCCGTAACTATTCAAACTCACATATAATCCATGAAACCCAATGAAAAAATATTCTTCCAAGCGCTGACCATCCTGAGCGGGCTGATTGTGACATGGGCGGCAATCTTTGCCCGCGGGCTGGGGCCCGATGCCAACAGCCAATGGGGCCCCCGGAGAATTATCTTTTTCCTCGCAAGCCTTTCGATCATCCTCCTTTCCTCGAAAATAGCCGAGGCAATCAGCAAGCTGATGGATATCTTTACAAACCGGATCGCCGCCTCCCCGCGGAACAATCGGTTAATATCTGAAATTGGCCGGCTATACCTCCCCGCTTTCCTCCTGTTCTCATTGATCGTGATCGTTTTTGTCTGGTTCATTACCTTTGGAACCTGGACGCGCCTGCCGAGTAACGCCTCCGCTTACTACAACAGCCTGTCTGCCGCCTTTTCGCACGGTCGCCTCTTCCTGGATTTACAGCCATCTCAAGCCTTGCTGTCTTTGCCCAATCCATACGACCCCGCCGCGCGGGCGGAGGACAGCGCGCCAGTAGATGTAACTTTATACGGCGGCAGGTTCTACCTTTATTTCGGCCCGGTTCCCGCGCTTGTCATCCTGCCTGTCAAACTTCTATTCCATGCAAATATAAGAGACGGTTTAATCTCTGATGCGGCAATGTTGGGGATATTGATCGTCCAGCTTCTTTTGATAATGAATCTCTGGAAGCATTTTTTTCAAGACCTCCCCTCGTGGATCGTACTAATCACAATCCCGCTTGCCAGCCTGATCAGTCCGTTCATTTGGATGGTGGAAAGCCCGAAAATCTATCATGCCGCTATTGCCAGCGGACAGTTTTTCTTCATCGCCGGTCTCTATGCGCTGGCGCTGGCATGGGAATCTGATTTTCGATCCGCCGTCAAATTGATACTGGCGGGAATCTTCTTTATTCTTTCCATTGGATCGCGCTTGATACACGCGCTGCCTGTTGCGTTTGTTGTTATGTTGGCGCTGGCAAGGATTTTCATCAAACAAAAACGATTTACCGATCTCATCCGGCCTCTGCTGGCAACAGGCATACCGCTCGCATCGGGCATGGCGCTCCTGGCATGGTATAACTGGGCGCGTTTTGGCTCCCCTCTGGAATTTGGTTTTCGGTATGCGATAACCGGAAACGATCTTCTCAAGTACTCCTCTCAACTTTTTTCTCCTGCTTACATTCCATCCAATTTATATAACTACCTGATCATCCCGTGGAAATTAATAACATCCTTTCCGTTTATCGAACCAACGGCCGGAATAAAGGCCCCCGCTCCTTTCTTGAGCCGCTTTTATCGCCAGCTGTCAGCGACAGGAATTCTTTTTACCAGCCCTTTTAACATCATATATGCTCTTGCTGGAATTATAATAGCCGCAAAATCATTCCCGCTCCTTTTTCAAAGAAAATCAAGGGATGAGAACGGTTCACAGAAAGAGCTGACGTGGCTTTTACTGGTTCTCTGTGGAACTGTAATACTGGCGCTTGGCCAGCTTGCTTTGTTTTTCAGTTCGTCGATTCGCTACGAAATGGATTTCATGCCTGCCCTCACTTTGCTGGCTGTCCTCGGCTTCTGGCAGGGATATGAGGCTTTGCGCTCCAAGCCGTCTGCCCGCTATTTCTATTCAGCCATCGGAGTAGGACTGGCTTTTCTCTCCATCCTGATGAGCGTCCTGCTGGCTTTTAACAGAATCCCGATCTAAACCATTCATAAGCGCGGCTTCCGATCCTGACTTTGCCTTCGATGGCAGTTCTGAATAGCGATGTCCATTTTCAAAACACATCAAGTTATGACAAAATCCGGGCAGCACATTTTACGAAGGGAAACGCAATAATTTATGGGTATCTTTTTGCATGACAACTTAATTCAACGCAATCACGCAATCTGGCAGAGGAAACCGCTGTTGAGAAAAGTGTATAACGACTTCTATCGCTTGATCGCGCGGAACTTAAGTAACCTGCCGGACGGCAAAGTTGTGGAACTGGGTTCGGGTCTGGGAGGCATCACCGACGTCATACCGAATTGCATTCGCACTGATCTGTTTCCTTATCCATGGATTGACCAGATTGAAAACGCCTACCAATTATCCTTTACAGACGAATCGGTTTCAGATCTCATCCTCTCCGATGTGTTTCATCATCTGAGGTATCCGGGAGCCGCTTTACAGGAGTTTCACCGCGTTTTGCGCCCCGGCGGAAGGGCAATCTTGTTTGAACCGAGCATTGGACTGCTTGGGCTTCTCGTCTACGGCTTGTTTCACCCGGAGCCCGTCGGTCTGTACCAGCCCATAGAATGGTGTCCCCCCTCGCAATGGTCGCCGCAGGATATTGATTATTACGCCGCTCAGGGAAACGCCACGCGCATTTTTATTGGGAATAAATACCGGGATAAACTTGGAAATTGGAAACAAATAAGGATCACAAGACTGTCCGCGCTGGGGTATGCCGCCTCGGGCGGATATTCCAAACCTCAACTTTATCCGGAAGGATACCTGCCGTTCATAAAAGCCGTCGAAAAGATATTGGATAAGTCCCCGCTATTATTTTCCACACGCATGCTGGTGGTTCTGGAAAAGTAAAATCCATTACCTGCACCCGCGAATATCGAGCAAACGCCGGAAATCCTTGCGATAATCTTTTTCGCTGTGGATGCCGTTCACTTGCGCGATTTGTTTTACGCACTCATTTTTGAACAAGGCTTGTTCGGCGGGCGTCATGTTGTTCCAATAATCGCTGTCGAAGTACATGTAATCGAATCCCGCCGCGTGAATCTTGAACGGATCGGGCGCGCCAGCCAGCGCCTGAAATTCCGGCGAGGTTTGATACCACGACAAAGAGGACTTTGTAAAACGTCCGAAAACGGTAGGGGCGCGATAAACCGTCGGATCGAAGATCAAAGCGCCGGGCTTCAACTTGTTCCAATAATTCTGCGACATCTGCGCATCCATCGGCGTGATGAAGGTGGCATAAATCGGTTTTTGAATCGCGGCCAGTTGAATGCCGAATAAAATCAGCCCGGCAAAAGTCGTTACCAATCCGCCGCTCAACGCGGCAACCTGCCAGGCTTCGCTTCGTTTGCGAAGCCAAATCCACAACAAGGGCGCGCTGTATAAAATGCAGGCAAAGAACCATCCGCTCATCAACCGCGGCGTGGCGGTGAACAACGGGCCTTTGAACGCCACGAACAAGGCGGGCAGGCTCCACAACGACGAGGCGATCAACGCGGCTTCGAACCATTTGCCAATCTTAAAAGATTTCCACGCCCAAATCAAAACGAGCGGCGTGACCAGAATGACGGGCCCAATCTCGGCCAGCGCCGCGATCAATTGCGATAAATTGAAAATGGATAACGAACCAAGATGCGCAGAAATCATGGACGGAGGCCAGACGAAGCGCGGCGAGGCGTCGAAGTAGCTGGCCGCCCCGGGTCCGGACTGAAAGCGGGCGCGCACGATTTCGGTGAACATTCCGCCTTGAGCGGCGGCCGCCAATCCCGCCGCGGCGAGAATCGCAATCCAAATCCAAAGTTCGCGCGGCAGATTCCATGTACGCTTCGTTATCAGCCAAACGACAACGACGAGAAGAAAACCAAGCCCGATCAAACCAAACGAAACTTCGTTGGCCATCGCCAGCGCCGCGATCAAAATGGAGGTAACAATTGCCGCGCTCCAATGACGCCAGCGGCCAGCGGTCATCAGAAGAATCAGCATGATCAAAATGGCGGAACCGGCGATGCCGGTATACGCCATGATATACGGCTGGTTGATGCCGGTGTAAAACGCAAACGGAAACGGAATGGGGCCCGCCCCGTCAATCTTCCAATTGGAAAGCAATGCGTCGGCGAGATTGGGCGCGGTCGTGCTGGCTGAGCCAATCAACGTGATGTTCGACGAAATGATTCCAAGAATCGGCTGAGGAATTAAAAGCAAAAGCCAGCGCGCGCCGCCTGCGAACGCCAGCATGAAACCTGTAAGAAAAGCGGCAACACAATTCTTTGTAAGGCGATAAGCCCACAAGCCCGCCAGCATCAGCGGCAGGGCGAGGACAAA